>CAZVSA010000374.1:0-3568 GCA_964629955.1 uncultured Luteolibacter sp.
CGCATTCCACGCGGTGGCGAAGTCTCCGTTCGCAAGCGCGTCCACGCCCTCCGCCCGGGCGTTCCGGCGGATCGAGGAGGTGAAACGCATCCACCAGACGACCCGGTCGATGATCACGCACAGGGCAAGAAAGAACGCGGCGAGCAGGGGCCACATGATCCAGCCTCCGTGGACGAAGGTTTCGATGACGACGTTTGCGGTGACAGGAATCATGATCTATTTGAGGCGGAACGTAATGGTCTGGGTGGTGGTGACGACGGGGCCGGGTTTGAATTTCCAGCGTCGGACGGCATTGAGGGCGGATTCGTTGAGAGCCGGATAGGAACAGGGGCGGACGATCCTAGCAGCCGTGACATGGCCGCTGTCGCCGATGGTGAGCGAGATCACCACGCTGCCTTCTTCCCCCGCCCTTCTGGAAGAGGCCGGATAGTAGGGCGGAGGGCGGCGGCCACCGGCGAGGCGCTGCCCCTGGCTCATTCCCGCGCCTTCTCCTCCACGGCCTCCGGAACCTGTTTCCCGGGCGGCGGTCCCCGTGCCGCCGGGTCTGCCGGAGCGGGTGTTGGGATTGGAGGTGGGTTGGCGGCGGGCGGGAGCCGGACGGCGCTCCGCGACTTCGGGACGGGGCTGCGGTTTCGCCAAGGGAATCTCAGGGAGATCGGGCAAGGGCGCTTCCTCGGCAAGTTCGGCCAGCTCGGGCGGAACCTCCGCAAATTCCTCCGGCACCAAATCCTCGGCGGGCATCAATTCCTCTTCCTCCGAAAACGATTCTTCCTCGCCGCTCCTGGCCTCCTCCCCTCCCAAACGCATGTCATCATCCAGGGATAGCTCGAAAATCTCGGGGCCCTCCGCTTCAAGCTCGCGGATCACCGGCCGCTGGCCCGAGCCGCCGACAAAGGCCAGCCCCACGTAGCCAAAGCCCGACAAGCTCAGCCAGGTGGCGAGCGTACAGACATGGAGCGCGTGGAACAATCCGGTCACAAATAAGTCGGCTTGGGAGTCGTTATTGCGAACATTTCTCAATAACGGAAAGGAAACTACCAATGCCCCCTCCCGGCATCAACCCCAAATTAAAGCTGAAAATCGCCGGGAACCGGCTCCCCGGCGCGAATCCGGGGGATATTCCCCGCGAAACCGGAATGGAACCTTGATTCCTGCGGGCATCAGCGCCCTTGTAGCAGTTCTTGCGTGGTGCAGCACAAACTTCGGTGCTGCGCCGGAAAAGGAAGCTGCTAGACTCGTTGCCAATGAACCCAAGTGAAGAACCCGGCGGACACGTGCGCCGTTTGTCCGCGATCGATGCCATGGCCGTCGTGATCGGGATCGTCATCGGAAGCGGAATCTTCGCCTTTCCTTCGTTCGTCGCGGCAAACACCCCCAACACGGCGACCATGCTGGGCTTGTGGATCATCGGCGGACTCGTCGGCCTCATCGGGGCATTTTGTTACGCGGAACTTTCCTGCACCTATCCCAACACGGGCGGAGACTACCATTTCCTGCGCCGCGCCTACGGCCCGGATGTCGGCTTCCTCTTCGTCTGGGGGCGCATGACGGTGATCCAGACCGGAGCGCTCGCCGCCGCCGCCTTCATCGCGGGGGATTATTTCAGCACCATTTTCCCGCTGGGGGATCACTCCTCCGCCATCTACGCCGGGCTCATCATCGTCCTCCTCAGCGCCGTGAACCTCGCGGGCCTGCAAACCGCGAAATGGACCCAGAACCTGCTGGTCGCCGCCATGACCATCGGCCTGCTGACCATCGCCGCCGCGGGCTTCTGGCTCGGCATCACCGACGGCCCTCCCCCACCCCCCGCCGTGGCGGAAGGTTCCGCGTCCACCCCGCTCATCGGCCTCGCGATGATTTTCGTCCTCTTCACCTACGGCGGATGGAACGAAGCCGCCTACCTCTCCTCGGAGATCAAGGATCCCGGAAAAAACATCCCGAAGGCGCTCATTCTGGGGCTGGGCATCATCCTTGCGATCTATCTGCTGGTGAATCTCGCGTTCCTCGCCGGACTGGGCCAACATGGAATGGCGGCCGCCAGCACAACGGTGGCCGCGGATCTGCTGGGCCGTGCCTGGGGCGAACCCGGAGCGAAATTCATCAGCCTCCTGGTGTTGATCACCGTGCTGAGCACCATCAACGCCACCATTCTCACCGGAGCCCGCTCGAACTACGCCCTCGGCAGGGACTATCCCCGCGTCTTCGGCTTCCTCGGAAAATGGAACAACGAAACAAGCGTGCCCGTCGCCGCCCTGATTTTCCAGGGCATCGTCGCGCTGGGGCTGGTCGCGCTGGCGGCGCTGGTGTTCAAGGAGGGCGGACTGGAAGCAATGATCGCCTACACCGCCCCCGTGTTCTGGTTTTTCTTCTTCCTCGCCGGGTTGAGCGTGATCGTCCTCCGCCGGCGGGATCCGCGGCGCGAGCGCCCGTTCCGGGTGCCTTTTTATCCGATCACCCCTTTCCTTTTTTGCGGCGTGTGCCTTTACATGCTGTATTCCGCGATCGCATACGCCGGCACCGGCTCGCTGGTCGGCGTTGCGGTCCTGTTCGCCGGTGTGCCGTTTCTCATCGCCACACGCTCCGGGAACAATCCGACATCAACCAGCGGGCCGAAAAACCAAACACCGAACTTATGAAACGCACCACCTCCGCGGCCATCGCCGCATCCATCCTCGCCATCTCGCCCGCCTGCTCGCAGGAAACCGCGCCCGCGCTCGACGTGCCCTACGTCCCCACCCCCCAGGAAGTCGTCGACATGATGCTCGACATGGTCGATCTCAAGGACGGCGACGTCGTCTGGGACCTCGGCTGCGGGGACGGGCGGATGGTCATTTCCGCCGCCAAACGCAAGGACATCCGCGGCGTGGGGGTGGATCTCGACCCGCAGCGGATCGAGGAAAGCAACGAAAACGCGAAGGAAGCCGGAGTGGAGGAAAAAGTTTCATTCCGGGTGGCGGACCTTTTCGAGACCGACTTCAGCGATGCCACCGTCCTCACCATGTATCTGCTGGAATCGGTGAACCGCAAACTGCGCCCGGTGATCCTCCGCGACCTCGCCCCCGGTTCCCGCATCGTCTCCAACACCTTCACCATGGGCGAGTGGAAGCACGACGACACCAAAACCTCCAACGGCGACACCTTCCCCCGCACCATCTACCATTGGGTCGTCCCCGCAAACATCACCGGCACCTGGAATTGGGAAATGGAAGGGGAATCCGGCACCATCAAGATCGACCAGAAATTCCAGGAATTCTCCGGCACCATCACCGTCGGCGGTGACACCCATTCCTTCAAGGACTCCAGCATCAATGGCACGAAAGCGACTTTCGTCGTGAACATCCCGAACCACGACGCCAACACCCACACCGCCACGGTCGACGGAGACACCATGACAGGCGAGGTCGAGGGAAAAACCTGGAAAGCCACACGGGTTGCGAACACCGAAGTCACGCTCGATCCCATCGAAGAGGATTGAAAAGTGGCGCGGGCATTCTTGCCAATAGTGTTCCGGGAATCGTGGAGATAATGCCGGAGGCAGGTTTTCCGGTAGGGATGGACCGCCGGGCCG
>CAZVSA010000375.1:0-3543 GCA_964629955.1 uncultured Luteolibacter sp.
AGCGCGAGCCGGCTGTCCGGCACGTGCAGCCATGTGACCTTGGGATCGAGATCCGCGGGGGGGGCTTTTTCCGCGAGGATCACCGGGGTTCCGGCGGCGAGGGCTTCGCCGATGAAGGTGTGGCCGTCCACCGTGGTGCCCCGGATGGCGGCGAAAATTTTGTCCGGCCCGGCTTCACGGGACGATGCGGTGACGGCCTGGACATCGATGTCCAGGGAGCCGGCAGCGGTCACCCGGGGGATGCGGGAAATGAGGTCTCGGAGAATCATTCGGACTTGTTGGCAAGCGGGGGTGGGACGGGCTCGGTGGGTTGCAAATTCATGCGGGTCGCCACGCGGGATGCGATTTTGCTGAAGGTGGGCGCGGCCATGGTGCCGCCGTAGTGGCGGATTTTTTCCTGGCTGATCCGGGGATCGTCGATCACCACCGAGCAGACGAAGGCGGGGTCCTGCGCGGGCATCATGCCGACAAAGGAAACGATGTAGGCTCCTTTGAGATAGCCGCGTCCGTCCGGGTTGTATTTGCGGACGGTTCCCGTTTTTCCGGCCACGCGGAATCCGGGGACTTTGGCGAGGTTGGCGGTGCCGCGGCGTTCCTCGACGACTTTTTCGAGGGCTTTGCGCATTTTGGCGGCGGTGTCCGGGCTGTGGACGCGGTTGACGATTTCCGGCTGGTATTGTTCGACGATGGTTCCGTCGTTGGCGATGAGGGCTTTGACGATTTGCGGTTTGCGGAGATTTCCGTCATTGGCGATCACCGCGTAGGCGTTGGTGATCTGCAAAGGAGTCACGTTGGTGGCGTAGCCGAAGGAGGCGCGGGAAAAATCGACGGCGTTGTTCGTGTTCCGGGCGCGCCCCGGGCTTTCGCCGCTGAGCATGATGCCGGTCCGCGAGCCGAAACCCCAGCGGTGGGCGTAGTCGTAGAAGCGTTTCGCTCCCAGTTGGCGGGCGAGCATGTAGGTGCCGATGTTGTTGGACCTTTGGATCACCTCATCGAAGGTGAGGCTCCCCGCGGGATACGGTTCGCGGATGGTGACGGCTCCCTCCGAGTAGTAGCCGTTGTGGCAGTAGATGGAGGTGTGGGGAGAGACGAGGCGTTCGTTGAGGGCGGCTCCGGCGGCGACGATCTTGATGGTGGAGCCCGGTTCATACACCGCCTGGATGGCGTAGTTGTAGCCGTTTTCCACGATGTTTTCGCGGCGGTTGAGATCGAAATGCGGGCGGCTTGCCATGGCGAGGATTTCGCCGGTTTTCGGGTCCATGAGGACCACGGAGCCGCGCTTGGATTGGTATTCCTTGAGCGCGGCGTCGAGTTCCTCCTCGACGATGGCCTGGATTCCCATGTCGAGGGTGAGCTGGGCGTTGAGGCCGGCGCGCGGGGGCATCAGGCTGTTGCTGCCGCCGGGGACCAGCAGGCCGTTGGAGTTGCGGTGGTGCTTTCTCCATCCGTCGCGACCGGCGAGGAAATCCTCCATCGAGGATTCGATGCCGAAGCGTCCCACCACTTTGTTGTGTTTCCGGCCGTCCTCGTCGATTTCCTCGATTTCTCCGGTGAAGCCGATGAGGTGGGTGGCGAGGGTGGGGGCGGTGTACCAGCGCTTGATGTTGTTCCTGAACTCGAAGCCCTGGATCCAGTTGTCCTTCACCGCGTCGTGCAATTGGTCGGCCACGTCCTGGGGCAGATCCCTGGCTACGATGACATCGTTCCCCTTGCCGTTTTCGATTTTGGCCCGCAGTTCGTCGCGGCGCATTCCGAGCGGGCGCGCGAGGATGCCGACCGCGTAGGCGAGGTGTTTTTGGACGATCGCGTCGGGCGTCTCGGTGGAGAGGATTTCACCGCGCAATCCCCTGATCCTGCGGTTGCGTTGCGCCGGGGTGAGATCTTCCCAGCCTTCCTCCCCGCTCGCCTGTTGGAAGGCGATGCCGAAGCTGACGACCTTGGGATCGAGGAGGTGGTTTTTGTCCACGACCACGGTGCAGACCGGGATGCTTTTGGCGAGGGGTTCCTCGTGGCGGTCCACGATCATGCCGCGGATGGCGGGGAGTTTTTCGGTGCGCTGGTAGGCCCGGCCCGCCTTCTCGGCGAAGTTCTGGCGGTCCACGACCTGGATCTGGACCAAGCGGGCCGAAAGCACGCTGAGCCCGAGCACCAGGATCGAGCACAGGAGAATGCAGCGGCTTTGGAACGTTTTCACAGGCTAGGGGGTGGCGGAGGCGACGCTGTGCCGGGGGAATGGGGCGGGATCGACCTCTTCGATGATTCCCACGGGGATGGGGCGGAGGCTGGAGCCCATTTCTTCGAGCTGCGTGCGGATGAGGAAGCGGTTGAGCAGCTCGTCCATCCGCATTTCGGTGGTGCGGATTTCGAGCTGGTAGTTGTCCACGCGTCGGTCGAGCGCGTCGATTTCCCGGGAAACCTGGATTTGGCGGTTCTTGAAATAGGCGTGGGCCACTCCGCCTGTAGCCGAGATCGCGGCGGCGAGGATCAGGGCGACGTAAGCGGATGCGGGGGGCTTCGTTTCGTTGCGGCGTCGGTTCATGGCATTGTCTCCATCAAGCGGGCAACCCGCAGCTTCGCGCTGCGGGCTCTGGGGTTGCGGGAAATTTCTCCGGCGGTGGGGATGATGGCCTTCCGTGCCAGCAGCCGGAATTGGCAATCGGGATTGGGTTTTGGTTCGGGCCATCCCGGCTCGTCGAGAAACGGGGTGGAGCGGTGTTTCAGGAACCTCTTCACCAGCCGGTCCTCCAGGCTGTGGAAGGTGATGACGAGTAATTTTCCCCCGGGTTTGAGGACGGAGGGCGTGGCGGCGAGAGCGGCGGAGAGGGATTCCAGTTCTTCGTTCACCGCCATCCGGATGGCTTGGAAGATGCGCGTTGCCGGATGGGTGCGGCCGTGGCGTCCCACGGTTTTTTCCACGCAGGCGGCCAGTTCCAGGGTCGTCTCAAATGGTTTTTGTTCCCGCTGGCGGACGATGGCGGATGCGATCCTGCGGGCTTTCGGTTCCTCGCCGAATTCAAAAAAAATCCGGACCAGATCCGCTTCGGGCCACGAGTTGACGATTTCCGCCGCAGTGCGGGGGCTGGATGGACCCATCCGCATGTCGAGCGGGCCTTCGCGCTGGAAGGAGAAACCGCGTTCCGCGGAGTCGAGCTGGCGGGAGGACACGCCGAGGTCCAGAAGCAGGCCGTCGGCTTTTTCGCCCTGGCGGATTTCCGGAGCTTCCCGCATTTGGGAAAAGTTCCCCTCGAAAGTGGAGAACCTGTCTCCGAAACCGGCGAGCCGCGCGCGCGCGTGAGCCAGCGCTTCCGGATCGCGGTCCACACCCAGCACGCGGGCTCCGGCCTTGAGAAAAAGCTCGCTGTGGCCGCCTCCGCCGAGCGTGCCGTCGATGATGAACGAGCCGGGGCGCGCGTCCATCCACTCCGCGATTTCCGCGGGAAACACAGGCAGATGGTAGCCGCCCGGAAGGTTGGAGGCTTCCGAGAAATGGGCGGTGAAAGGATGCGATGGCCGCGCGGACAACCAGCCAGGAGCCGCGCGAGC
>CAZVSA010000376.1:0-902 GCA_964629955.1 uncultured Luteolibacter sp.
CGAGGAAGGAGAGGCCGCGGTTGGTGTATTTCTTGGCGATGGAGATGACGAGGCGGAGGTTGGCCTCGACCATCTCGGTTTTCGCCTTGAGCGCTTCTTTGAGCCAGTGCTTGAGGAGGCGGTTGGCTTCCTCGAAGGATTCCTGGGTGTGCCAGGAACGCTGCTGGATTTCGCGGAGCTTGGTCTGGAATTCCTTGTCCTCGGGATCGGCCTGGAGCTTTCTCCCGTATTTCCAGAATTTCTCCATGTAGTCGTCCACCTGCTCGCAGAAATCCTCGACGACCTTCTGCTTGTAATAGAAGCGGGTGAAGACGCGGTTGAGGGTTTGCAGGTTTTTCTGGAAGTCTTCCTCGATCTTCTTTTTGCCGCGGGGGTTCTTCACGGTGAGGAGGCGGAAGAAGTCGTCGTTTTCCTGGTGAAGCTGCTTGAGCTGGTCGCAGAGCTTCGGCAGACCCTTCATGTAGCGCTCGCGGGACTCGATTTTTTTGTCGAGGATCACGCGGTCGAAGCGTTCCTTGCCTTTGTTGAGCTTGTCGGCGAGGTCGAGATAGGAATCGGCGACGAAGCCGAAGAGGTGAAGGTGGCGGGCAACTTCGATCTCGGCGTCCTCGATGCGTTTGGAAATCTCGACTTCCTGCTCGCGGGTGAGGAGGGGGACCTGGCCCATCTGCTTGAGATACATCCGGACGGGGTCGTCCAGGATGTCGAGCTTCTGATCGACCTTCACGTCCTCTTCGTCGCCATCGGATTCGTCCCGCTTCTTGTCCTTGTAGCGGTCCACTTCGGAGGCGTCGATGATGTCGAACTCCATGTTGCGGAGGCGCTCCATGATGGCCTCGACGTCATCGGGATCGACGAGGTCGTTGGGCAGCACCTCGTTGATGTCGTCGTAGGTGAGGTAG
>CAZVSA010000376.1:912-3508 GCA_964629955.1 uncultured Luteolibacter sp.
AGTTCCCGGATCTTTTCCTGAATCTCGGGGGTGTCGATGCGGCGCTTGGAGTTCTCGGAAGTGTTCGAGCCCTTGGCGGAGGAGGTGGTTTTGGAGGAAGTGGTGGCCGCGGGCTTGGATTCCTTTGCGGCGGGATTGGCCTTTTTGGGCCTGGAAGATTTCGCGGCGGGGGCTTGCGCGGCGGCGGGATTCTCCGTTTCGGCGGGAGATGGTTTGGCGGGAGCCTTGGTGCTTGCGGCGGCTTTCTTTTTGGAGGGTGCCTTCGCGGCGGGGCTCGCCGGCTTCTTCGGGGCGGCCGGTTTTTCGGATTTCGTTTTGGCCTTCGGGGTGCTCTTGCTCTTTTGCGTCACGTCTTTTTCTGCTTTTTGGGAGGACTTTGCCGGGGTGGAATCATCGGCGGTCTGCTTGGCTTGGCGTGAGGGTGTTTTGGGCAAGGATTTTGCGGACGACATGGGATGATTTGCTCTTGAACGGAAATTTAGGATACACCTCTAGCACTACCGGTGCGACCACGCGGAAGCGCGGGCGGGGCGCACTGAACTGGCGTTCCCATGGTCCGTCAAGGTCTTTCTTTGCAAGGAAAATACCGGGGAGGGGCGCTGCGATTCCGGGGGTTGCTTCCGGGGACGGGCGGCGTGCGGGGTTCCGGTGATTTTCAGTTTCCAATCGGGCGTCATCCCGTAAGGTTCCGCCGTGGCGATGATTTCCATTACTCCCAAAGCGAGCGGCGAGCTCGGCAGGCTGCTTTCTCTGCGTGCGAACTCCCCGGAGTCCGGGCTGCGCCTTGCCGTGAGGCGGGGCGGCTGCGCCGGATGGCAGTATGAAATGCAGGTCGCGGATCCGGAGCCCGGGGACGAGATCGTGCAGGATGGCGCGGCGCGCGTGATCGTGGCGGGGGACAGCGTGGAGCGGCTGAGGGGATGCGAGATCGATTATTCCGATGACCTGACGGACGCGGGTTTCAAGATCAACAATCCGCATGCGGCCCGGTCCTGCGGCTGCGGGACTTCATTCGAGGTGGAAGACGAACCGCCCGGAGCGCATGCGGCGCCGGACGGCGAGGCATGCGGCGCTCCCTGATCAAACTTTCCCCGAAGAAGCGCCGTGCCACGTACCATTGAAGAGCCGCCGCCGAGCCGTCCGGCCTATTTCTGGTGGTTTTTGGCCAATGCGCTGGCGTTTTGCTTTTGCGTGATCAGCTGGGCGGTGTGCCTGCATGTTTTCGGAAATCCCGAGATCCCGCGCAACCATGCGATGCTCGAAAAGCTCGGCAGATTGCCGGAGATGAAGCGTTATACGGTGTTCGATGTGCCGGATGGGAATTCGCTGGCGCCGCAGGAGCTGTATAAAAAGTTCTACGGGTTCGACGGGGAAAAGCTGGAGCGGCTGAACGCCCTTTTGATGAGGAACTACCTCATGAATTTCGATCGTCCCCTGCTGCTGACCTACATCGAAGGGGATTACCAGGTGGAACAGATGCGGCTTCTCGGTGAGGAGGATTTTCTGAGCCCGGGTTTCGTGATCCGCGCGCAGGCCCTGGTGAACCCGGATGATTTCACCAGGGCGGTGCCTTACCCGGTGCTGATCGAATACGTGTTTCCCACGGAGGATGCGGCGGCGGTCTCCGCTTTCGACGCGGGGGACATTCTGGCGGTGAGAAAAAGCCCGAACTGCGCGGTGGTGGTCCACGTGACGAAAGTGAATGTGGACGGGGAACAGACGCTTTGCCTGACGGTCATCCCGATCGCGTATGGGAATTATCAGATCGGCGAGTCGCGGGTGTTCGGCATCGAGCCGCCGGCTGAATTGAGGCCCGGCGCCGGTTTTCCGATGTTCGAGCCATAGCGGGGCCGGTGAAGATTTCGCGTGAGCGGGAGCCGGGCATTGCGCGGGCGGGCCGGGGATGTTCCCTTGCGGCGCAATGACGGATTGGAATGAAGAAACCCTGCGCGCCGCGGCTTCCTGGAAAGCCTTCAAGGAAGGAAAATCCCTCATGGAGGCGGGGGCCGTCGTGGATGCGAAGGAGGGAAAGGGCGGCTGGCAGGGAGCGGTCCGGATGGGAAAGCGCCTGATGAGGGTGAGCGTGTCGGCCAAATCGGCGACGGATCTGGAAACGCGCTGCGGCTGCCCGGAGAACCAGAGAACAGGGGAGGTCTGCGCGCATGCGGTGGCGGTGGGGCTGGCCGCGAAGGCGGGGAAGAAGAAAGAGGAGGCCAAGGCGGATGGGAGCGGTGGGGCGGCTCCGGGGAATACGGCCTGGCAGGTGGTTTTGCCGGAACAGTGGCGGCAGGCATTGGTGAGGGGTCGTCTGGCGGCAAATCTCATCGAACTGGCGGGGGAGGAAATCTCCGAGGGGGACGAACGGCTTTCCGGCTGGATTGCCCGTGAGGCAGGGGCGTCGAAAGAGAAGATGGCGGTACACATCGACGGTGCGCGGCTGGAGTCGTTTCTCGATGCGGTTTCCGGGCATCCGAGAGTGGTTTCGGGGAGCAAGGGGGAGAATGTGTCTTTTGAAAGCGGGGGCCGCATGGAGCTGGCGGAAGTGGAAAGGCAGGGAGACGGGGTTCGTCTGGCTGCGGCGGAGGGCGGGCGGGAG
>CAZVSA010000377.1:0-3486 GCA_964629955.1 uncultured Luteolibacter sp.
CGTGAAATTGCGAAAGTCCTGGAGCACGAGCCGCTCGATCAGGACCGCGCCGTCCGCAGCGCCAACCTCGCCAAAATCTATCAGAACGCCGGCATGCGCGATGTCGCCGTGCGCGAGGCCACCCGTGCCGTCGAAAGCGACTACCTCAATCCCTCCGCCCACCTCTTCCTCGCCAACTCCTTCGACGCCCTGCGCGATCCCAACCGCATCGCGTTGCGCTACGAAACCCCGTGGTTCAACGAACTGCTTCTCGCCAACCTTCTCTCCCCCGTCGGCGGCGGCCCCCTCTCGCAATTCGTCTCCCAGCAGGAATACTCCAAGCTCCTCGAAGCCGACGGTATCGGCGGCAGCCTCGCCACCGAACTCCGCAGCGACGGCGAATCCCGCACCTCCGCCTCCCTTTTCGGCTCCTCGGGAAATTTCAGCTTCGGCCTCGACGCCCACCTCCGCGACACCGACGGCCACCGGCAAAACTCCCACTCCCGCCTTGAGGAAATCTACGGCCAGCTCAAATGGCAGCCCACCCCCGACGACATCTTCTACTTCCTCGGCAAATGGGGAGACCATCGCCACGGCGACCTCTTCGAGACCTACGACAACCAACCCCTCTCCCCCGGGTTCGACATCCGCGAAAACCAGGAACCCGGCCATCTGATCCTCGGCTGGAATCACCGTTGGGCACCCGGATCCCATACGATGATCCTGGTGGACCGCATGGCAGCCACCCAGCGCCTCCGCGATCCTTCCGCCAACCAGTTTCTCATCGAGCGCGACGCCGATGAACTGAACACCCTCGGCCTGCCCTACGGCGACATCGCTCCCGACTACGAATCCCTGCTCTACCCGCCCGCGCTGCTCGACGCCCTCCGTCCCCACATCGGCACCGGAGACATCCTCGGCGTCAGCTCCGCCCCCTTCGACTTCCACACCCGCCGCCGTTTCGAAATTTACAGCGCGGAAATCCAGCACGTCCTCCAGACCGAACGCAATCTCCTCCTCGCCGGAGCCCGCTGGCAGGAAGGCGAATTCGAAACGCAAACCCGCCTCTCCATCCATCGCCCCACCTTTGTCGGCGGTTTCTCCACCCCCGCCGCGGAGCAGGACTACAGCGTCGATTTCCAGCGCCTCTCCCTCTACGCCTACAACTACTGGCAAGCCAATCCATGTCTCACCCTCATCGGTGGCTTCTCGTGGGACCGCATCGAACATCCCGACAACTTCCGCAGCCCTCCCGTCAATCCCCTCCAGCGCGAAGACGAACAGCTTTCCGGAAAATTCGGCTTCACCTATGCCCCGGTCCGCCAATTCACCCTCCGCGGCATGTATGCCCGGGGCCTCGGCGGCGTCACCTACGACGAAAGCGTCCGCCTGGAGCCCGTCCAGCTCGCCGGTTTCAACCAAACCTTCCGCACCGTCCTCTCCGAATCCATCGCAGGCTCCGTCGAGGCCCCGCGTTACGAAATCATCGGCCTCGGCGCGGAAGGCAGCTTCCCCTCCAGAACCTGGTGGGGGATCTCGATCAACCAAATCGAGCAGGACGTGGACCGCAGCATCGGTGCCTTCACCGGCTACAATATCTACACCAGCCTCCCCATCACCCCCGCCTACTTTCCCGACACCACTTCCCAGCGCCTCTCCTACCGCGAGCAATCCCTAACCTTCACCCTCAACCAGCTCATCGGAGACGAATTCTCCGTCGGCGCCGGCTACCGCCTCACCCACTCGGAACTCCGCTCCACCTTCCCCGGCATTCCCACAACCATCTTCCCCGGAGCCAACGTGAAAAGCGAAGCCACCCTCCACGAGCTTTCCTTCCACGCGAACTGGAACTCTCCCACCGGCCTCTTCGCCCGCATCGAGGCGAACTGGTACAAACAGGATCTCGAAGACCCCTCCACCGCCGCCCCGCGCACCGGAGACGACCTCTGGCAGTTCAATGCCTTCGCCGGCTACCGCTTCAACCGCAACCTCGGCGAAATCAGCATCGGCGTCCTCAACATTGGCGATACCGGCTACAACCTCAGCCCCCTCAACCCCTACTCCGACATCCCCCGCGAACGCACCGCCGTCCTCCGTTGCCGTTTCAGCTTTTAGATCATTTTGAATAACCATGTATCCGTTTGAAATCATGCGGATGAGGAAAAGAGAAGGGGAGCGCCGCCGTCCCGGCGGCATCGTTGTGCGTCCCGCACAACGGGCATTGGGTTCTGAGGGCAACCAAAGCCCTGCACGGCGAAGAGTGTTCGGCAGGATGCCAAACACAGCCGCCGGGACGGCGGCGCTCCCCATCCCGCCATGCGTTTTCCGATCCCTGATTTGGCCAAGGCTACCTCATTTTGAAAACGCTGATTTCCAATGATAAGCCTCTTCAAGTGGCTGTCGCGTCCCGCGGCAGGCCGTGATTGCGGCGTCCCGCCGCAATGCCACTGCCAACGCGGCGGCGGGACGCCACCGCCACGGCCTGCGACGGGACGTCGCAGCCACGGTCAGGAAATCCTTCTCATTTCCAACCACTCCCAAAATGAGGGAGCCCTGAATGTTTGGCGTTCGATGTTTTCTCGCTTCCGCATCTCATTGAAAACCAGCATTCCACAAATCTCCTTCCCATTTTCCGAAAAAAAATCCACAAATTTCGCAATTCCTCCCGTCTCGCGCGTCATTCCCCCAGCCATGACCCGTTCGATCACCAATCCTCCCTCCCTTCCTGCCCGTGGCACAGGCTTCCAGCCTGTTTCGGAAGGCCCTTTGGAGTGCGCGGCGGCGTCATGCCACCGCTCACCAGACCCTCGCCACGCCGTAGCCATCGAAGGCCGCGTCATTGCCGACCACGGTCAATCCTTCGCTCAATGCCTGGGCGACGAGCATCCGGTCGAAGGGGTCGCGGTGATGATGGGGCAGATCGAGCAACCGGTGTACATGACGCGCTTTGATCGGGAGAATTCCGAAGCCCAGCCGTTCCAATTCCGCCGGGAAGAGATCGGGGAGCGGAAGGGGAGGATCGAGTTTGCCCAGTCCCGTCTTGATCGCCATTTCCCAGCCGGACGCCATGCTCACGAAGCGTTGGTTGGCGGGATCCTCAAGCGTCTCGCGCGCGATCCGGGAAAGCCGCTTGTCTCCCTCCAACGCCCAAATCAGCGCCTGAGTGTCCAACAGCAGCCTCATTCCATGTACTCCTTGAAGTCCTCAAGGGGAGCGTCGAAGTCCGGTGCCATCCAAAAGCCCTTCAGGCAACCGGCTTTGAATTTCACCTTCGGCTTGGGGGCATCCGCTTCCTCGAGGGTCGCCACCACCTTCACCCTTTTGGACTTCAGTTCATCCGGCAGCGGCAGGTGCAGGGTGCCGTCGGCATCCGGTTCCAGGATCGCGGTGATCGTGCTCATGCCCGCACCCTGCCACGCCTCCCCCCTTCTCACAAGCCGGAATCCCCGCTCTCCATTCCTTCGATGTTCGATGTCGGGCGTTCGATGTTCGATGTTCGCCGTCCCC
>CAZVSA010000378.1:0-3485 GCA_964629955.1 uncultured Luteolibacter sp.
CCACGAGGAGGAAGGCGGGGCCGGAGGTTTCCACGTCGGGCAGGAGGGAAAGGTCGGGGATTTCGGAATCCGGGCGGTGCCGGCGCAGGCGGGCGCTGTCGAGATTTCCCAGGCCGAGGAGGAGAATTCGCTCGATGCCGGGGCCGCCGGGCTCGTGGACGAGGTAGGAGAAGACGCCTCCGAAGTGATGAAACGGGATGTTGCTCCAGGCGGTGATTTCGCCCTCGCGGCCGCCGCCGGGATGGATGCGCAGGAGGGTGCGGCGTCCGTCCACCACGGTGGCGGAGACATAGGCGATGTCCCTTCCGGGAAGGGTCGCGCGGAGTTCGAGGAGGCGGGCGAGCACCGCGGGATCGGAAGGCGGCAAGGCGGGCAAAGGAGGAGGGTCCGGCAGCCCGGGGTCTTCGACCATTTGGACGATCAGGTTGACCATTCCCGAAACGGGAGGGAGTCCGGGCATGGGAGGGGCATCGGTGCGGAGGATGCGGGTGGTGCGGGAGGAGAGGACCTGGAATTCGATGGGTTCCCGAGGTTCGGGATCCGCCGCGGGTTGGGACCGGGGGACGGGGGCGGGAAGCTCCACGCTCCATGCGGATGGGGAGGGCTGGGCGTGAACGAGGGGGATGCTTGCCAGCAGGATCAGGGGCAGGGGATGGGGTTTCATTGGATGAGGAGGTTTCTACAGGCTGTTAGTGGCGTGGTTTTCGACCCATTCAGGGTGAGGTGCAATACAAAAATTTACACCTGTGAACTAATCGCAATAGGAAAGATGGCCAATCCTGAAAGGGTTTGACTGCTGCGGAACGAAATCGGTTGCTGATACAAAGAGTGGTTCGAGTATTGGTTGACGAACGCATCAGGCTCGGGCTTTCGGCCTACGCCTGGTCGAATTTGAGCGGCATTTCGGCCTCGGCCATTTCGATGATCGTGTCTGGCAGAAGGGAGCCATCCCTGCATACCCTGCTGATGCTGGCGGAGGGGCTTCAGGTTCGGCTCGGAGATGTGTTGAATGAACTGCAGGACGGAGTAAACCGGCAGGAATGACCGGAGCGGAGATTTCCACGCTCCATGCGGAAATTGCCGGGCGTGCGCGGAGGGGAGTGCCCGCCGGCAGGATCAGGGACAGGGGATGGGGTTTCATGGGAGGAGGTTTTCGTACGTTTGGGAGCGATGGAAATTAGATAGAGCGTTCTTCCAAACAAAAACACGATCCATGTGATCGTGTTCCGAACAGGGAGCGAATGAAGCCTGTTGGTTTGTGCGTGACCTTCCGGAACAACACCTCAGGCAGTTTGGCCGGAATGTCGTAAACTTGCGTCACAGCGCCGGAATCACACAGGAACAGCTCGCTGAAAAATCCGGGATCAGCACGAGGTATTTTCAAAGCATCGAAGCCGGGAAGCGATGGCCGTCGCTCGGAGTTCTTTGCCGGTTGAAGGTTTCCCTCGGTTGCGATTGGGCGGATCTTTTTTCCGGTTTCGGGATTCATTCGCGGGTTACGGGGGTCAGCCACTTTTCGCGGCGGAACCATGTTTCCTGACGCTTCGCATATTGGCGGGTGGCGGCGTTGATGAGTTCTTCGCAAGTGGTCCGGTCGATCTCGCCGCGGATCAGGGCCCGGATTTCGCGGAATCCGATGGCTTTTTCGCAGTTGCTGGAAACGTTCGTGAGTGAGGCGACTTCCCTGATCACTCCACCCTCCAGCATTGCTTTGGTGCGGCGGGCGATGCGTTCGTGGAGGTCGGGGCGGGTCCGTTGGATGACGATGCCGCGGAGCCGTGCGGAGATTTCGGCGGTTTGTTTTTCCCAACGATCGCGGAGGTCGGAGGCTTTGCGGCCGCTCAGCAAACAGATTTCCAATGCCCGGGAAACGAAGCGGCGGTTTTGGAGGGCGGTGCGGGAGGCTTCCACGGGATCGAGTTCCTGCAGCCGGGCGACGAGGTCTTCGAGTGGTTGTGTGTCCATTTCCGCCCGGAGCGCGGGGTCGCCGGTTGGCAGAGGAGCGGCGCCGTGGGTGAGGAATTTCAGATAGAGGCCGGAACCTCCGGTAACGATGGGGGTTTTTCCCCGTGATTGGATTTCCCCGATGACGGGTTTTGCGAGCTGAACGTAACGCTGGGCATCGGCGGATTCGGCGGGATCGAGCACGCCGTAGAGATGGTGGGGCAGATTTGCTTGTTCCGCGGGGGAGGGGGCCGCGCTTACGATTTCCAATCCGCGATAGAGCTGGAAGGCATCGGCATTGACGATCTCGCCGTTGAGTTTTTCCGCATATTCAAGGGCGAGGCTGCTTTTCCCGGAGGCGGTGGGGCCGCAGATGTGGAACGGCTCTGTGCCTGATGCGGTCATGGGGTTTTGATGTCCATGGGAAGACCGTTCCGCAGGATGCGGAACGGAGCCGGCGGGACGCCGGCACTCCCCTTGTCAGAAGGGAAATTTCCCGCCTCCCATGCCTTTCATCATGTCGCCCATGCCGCCGGGGCCTCCCATCTGTTTCATGAAGTTTTTCATTTTTCCCGGAGATTTCATCATCTTGCGCATTTCCCCGAATTGTTTGATGAGCTGGTTCACATCCATGAGGGAGGTGCCGGACCCTGCGGCGATCCGCTGACGCCGCGAGCCTTTGATGATCTCCGGGCGCGTGCGCTCCTGGGGTGTCATGGAGAGGACGATCGCTTCGGTCCGCTTGAGCCGCTTGTTGTCCAACGCGCCGGTGGGAAGCTGTTTCTTGATCTTGTTGAAGCCGGGCATCATTCCCAACAGGCCTTCGAGCGGACCCATGTTTTGGATCATCCTCATCTGGTCGAGGAAGTCGTTGAAATCGAATTTCCCCGACTGCATGCGCTTCATCGAGCGCATGGCATCGTCTTCGCTGACTTTGCCGGCGACTTGCTCGACCATGCCGACGATGTCGCCCATTCCGAGGATGCGGTCGGCCATGCGGCTGGGATGGAACTCGGTGAGTTGATCGAGTTTTTCCCCTTCGCCGGCGTATTTGATGGGTTTGCCGGTGACGGCGCGCATGGAGAGGGCGGCACCGCCGCGGGCGTCGCCGTCGAGCTTGGTGAGGATGATGCCGGTGATGCCGACGGCTTCGTCGAAGTGGTTTGCGACGGAAACGGCCTGCTGGCCGGTGGCGGCGTCGGCAACGAGGAGGGTTTCCTTCGGCTGGAGGAAGGCGTGGAGGCGTTTGAGTTCCGCGATCAGGCGTTCGTCGATTTCCTGGCGGCCGGCGGTGTCGAAAATGAGCACGGTGCCGTGCTGTTGCTCCGCCCATACGAGCGCGTCTTTTGCGGTTTTCACCACATCGGTTTCCCCCGCATCGGGTGTGTAGCAGGGGACGTCGATCTGCTTCGCGAGGGTGGCGAGCTGGTCGATGGCGGCGGGGCGGTAGAGATCGCAGGCGATGAGGAGGGGGCGGCGGCCTTCGCGTTTGAGGCGGTTGGCGAGTTTGGCGGAGGTGGTGGTTTTCCCGGCTCCGTTGG
>CAZVSA010000379.1:0-3475 GCA_964629955.1 uncultured Luteolibacter sp.
GATGAGCGGAACCACCTCGATCTGAGGTTCCGCTCATCGACATCATGTTTTTCCTGCTCGCCGCATTCATGCTGGTGAGCCTGAGCATGGCGAACATCGAGCGGGTGCCGATCAAGGTGCCGCAGGCCGCGAGCGGCGTGGCGGAAAAAAACGCTCCTCCCATCCACATCGCGATCGATGCCCACGGGATCGTCACCTGGGGGAGCGAGATCGTTACCCCCGGCGACATCACCCAGCGTCTCGCCGCCAATCAGGCCGAGGCGAACGAAAGCGGCGTTCTCATCGGCGCGGATGACGATGCCCGCCACGGGCCGGTGCTCGCGGTGATGGACGCCATCCGTCTGGCGGGCGTGGAGAAAATCGGTTTTGAATCCAAACAGCCCGGCCAGTGAGCAACCGGATTTTCGCCATCGTCAATCTCGCCGGCTGCATTGTGCTCGGCACCGTCCTCATGGTTCAGTGGAACCGTGAGATCCGGTTGAGAAATTCCCTCAAGGAAACCCACCGGCAGCTTTCCGATTCGGAAATCGCGCACGCCGCGGAAAAGAAACGCGCGGATGCTTATGAGAGGGACATTTCCCTGCTCAAGGAATCGGTGGAATCCCTGGCCAGGGAATCGGAACAGATCCAGACGGAGCTGGCGACCGCCCGGGAGGAATCCCGGCAGCGCGGCGAGGCCCTTGCCGCCGCGGAAGCAACGATGGAGGAGTGGAAATCCGCCATCGAGGCGCGGGACCAGAGGATCGAGGAACTCAACGAGCGCCTCGCCGCCACGCGCAAGCGGCTGGACGAGGCCGTTGACCGGCTCAAGCAGGCTTCCGCCCGGTAGGGGGCAAGGGTAGGGCGCGACACGCCGGGCGCGCCGTGATTCTCTCCGCAGCAGGTGGGGCTTCCATCTGCGGGGCGGGAGGAATGGTCGGAGGGAGAGCCATGGCGGATCGGGAAAAAGTGGGACGGCCCGGGCGGTCCGTCCCTACCAGGGTAAGGCCGCCTCCGGCGGTCGTGCCCCGCCCTTGAGGTGCCGCTGTTTTCCGCTCCGCGGCTTGCCGCGCCTCGCCGGGCCTGTCAGTTTTTCCGGAGTTGGAATCGGCTTGGAAATACGATCTGCCGGAGAGGCTGGATCCGATGATGGCGAAGGAACTGCGGCAGAGTCTTCGCCGCGGAAGTTTCGTGGTTCCGTTTCTGGGAATCCAGGCGCTGGCGGTGGCGGCGATGGCGGCGGAATTCCATATGGGCTACGGCACGGGGAGCGCGGAGAACGCGGGGATGCTGAACATCGCGATGTTTTGGAGTTCCGGGCCGTTCTGGGTGGTGGTGGCGTCGATTTGCGTGGTGATGATGCCGCTGGCGGGGTTGCTTCTGATGGGGCAGGAGCTGGAGGAGGGGAACCACGAGCTGCTGCTTCTGACCAAGCTGGACCGGTGGAAGATCGTGACGGGGAAGTTCCTGACTCTTTGGGGGCTTTCCTCGCTGACCTTCGTCTCGCTGCTGCCGTATGTGGTGGTGCGTTACATGTTGGGAGGGGTCGAATGGAGGCACGAGCTGGCGTGTTCGGCGACGGTTCTGGGGGGATCGGCGATCCTTGCGGCAGGGGCGATCGGGGCTTCGGCGTTCCGGAGTCCCGCGGCGAGGGTGCTGGTGTTTTTGCTGTTTCTGGGATCGATGCTGGTTGGTGGTGCGGGGCCCTTGGCGGCCAGCAGGGGAATTTCCGGATCGTTCGGCTGGTTTTATCATTTCAACGCGATTTGCACGGTGATTTGTTATGTGGCGGTGGGGTTGGCGCTGGCCCGGTCGCGGCTCAGGCTGACGGTTGCCGCGTATGAGACCCAGCCAAGCGGCATGGTGATCGGGTTGATGGTTTTTTCGCCGTTTGTCATCCTGATGGCGACGGTTGTTTCCGCGGGGTTTTTGGGAGGGCTCGGGTTGCTGGGGATCGCGCTGGCGGCGGTTTGCATGGACGTTACTCCCAAGGTGTCGAAGAGGTTCGCGCCGGTTTCCAATGTGCCGGTGCCGGGAGGAGCCGCGAATGAGATGCAGGTGGTGTCCGGGGACGGGAAGGGGCCTTCCTTGCCTCCTCCCATGCCGTAGGGGAGAGCTTTGAAGGGGGCTGTGCGGATCTTGCGGATCACGCGGCGTGGATTGGTGCCGGGGGGCAATGGGGTTGACCGGCTCCCGCGGGGGGATTACGGGATGGGGCAACCAAATTTCCCCATCATGGATCTGACGACAACAGCATACGGCACGTGGAGCGGTGGACGCTTCATGCACTTTGGAGAAACCCTGAGCGAGGAGCGTTTCACCGGATGCATCCGGACCGCGTATGAATCGGGGGTGCGGACGTTCGTGACTTCCGATGTGTATGGAAACGGAAAGGCGGACGAATTGCTGGGGGCGGCGCTCCAAGGAGTGGACCGCGGGAGTTACTGTCTGGTGGGAATGATCGGCCACGATTTTTACGAAGGGCAGAGGCAGGGGAGCCGTGGTTATCCGCGGTTCACGGACCCGGAGCTGCGCGGGCCGGAGGGGTATGCGTCCTTCGTGCGGACGGCGGCGGGCAGGTCGCTGGAGCGCTGCGGGACGGATCACTTCGATCTGCTGATGCTGCACAATCCGGATGAGACCGGCTACACGAGCGAGACCTTGTGGCAGGCGATGCGCGGGGCGAAGGATGAGGGTTTGACGGACAGGCTGGGCATCGCGCCGGGACCGGCGAACGGGTTCACGCTGGATCTGGTAGGGGCGCTGGAAAAATTCGGCGAGGTGATCGACTGGGCGATGCTCATTCTGAATCCGCTGGAGCCGTGGCCGGTGGGCTTGTCGCTGCCCGCCTGCGAAAAGCACGGGGTGAAGGTGCTGACGCGGGTGGTGGATTATGGCGGGGTTTTTCACGACGACCTGCGGGACGGGCATGCGTTCAAGCCGGGAGATCACCGGACCTACCGGCCCGAGGGCTGGGTGGAGCACGGGATGGAAAAGGCGGAGAAAATGCGCCCGATCGGCGGGAAACACGGGCTCAATCTGATGCAACTCGCCTGCATCTGGAATCTCAGCCAGCGGCCGGTGGAGAGCGTGGTGCCGACGTTCATTCAGGAGGCGGGAGAGAACGCGAGGCCGATCGAGGACAAGATCCGCGAATTTGGGAAACTGCCGGACGTGCGGTTTTCCCCCGAGGAGGTGGAGGCGATCCGCGCGATCGGCGACAACACGGGCTGCATGATTTTGAAAGGCGCGAGCAAGCGTCATGCGACAAGCGAGCGTCCGGACGAATGGCCGATGCGCGAGGATCTGCTGGAACTCGCCGGGAGGTACGGGCTGGGCGAGAGTTGGTGATTTCCGCTGTCAGCCGGAATGGTCCGGCAGGTTCATTCCCCGGCATCCGGATAGGAGCCGAGGAGCTTCACCATGGAGCAGTGCCGGCCGAGTTCGGCCAGCGCGTCGGCGACCTTGGCATCGTCGCAGTGGCCGGCGAGATCGA
>CAZVSA010000380.1:0-2302 GCA_964629955.1 uncultured Luteolibacter sp.
TTGGCTTGGGCGATCAGCATGCGGTCGAATGGATCGCGGTGGTGGAGGGGGAGCCGGGCATACTCCAGCAAATGGGGCGTGAGCACGGGCAGCCGCAATTCCGGGGCGCGGCTTTCCATATCGGGAAACATCACATCCAGCGGCGTTTTGGTTTCCAGTTTTCCCAGCCCGACCTTGATCGCGATTTCCCAAAGACTGGCGATGCTGTAAAGAGCGCGGTTGTTCTTGTCGTTGATGACCGCTCTCGCGGCATCGGAAAGACGCGGATTGCTTTCCATGAGCCACAACAGGGCCTGGGTGTCCATCAACACGGTCATTCCATGTATTCCCTGAAGTCCTCCAGCGGCTCGTCCCAGCCCGGTTTGTACACGATCATACCTTTCCAGATACCTAGCAGGGGATGGTTGCCGGAAGGGGTCGCATCCGCCGCCTCCAGCGTGGCCACCACCTTCACTTTTACGGCTTTCAACTCCTCCGGCACGGGCAGGTGCAGCGTCCCGTCCGCGTCCGGTTCCAATACGGCGGTGATCGTGTTCATGCCCCGCACTCTGGTGGAGGAAACGCGGGCCGTCAATCTCTCTCCGCAGTCCGGCGGGGGGCCTGTTTCCCTATGGCAGTCAGGGATCAGGGGACAACCCGGCACCGGTATTCGGAGGGAAGCATCCCGGCGACCATCGTTTCAAAATCGGCGGCGGCCGCCTCGATCCTGCGAAGGTCGTTGGTGGAAAGCTCAAGGATCGCGAGTTTCCTCCCCGCCGGATTCTGCTGATAGCGGAGATTCTGATCGGAAGTGATGAAGAAATCGAACTTCGCTTCGGCAACCCGTAGGAGATCGCCATTGGTGAAACCTCCCCACCCGCAAAATTTCGCCGTTTTGCATTCGTGGCCGGGAAGCAGTTTCCGCAAGGGCCAGGGGACGCACCCGTCCAACAGAATTTTCATGACGCGGACGAAACGAGCGCCTTTTCCGATCGCTCAAGGATCCGGCAGGCCATTTCCCGGGTTACGGAAGGAAAGCATTCCAGAAACCCGGAAAGCGTGTAATCGCGCTCCAGATAATCGAAAAGCGTCTGCACCGGCACCCGGGTGCCGTGGAATACGGGTGTTCCTCCTAAAATGGCGGGATCGATCACCACCAATTCGTCGCCTTTCATGAGCCGACTGTATTGCACGGGGGGATGGTTGGCAAATTTTCCCAACTCTTGGCAAACATGCTAAATGAACTCTCCGGAAACCGAAGCGTGGCTGGAAGGGGGAAGGCGGTAATGGATCGGTTTCACCATGCGGGCCGTCATTTCCATACGAACCTCCCCCAACCAGGACGCCTGGGGACAGGCATCCCTGCCATGCAGCCCGGGCATTTTCCGCTTGGGTGGAATCCAATTTTGATGTAATCGTCTTCCATGAAAACGACAATCGATATTCCTGAAGACGCTTTGGCGGATGCCATTCGGTTCACGGGAGCGAAGACCAAACGCGAGGCGGTGGTGAAGGCATTGGAGGAATTCAACCGTCTTCAAAGGGTGGAGGCCTTCCTCAAGCGGGCCGGAACTTTCCCGGATTTTCCCGACAATGAAGAGATTGGGGCGGCGGATCTCGGGCGGCGGAAGCATCTGGAAGATCTGTGGAGCGGTGAATCATGACCGTTCTGGTGGACAGCTCGCTGTGGATCGATTTCCTGCGCGGCCGCGAGGAAGGCCGGGCGGAAATTCCCCGGTTGATGCGTGAGGGCAGGGCAGCGATCTGCCCGGTGGTTTGGCTGGAACTCTGGAGTGGAGCCCGCGGGAAGCGCGAGCAGGCGGCGTTGAGGGAAATGCGCGGGTTGTGCTTGTTCCTGGCAATGGATGATGGCGCATGGCTTCTGGCGGCCGATCTGATGCGGACGGCCATTCGGGAGGGGCTGAACTGTCCGCTGGCGGATGTTCTGATTGTGGCTTGCGCGAAGTTCCACGGAGCGGAATTGCTCCACAAGGACAAGCACATGGATGCGCTGCTGGCCCTTCCGGTGTCTCTCAACCAAGCGTAGGGCAGAGAACGACGGTGAGCGGGGAAAGGAATATCAAGTGGTGGGTATGGGGAGGTGTTTTATTTTTCATGCTCTTTTCCCGGCTGGAAGCAGCCGTCACCGCGACGATTCTCGCGGGCGGTGAGACGGCCCTGCCCGCCGATACCCCGAGCGGGCGGCTGGATGCGGCGGGGGAATTTCCTTTCGTCGGGGCGCTGGAGATTTCCGGCGGCTATCGCGGCTCGGCGGTGGCCTTGTCGGCGGAATGGGTGCTCACCGCCGGGCACAACGTCGATC
>CAZVSA010000380.1:2312-3450 GCA_964629955.1 uncultured Luteolibacter sp.
GGGCACAATGTGGATCTGAACGACGACGGGCTGCCGGACGCGGGATGGAGCGGAATTTTTCATCTGCCGGGGTATGGCAGTTTCCCGGTGGCGCAGGCATTCACGCATCCGGATTTCACCGGATTCGCCAATCCCTCGGTGAATGACGATCTGGCTCTGCTGCGTCTCGGGACATCACTGCCAACAGGGTTGGTTTACCCGGGATTTGGCACTGCGGCGGTGGGGGATGTCATCACGATGGTGGGGTTCGGGCGCTCGGGCTACGGGAGCTATGGGTACACCACCAATGCGTCGCTGACGGATCGCCGTTTCGGGTCGAACGTGATCGACTGGCTGGCTTTGGATGACGAGGGAGCGGGGGTGGCGGAGGTGTTTCGCTACGATTTCGACGATCCGGCCACGGCCGGATTGCCCGGCGGGAGCTTGGGAAATGACATCGAAACGATCATCGGCCCCGGGGACTCCGGAGGTCCCGCATTGGTGTGGGCGGAGGGCGGGTGGCAATTGGTAGGCATCAATACTTTTACGGAAGGGTATGGAGGGCGTTTTGGAGACACCGGCGGAGGGATTCTATTGGAGCCGTATTGGGATTGGATTTCAGGGACGACGGGCCTGGCAATACCGGAACCTTCGTGGACAATCCTCGTGATGATGGGGGCGTTGCTTCTGGCGAGGAGGCCGAGGCGTGGAACATCGAACTTTGAAGTGAAGAAGAATTGAGGGGCCGCTGGAGCCGTCGTGCCGCTTGGCTTTTCTCTTCTGCTCGAAGGTTGGTCGCGGCGACCGGTGATCGCCGCTACGAATCGAGCCGCAGGGCGGCTTTTTGGGCGGCGGTGCGGGCTTCGTTTTTCGGGGCGGGTGCTCCCGATTCGTCGCTGTGGGTGAGGCGCATGCCTACGGGCTTGGAAACGCCGAATTCCTCCATGGTGACGCCATACATCACGTCGGCGCGGGCCATGGTGCGCTTGGAGTGGGTGACGATGATGAACTGCGAGCGGTCGATGAAGCGGTCGAGCACCTTGACGAAGCGGTTGATGTTCGATTCGTCGAGCGGGGCGTCGAGTTCGTCGAGAACGCAGAAGGGGCTGGGCTTGATCATGTAGATCGAGAACAGCAGTGCGACGGCGGTCATGGAGCG
>CAZVSA010000381.1:0-3436 GCA_964629955.1 uncultured Luteolibacter sp.
GAGGGCGCCGGAAACAACACGCGAGGGCGCGTGCGCTCCCCCTTTTCAAAAAAACAGCTCCTTGCAGAGAAGGCAGCGTTTCCCGTCGCAACCGCGGGCGGTGCAGTGCCCGCGGCCGTAGAAGATGATCTGGAGATGGAGGCGGTTCCAGGATTCGCGGGGGAACAGTTTTTTGAGATCGCGTTCGGTTTGAACGACGTTTTTTCCGGAGGTGAGCTTCCAGCGTGTGGCAAGGCGGTGGATGTGGGTATCCACGGGAAAGGCGGGGACTCCGAAGGCCTGTGCCATCACGACGGAGGCGGTTTTGTGGCCGACTCCGGGGAGAGCTTCCAACGCGGTGAAATCGGCGGGGACTTCACCTCCGTGTTCTTCCACGAGGATTCGCGAGAGTTCGGAAATCGCCGCCGATTTTCTGGGAGAAAGACCGCAGGGGCGGATGACTTCCCGGATTTTTTCCACGGGAACCCGCATCATGTCCTGTGGGTTGTCCGCTAGGGAAAAAAGCGCGGGCGTGACCTGATTCACCCGCACGTCGGTGCACTGGGCGGAAAGGAGGACCGCCACGAGAAGCGTGAAGGGATCCTTGTGATCGAGCGGGATGGGGGTTTCCGGATAGAGTTCATCGAGCCGTCGCAGAAGGTGGGCGGCACGTTGGTTTTTGGTCATGGGCCGGGAGGGTTTCACACGGGTGGCAAGGAGTCGAACATCGAACATCGAACGTCCAACATTGAACGTCGAAGTAAAGAGAAGGCGGAATGAAGAATCCCGGCCTCTTTTCCGTCAGACCGGGTCTTGTGGAAAGCTCCCCCGCACGGTATCCGGTTTTCATGCGAAAGTGCTGGCTGTTCCTTCTCATCCTGTCGGCTGTGGCCGGAGGAGCGGGCTGGTGGCAGCGGGATGCCATCCGGGAGTGGTCGCGGGCGGAAATGGAGAGCATCCAACTGGTGAAACCGGCAATGCCGGTGCCGGACCCGGAAGCCTACGAAGTGCTGGTGACGGAGCTGGAGCGCTGGAGGCTGGAACTCGCCGGGCGGCATGCCAAGGCGAGGACCGAAGCGGAGCGGAAAGCGGTGGAAGCGGATGCGCGGCTGATTCTGGAATTTTCCCTGCCGGCGATGATGCGCTGCTGGCTGGGGACTCCGTGGGATTTCCACGGCACGGCGGCGAAACCGGGGGACAGCGGCATCGCGTGCGGATACTTCGTTTCCACGGTGTTGCGGGACGCGGGGTTCCGGCTGGATCGCTACCGGCTGGCGCAGCAGCCATCGGAGAACATCCTGCGCTCCTTCCTGCCGAAGGAGGCGTGCGGGCTCACCGTGGGGCAGGCATACGAGACGTTTGCCGGACAGCTCTCGGAATCGGAACACGGCATTTACCTGGTGGGGCTCGACACCCACGTGGCGTTCATCGTGGTGGGGAATGACGGGTTCCGTTTCATTCATTCCTCCGGATCGCGCCCTTGGTGCGTGGTGGAGGAAAATTCCGAAACGGCGGAGGTGCTGCGGAAATCGAACTGGAGGATGCTGGGGCATCTGACGGCAAGCGGCCCGGTCATCCGCCGCTGGCTGAGGGAGGAAAAAATCCCGGTGCGCGGAGCGTGAGAATTCAGGGTTTCTCCACGATCAGTTGGATCGGGTAATGATCGGAGAGTTCTCGGGGGACTTCGATGATACCCGCCTGGTTCTCCTTCAACCCCTGGGTGAAAATGTAATCGAAGGTGGTCGGCTCGAAACGGCGCTTTTCCACCACCGGATCGCTGCGCCAGGTGAGGCGGTCTTCGCGCGGAACTCCCGACCAGGTGTTGAAGTAGCCGCCATCGGTCATCATTTTCACCACCTGGCAGAGAGGGAACTGGTTGTCGTGGTTGGTGTTGAAATCTCCGGATGCGACCCAGCCGAAAATTTCCTGGCCGTGGTAGGCGGCCCGCGCTTCCTCGCGGTGGGCGAGAAGCTGCCGGGTTTGTTCGGCGCGGATATCGGCCACGTTTTGCTCGCCTTCGGGGGTATGGCTGCCGCCGTTGCTTTTCAGGTGGTTGCCGTAAACCATCAGCAGTCCGCCGTCCGGGTGTTCGAGCGCGGCGAAGGCGAAGCCGCGGGAGAGGTTCGGGTGGTTCGCCTCCCAGTGCTGCCACCAGGCTCCCCGGCATTTCCACTTCGAGGCGATGCCGACCTGTTGCGGGCGGATCGCGCCGGTCTGCGTGTCGCGGAAACTGCTGGTGACGTGAACGGTGAGGCCCGGCACGACCGAGACGAGTTCATGAAACGCGTCCCAATCGCGGACTTCCTGCACCACGAAAATGTCGGGATCGATTTCGCGCAAAGCGTCCTGGCAAGCCTTCATGTGGGCGTCCGCGTCTTCGGCCGGAGCGGTGGGGCGGAGCCCGGGGAACCACTCGATGTTCCAGCAGACGAGGCGGGGCCCGTTCTCCGAAGCGTGCAGCGGGAGGATCAGCGCGGAAACAACGGCCAGGAACGGGAGGAGACGTTTCATGGGAAATGTGATAGCCCGGACCGCGCTGCATAGAAAGGTGTTTTCCCGGGCGAGCGCACCTGCTCCGGCATATCGACGGGGATGGGAATGCCCGCATAGAATCCCGGCATGCCAGCGCCCCGCAGAAAACGTTCCTCCGTTTCCGTCATCCTTGTTCTCCTCGCTGCCCTCGCGCTCTGGGGCTACGAGCAATGGCGGAGCTGGCAGGACACGCAGCCACCCACCCGGCACGAAACCACTCCGGAACCTCCCCGCCGCACCTCTTCGGAGCCCGCCGGGGAAACTTCGCGGGAATCCGCCGCTTCCCGCACGGGTGCCTACGAAACCTACCGCGGCTGCACGCTCGTCGAGGACCGCGGCAACGACGGCGACAGCTTCAAGGTCCGCCTGCCGGACGGTCGTGTGGAAATTTTCCGGCTCTACTTCGTGGATGCGCCGGAGAGCGAATTCCGCCGCTACCGGAATGGCGATACCAACCACCGGCGCATCCGCGAACAGGCGGCGGATCTCGGCAACATCACTCCCGAACAGGCGGTGGAGATCGGCAGAAAAGCGAAGCACTTCGCGCTCGGAAAACTCGGCTCCGGGCCGTTCACGCTGCACACCGTGTGGGACAGCCCCTTCAACGATCAACGCTACCATGCGTTCCTCGAACCGTCCTCCGGCGGAAGCACGCGCTGGTTGCATGAACTCCTCGTCGAGCACGGCCTCTGCCGCATCCACACCAAGCCCGCCGACCTGCCCGACGGCACTCCGGCCTCCGCCCAGCGTGAAAAACTCCGCCGCATGGAAGGAGAGGCCAAGCGAAAGGAAGTAGGAGCGTGGGGCCTGTGACGCCGACTCCATGAATGGCGGGCGGCGGGCATCCTGCCAAAAGTGTTCCGGGAATGATTCCGGCAGGTAGGGCGAGACCGCCGGGCGCGCCGTGACTGTCTCTCCGCAGCGG
>CAZVSA010000382.1:0-3428 GCA_964629955.1 uncultured Luteolibacter sp.
CGGGAATCATCCCGGGTTTGATCTTTCCGCTCTGGCGGATGGCGAGGGCCGGGTGACGGTGAGCCCGTTCCGCTGGGCATCCGTGTATCCCGGCTGGTTTTCCGATCCCGCGGATGGGGCCAGCCAGGCGTTGGAACCCGGAGCCCGGTTTTCCGATTTGAGGGAGGTTCCGCTCCGCTCCGGTGGTGCCACCGATCTCACGCGTTTCCCGGCGCGCGCGGGAAATGACGATCTCGTGATGATGGTCAACGAGCCGGCCTCGGACGGACAGCCGTTCGCCTGGTCCGCGGTGCTGATGGATGGCTATGTCTGGTTTTCCCTGAAGAATCCGGAGGACTTTCCCGCCACGCTTTTCTGGTTGTCCAATGGGGGGCGAAGCGCGGCTCCCTGGAACAACCGGCACGTAAAACGGCTCGCCGTGGAGGAGGTTTGCTCGCACTTTTGCGATGGTGTGGAGGTTTCGAGGAAAAATCTTCTGGCCGGGGAGGGCATTCCAACCGTGAGAAAATTCCATGCCGGGGAGACCGTTTCCCTGCGCATCTTGCAGGCGGTCGCGGCGGTGCCGCAAGGTTTCGGCGTGGTGGCGGGGATCCGCCCCTCCGGCGAGAGGGAGGTGGTTTTGACCGATGAAAGCGGCCGGGAAGTGCCCGCTTCCGTCGATTGGAAATTTGTGCTCTGAGCTGCGAGAAATCCCGCTTGCCTCCGGGCGATTTGAAAAACAATCTCTGGAAACAACCCACAAATTACCACCCTTTCCCATAATATCCCAAATCCAATGAGCCATCCTCGCACCACTGAAGACCTCACGACGGCCACGTCGAACATCAAATCCCTCGTTGCCGGGCACCTTGAGGATACGGGCGGTTTGCTCCGCCTTTCGCCGAACTGGGTGCCGCGTTCCTTCCTGCAACCCGGGCTGCGGATCAAGCTTCACCCGGACGATACCTACGCGTACGGGCTCAATCGCGGGGGGATCGACGAGCGGTGGTTCGGCTCCACCACCGAGACGGCCAACGAAGGCCGGGATGCGGACGAAGGCCTGTCCTATGTGGTCGTCGGCCGGGAGCGTTTCACCCTTCGCGAGGCCATCGCCGAGTGCGGCGCGGACATCATCGGCAAAACCCTGTGGGACAAATACTCGAAGTGGCCGGTTTACTCGAAGTTCTTCGACAACATGGGCCCCATTCCGCACCACATGCACCAGAGCGCCGAACAAGCGGCCTTGGTCGGTCAGGAAGGAAAGCCCGAGAGCTACTACTTCCCGCCGCAGCACAACAACGTCGGCAACAATTTCCCCTACACGTTCATGGGTTTCGAGCCCGGCACCACCCGCGAACAGGTCCGCAGGTGCATCGAGAACTGGAACAAAGGGGAAAACGGCATCCTCGATCTGTCCAAAGCGTATCGTCTGAAAGTCGGTACCGGCTGGCTCATCGATCCGTGCATTCTCCACGCCCCCGGTTCGCTCTGTACCTATGAGCCGCAGTGGGGTTCCGATGTTTTCGGCATGTATCAGAACCTCGTGGAAGGCCGCGAGGTCCCGTGGTCGCTGCTGGTGAAGGACATGCCCGAGGACAAGCACCACGACATCGATTTCATCGTCGATCAGCTCGATTGGGAGAAAAACACCGATCCGAACTTCAAGGACAACCACTATCTCGAGCCCGTCACTTCAGAGAGAGGCGAAGGATACCACGACAAGTGGATCGTGTATGGAAAGGTGGACGGCTTCCAGTATTTCACCGCAAAGGAACTCACCGTCGAACCCGGACAAACCGCGACGATCAAGGACAACGGCGCGTCGTCGTCCATCGTCGTGCAGGGCGAAGGTTTTGCAAACAAGCTGCGTCTCAACTGCCCGAAGCTGCTCCGCTTCAATGAACTCTCGCAGGACGAATTCTTCACCACTGAGGCCGCGGCGAAGGCGGGTGTGACCTACAAAAACACCTCCGATACCGAGCCGCTTGTCATCCTGCGCTACTTCGGCCCCGAAGTGAACCCGGATGCCCCTGAGATGGGAGCCTACAAAAACCAATGAGCAGATTCTTCCAGCTTTTCGGACTTGGGTTCAACATCCTTATCGTTGTGAGTGCCACAATCATGTTCTCCAAGGGCGAGGGAAACCTCTTTGCGTATTTTATGCTGTATGGTGCGACTGTTGGAATCGTGATGATAACCGCGTTCCTTACCAAATCTCCAAAACAATAAATCAACTCAAAATCCTCGACAATCCATGAAACTTCACAATGCCATGTGGCCCGGTCTCGTTGGCAAAGAGCCCGGCACCGACCACCCTCCGATCTCCCTCGACCGCATGCTCGAACTGACCGTCAACGCTTCGGTCAACGGGCGCAAATTCGATGGGGTGGATCTTTTCCTTTTCCATCCGCACATCGATCCCGATCTCCCGGACGACGAGATCAAGGCCTTGGGCGACAAGATCGCCGCGGCAGGTCTGAAAGTCGGTTCGCTCGTTGCTCCGGTATGGCCTGGCACCGTCGGCGGTAGCGCGTTCGGCTCTGAGGAAGACCGTAGGAATTTCGTCCTCGCGATTGAGAAATCCGTCCGTTTTGCGAAAATTCTCAACGAGCACGGCGTCCGCCAGTCCGGCGTGATCCGCATCGACTCCGCGGGCAGCGTGCACGACTGGGCCGAAGACCCGGCCGGGAACACGAAGAAAATCGCAGAGACCTGGCGCGAAGCAGGCAAGGTCGCCGAGCAAGCAGGCGAGCGCCTCGCCGCCGAGGGAGAGATTTGTTGGGGTGGGATGCATTCGTGGAAAACCGTCATCGACACCCTCGAAGCCACCGGCATGCCGGAAGTGGTCGGGTTCCAGGCGGACCTCGCCCACACCTATCTTTACCTGCTCGGCTACAATGCACCCGAAGCCGCGCTGCTCCAGCCCGGCTACACCGATGAGGAATTCTGGCCCGCTTATGAAACTCTAACAAACGCGCTGCACCCGTGGACGATCGATTTCCACGTCGCCCAGAACGACGGCACCGTCCATGGCACCGGTTCGCACGACAAGACCGGCCGCCATTGCCCCGCCGACGATCCGAACGGCAAGCTCGATATCGCGAAGGCCTCCGCCTGTTGGCTCAAGGACGCTGACAAGCGCGGCATCAGGCACATTTGCTGGGACGGCTGCATGTTCCCGAACGAAACGCTCGAAAAGCAGGATACCTGGAACACCATCCTCGGTGCGATGATCCGGGTCGACGGAGCCCTTTGAATAAAACGCAGCGGCGGTCCATGATCCGCCGTATTTTCCTATCCCCGCCAAGCCACGTCCATTTCGTCCGCAATCTCGTCGAGCCGTCGATCATTCGTCCACAACAAGCAGCCACCGATCACCACGGATGCCAGAATTTTCGCGTCATTCCAGCCGATGCCCCGCCCCCACAGGCGGCGGCCTTCGACCATTT
>CAZVSA010000383.1:0-2896 GCA_964629955.1 uncultured Luteolibacter sp.
GGCAGATCGACTTCGGGAGAGGCGGGCTGCCAAAGCCCCGCATTCCCTCCCCCGCCCCGCCGGGAAGTGAAAACCAGCCTCCGGCCGTCCGGAGACCAGCGCGGAGATCCATCGAACGCCGGGTGCCTGGTAACATTCACCGCGGGACGGGAACCATCCGCCGCCACGATCCATACGTCGCGATTGGCATGCCGGTCCTTCGCGGCAAGGGCCAGCCAGCGCCCGCAAGGAGACCAATCGATCGTCGGGCGGTCCCAGCATTCAAAGACACACCGGGCATCCGTGCCATCCGCGTTGGCGGTGAAGACATCCCCGGTGCCTTCCACCCAGGCGATGCGCTCCCCTCCGGGACTGATGCGGAAACGGCTCTTCGGGCGCTCCGCTGATGTCACCCGGCGCTCGTCCACGAGGCCGTTTTCCCCCAGCCGGGCGCGATGGAAATTCGCCTCCACACCGTCGTCCCGCAGAAAATAAAGCCAATCGCCTTCCGGGGAAAACGCGACGCCCTCCTCGTTTTCCACCGTGTCCGTAAGACGCTCCGGCTCCTTTCCCGGTCCGCGCATCCGCCAGAGATCGCCGGAAGCCGCGAACACCACCTGCCGGAGATCCATCGTGAAATCCGCATCCACCGTTCCCGTGATCCTCCGGATTTCCCGGGAAACATCCGGCAGTTTTTCACGGGTCCGGAGCCTGATGGCCAACGGCTCCGGGTCCACTCCCGGACGATAACGGAACAACTCCAACCCCCTCCGGAACACCAGCGTCGAGCCATCCCCCGAAAGCGCGGGAAAAACCACCCCATCGCCTTCGAACGCGGTGATCATTTCATCCCCGGGCGCTCCGTCGCGGCGCGACCACAGATTGGAGGTCCCGGATCTTCCCGAGACGTAGTAAAATCCCTTCCCGTCCGCATGCCACATCGGCCAACGCGCATCGGTTTCCTCCTCCACCATGCTCTCGAATCCGCCGGTCCGCCTGTCGAACAGCCAGATCTTCGACGCGCGGGAACCACGATAGCCCTTGCGGTAAATCTGCTCCCCTCCCTGGCAGAAAAGAATCCTCCCGCCATCCGGCGAAACCGCCGCGGAATGCGCGTTGGCATCGAACAAACGGCGCTCCCCCCGCTCCTCCGTCAGGTCGATTTCCATCAGCCGGGTGGCACGGCTTCCCGGCATTTCCCTCGCTCCCCGCACAATCGCATGACGCCCGTCCGGAGACACCGCTTCCAGCGCGTTCCCCTCCGTGTGAAACGTATGCGGAACCGCCTCCCCTCCCTCCACCGGCACGGAAAACACCTGCAGGGAACCGCTCCGATCCGACGAAAAATAAACCCGCTTCCCGTCAGAGCCGAACATCGGATAAGTATCCCGCCCCGGATGCCCGACCAAGCGCCTCGCCTCGCCTCCGCCGGAATCCACCAGCCAGAGATCGTTCCCCCACTCGAACACAAGCGCGCCCCCATCCGGCGAAAGCTGATGCCAGGCGCTCCCTTCCAGCGGCACGGCATCTTCCGGCGTTTCCGGAAGCGCGTGGCCGCATGTCGCGAGAAAAAAGGCTGAAAAACGAAGAACGGAGGGAAACCGCATGGGCGGACACAACCCGCGGGCGGCCCGGAGAGCAAGTGGAATGGTCCCTGGAGCGATGCATCTACAATGCCGGATTCACCGCAAAGCCGCAAAGATCGCAAAGGATCGCGGAGAAAGGATTCCCCCGCCGTTCCGCGTTTCCCGACGGAGAGGTCCGCGCTTTGCCCTGCCATCGGGAAACCGGGCAGAATGCCCGGCCCACGTGGCGCGGGCATTCTGCCCGCCGCCTGGCATGAGCAAGTCGTACATCCTGACGACTTGTCAGTAAATTCAGCCTCTCCATTTCGGTCCTTTGCGCCCCTTGGCGGCCTTTGCGTCTTTGCGGTGAAATGGATGATGCCTCGATCCCGGGAATGGTCCCTCTTGCCGGGCAGGCCCCCTTCGGTAGTCTCGCCGCATGAACCCATCCGTCACCGCTTCCCCCCCGCGCGCGTGGGCGGAGATCGACCTCCGCAATCTCCGGAAAAACCTGAAAACCGCCCGGGGAGCATTCGGTGGAAAAATCATGGCCGTGGTAAAGGCCGGGGCATACGGCCACGGGCTGGAGGACATCGCCCGCGCCCTCGCCGGGGAAAAACTCGCGTTCTTCGGCGTGGCGAACGTGGGGGAGGCCCGCCGCGTGCGGGACGCCGGAGTGGCCACCAGGATTTATCTGCTGGGAGCCACCTGGGCGGAGGAACGGGAGGAAATCGTCGCCCGCGATTGGACCCCCTGCATCTCCTCCATCGCCGAAGCGGAGGATTTCCAGCGCATCGCCAAAGAAAAAAACCACCGCCTCAAAGTCCACATCTCCGTGGATACCGGGATGGGACGCGGAGGATTCGTGGCGGAAAACCTGCCGGAAATCCTGGCCCGGCTGGAACGGCTCGATCACCTGGAGATCGAGGGCATCGGCTCCCACCTGCCATCGGCGGACGAGGATGAGGCATTCACCCGGGACCAGTTCCACAGCTTCCAGAAAATCGTGGCGGAACTCGGAGGAGCAAAAAAATTCCGCTGGATCCACCTCGCCAACAGCGCCGGGCTGCTGGGATACCCGCCCGGCCCCTGCAACCTCGCGCGGCCCGGCCTGATGCTGTATGGAATCTCCCCGATTCCCGCCCACCAAGCGAAAATCGAAACGGTGATGAGCCTCAAATCCCGCGTGACCCTCATCCGCACCCTCCCCGCGGGCCATGGCGTTTCCTACGGGCGGGAATTCGTCACCACACGGCCTACCAGGGTGGCCACCGTGGGGATTGGCTACGGCGATGGATACCCTCGCGGGCTGTCGGGAAAAGGCGCCGAAGTCTTCCTCCGCGGACGCCGGT
>CAZVSA010000383.1:2906-3424 GCA_964629955.1 uncultured Luteolibacter sp.
GGTTCCCCATCATCGGCAGGATCACCATGGACCAGACGATGGTCGATGTCACCGGCGGCGAAACCGTGAGAGAGGGGGATGAAGTCGAGATGTTCGGCGCGAACCTGCCGGTCACGGAACTCGCGAGCCGGGCGGGGATGATCGTCTGGGAAATCTTCACCGGCATCACCCCCCGCGTGCGGCGGTGCTATCTGGAGCGGGACGTTCCCTGATATGACTCAACAATGGTGGATGAATCGAAACGCGGAGGCGCGGAGGTCGCAAAGAAAATCGCGGAGATTCATATGGCCACTTTGCGTTTCTCTCCGCGACCTCCGCGCCTCCGCGTTTCGATGAATTTCGGAATATCCTTTGAAAGAGCCTCCCCGCTTCGAGGCCCGCGAAAAGAAAAACGCCCGGCCCCTTTTCGGAGGCCGGACGCTTGTGAAAGGTTCGACAAATCAATGCCGGGAAAATCAATCCCAGTCGCCGCCGCCGCCCTTGTAGCCGCCGCCGCCACCTTTGTAGCCGCCGCCACC
>CAZVSA010000384.1:0-3410 GCA_964629955.1 uncultured Luteolibacter sp.
TGGGACGGCCCGGCGGTCCATCCCTACCGGAAAACCCGCCTCCGGCGTTGCCGCCGCGATTCCCGGAACACTTTTGGCGGAATGCCCGCGCCACGAGGGAATGGCATTGCAAGAAACGATTTCCGCACTAGGTCTGTGCCCGTGGAGGACGGACGGTCATTGCAGGCGAGGCTACTGGCATGGATCCGGGGGGAAGTTGGCGTTTTCTCGTCGTTTGAAGATGCCGCGCTGGAGTTGTTCCATTTCCAGTTTCACCACAATGCCTCCTACCGGTGTTATGCGGAGGCATTGGGAAAATCTCCGGAAAACGTGCGGACATGGCTGGAGATTCCCGCCGTGCCCACGGATGCGTTCAAATTCCCCGCGCATCCGTTGCGGTGCTTCCCGGCGTAGAATGTTGAATATGTGTTCCTTACCTCGGGAACCACCCGCGAGATCAGGGGACGGCACGAATTCGGGAGCATGGAGCACTACGAGGCCGCGATTTTGTACGGCTGGCGTTGCCTGGATCTGCCGGTGCCGGGCAATGCCTGTTTCCTCTCCCAATCTCCCGCGGATGCGCCGGATTCCTCGCTCGTGCACATGTTCAAGACCCTCGCGGGAGAAAAGAACGGCCCGTGGATGATCCGGAAGGACGGGAGTTTCGATCTTTCCGCATGGAAGGAGGGGGAGCCCGTCGTGGTGTTTTCCACCGCGCTGGCATTGCTTCGCCTGATGGAGGAGAAATCCCCGGTGCCGCTGGCGGAGGGATCGTGGATCTTTGAAACGGGAGGCTACAAGGGGCTTTCGATCCGCCTGGAACCGGAAGCGTTCCGCGAAAAAGTTGGTGGATTTTTCGGCATCGATCCGGGGAAAATTCTCAATGAATACAGCATGACGGAACTTTCCTCCCAGTTTTATAAATGGCCTTCCGAAGAGGCGCACCGCGGGCCGTTCTGGACGCGGGTGCGGGTGGTCGATCCGGAAACGGGGCTTCCCGCGGGGGACGGCCAGCCGGGGTATCTGGAGATCGTGGACCTCGCGAACGCGGGCTCGGTGCTGGCTGTTGGAACCCGGGATCTGGCGATCCGGCGGGGGGATTCGGAGTTCGTGCTGCTGGGCAGGGACCCTTCGGCAACTCCCCGCGGATGTTCCCGTTCCGCCGATGATCTTTTGACAAGACGATGAGCGAAACCTCCCGGCGCATCGATGCATTGGCCCGCCAGGCGTCCGTTTTGGAACCCTGGGTGGGGAAATATGACGGCGAACTCCTGCGGGAGTGGCTGGGGAAGGAACTCGGCCACCCGGAAGCGCTGGAGGAATGGGTTCCGCACGGAAGCATTCTCTCGAAGGCGGTGGCGCTTTCTCCGGTGCTGCACGTGGTGAGCGGAAACACGCCCCACGCGGCGTTCCAATCGGTCTTCCGCGGGCTTTTGGCGGGTTGCATGAATCGTGTGAAGCTGCCCGGCGAAGGATTGCCGGCATTCGAGGAATGGATCGAAGGATTGCCGGAAATCCTGGCAAAACGGATCGAGGTTCGCCGGGATCTCCCGGCGGAGTGGCTGGAGTGCGAGGCGGCGGTCATTTTCGGCGGGCAATCGACGATCGATGCTTTCCGGAGCATGCTGCCTCCCGGTGTCCGGAGGATCGAGCACGGTCCGAAGTGGAGCGTGGCGGTTGTTTTCGAGCCGACCCGGGAGGCCGCGGACCGGGTGGCGGCGGATGTCCTCCGCCATGACCAACGCGGCTGCCTCTCGGTGCAGGCGGTGTTTGTGGAGGGGGATGCCCGGGAGTTCGGAGATCTTCTGGCGGCCGCGCTGGAAAGATTTTGCGAACGAGGGGAGCGCGGAACGCCATCGATCTCCGAATCGGGCGGGGTGTTCAACGCCCGGGAACTCGCGCGGTTCCGGATCGCGAACGGCGAGCCGATGAAACTATGGGAAAGCAAGGGCTCGACCGCCTGGACGGTGCTTTGCAATCCCGATCCAACGCTCGTTCCGGGACCGCTCAACGGATTCGTGTCGGTCCACCCGTTGCCGGAAAAATTCGATGCGGAGACATTGGGCGGGGAGGCGGAGCTGCTTTCGACGGTTGCGGTGTTTCCCCTCACCCCGGCCAATGCCGAGAAAATATCCATGCTGGCTCCTCCCCGGATCTGTGATGCCAGAAAATCGCCGGGTCCTGCGCTTTCCCGGCCTCACAACGGAGGACAAACCCTCGCGGAGCTTGTCCGCTGGCGGGATATCGGGTGAAAATCCCCCCGCATGCCTGATGTCCCCATTCACGCGGAAGGAACCGTTTTGGAACCCATGGGAGGAATCCTCTACCGGGTGGAGCTTCCGAACGGAAAGATCATCCTCGCGCATTTGTCCAGGCGGCTGACCGAGGATGGCGCGGCTTTCCAAGCGGGTGGGAAAGTGCTTCTGGAACTCACCCCCTACGATTTCGATCAGGCGAGGATTTTGCGTTGATCCCGCTTGCCGGGAAAAGGGGAGCACACGCGCCCTCGCGTGTTGTTTCCGGCGCCTCGCCGGAAACGGGCGGACATGGCGGGGAGTTTTCCGAGTGCGGGACGGCTTGGCCATGCCAGCCGCCGGAGCGCGAGGGCGCACTCCGGAACACGCGGGGGCGCGTGTGGTCCCCGAAGGCAAAAGAGATGGCGACCGATGATCGCCACCACGGGGCGTATGCTCCCCGAATCTCCGACAGCTTCCGGGTGGTTTCAGGATGTGGAGGGTTTGCCGGGGCGGCGATTCATGAATCGCCGCCGATGCCGAGGAGGCGGGAGACGCGCAGGGCTTCGCGCTCGATGAGGGCGGCGGCGCGGGGGATGGTGTGCTCGTGCAGCAGTCCCGGTTCGATGGCGGTTCCGGCGCAGGCGAGGAGATCGGAAACGGCGGAGATCGCTTCGAGGGAATCCTGCAATTGCTCGAAATGCTCGGGAGAAATGGAAATCGCCTGCGGGTGCATCGGAAGGTTTTTTTTTGGGTTGGTCCTTCCAGCGGACGGGGAGTGATAAAGCCGCCAGTAGACGACCGCAGCGGTCTTTGACCGCGACCCAGAGGAAGCGGCTTGGACATGCACCGCTGCCTCCCCGACCTCTTCAATCGGTTTGGCAGCATCGTTTGCGGTCGATGCCGACCGCTACTGGTTGAGGTTTATCAGACCCCGTCCGCCGGAAGGCGGACACCTTGATGAAAGAGAGTTTCCCGGAACGCGCAAGGAAATCGTCAACCGATCCGAAAGTGGCTGCGACGGGACATCGCAGCCACGATCCGACTATTTCCAACCGGGAAAAGGGGAGCGCACGCGCCCTCGCGTGCTGTTTCCGGCGCCCTCGCCGGAAACCGGCGGACATGGCGGGGAGTTTTCCGAGTGCGGGACGGCTTGGCCATACCAGCCGCCGGAGCGCGAGGGCGCACTCCGGAACA
>CAZVSA010000385.1:0-3397 GCA_964629955.1 uncultured Luteolibacter sp.
TCAGTTCGTCCGGGGTTTCGCCGATGCGGATGCCGGCGACGGAGCCGCCGTCATGCAACTCGATGTGGTAGGTGACGGCATCGGGATTGATGGAGGCGCTCGGGTCCAGGATGTCCCGCAGCACGCTGGCGTAGTCGCGGTGGATGGTGTTGCTGAGGTCGGGGCCGACGGCGTGGCCTTCGCCGTTGAATTGGTGGCAGGTGGAGCAGGCGGCCTTGCCATGGTAGAGAGTACGGCCGTTCTCGTAGTTGCCGCCGGCGATTTCCGGGATGGCGGTTTTCGTTTCCATCGGCCCGGGCGGGGTGGCGAAGGGCATGAGGAAGCGGCGGATGCCGAGCGGGCGAGGCCGGGAGTCGATGGCGGTGGTGAAGGTGGCTTCGAGCGCGGCGGCCGGGGTGGCGAGTTCGATTTCGAGTTCCTGCCAATCGCCGCCGGTGATTTTCCGGGTGAAGGAAATTTCGCGGCCGTTCGGTTTGATGACGCAGCCGGGAGCACGGAGGCGGAGGGCGGCGTCGCTTTTCAGCGTGATGGTCACGGTTTCGGGTTCCGGCGCGTAATCGAGTTTGGAGCCCGGTTGGATGGCGGGCTGGAGCAGGTGGGAAAGGTCGAGCTTGGTCCGCAGTATGAGCTTGCCGGGTTGGGAGAGGAGGTCCCATGCGGCCTGGTGTGCCGCACTGCCGCGGGTGAGGATTTTCGCGACGGCGGGATCCGGGTGGGGCAGCCAGCCGCTCCAGCGCGAGCCGTCGGCGCCTTGCCATGAGGCGGCGAGGCCGCCGGGTTCGTGGGCGAGGTCGATGGCGTGGGCCTGCGCGATGCCCTTTTCCGGGCGCGGGGCATCGAGGGTGATCGCATGGGCAACCGCCCGGGTGCGGGGTGCGGTTCCGATGACGATGCTGTGGCCGTCTTCGCCGAGGGCGGCGGATTTCACCGGCAGGCGGAAGCGGGGCTCGGCCAGTTCCGCGCGGACGATGGCGTAGCCGGGGCGGAGGAGCTCGAAACGATCCGCCGCGTCCACGAAGCGGCCGCTTTCGATGCGGATGCGGTCGGCGAGGTTCCGCCAATCGCCGGCGGCGAGGGGACGATCGAATTGGATGACAGTGGTCGTTTCGTCCGGTGCCCAGGCGAGGACGGGTTGGGCGGCCGAAGGGTCGGTGTAGCGGATTTTGAAGAGGCGGCCCTCGCGCGAGGGACCGCTGCCCCAGTCCGGCGGGCCGGGGTGGCAGCAGATGACGAGATCGCCTTGCGGGGAGATGGCGCAGTCGACGATCAGCATGCCGGTGCGGGCGAAAAGCCGGGTCGCCGCCACGTAGCCCGCAGGGGTTTTTGCAAGGCTGGTGCGCCACAGCTTGCCGCGGGCCTGGCCGGTGACGATGGCATCGTGCGCCCAGAATTCCGGGCCGAAGCGCGGTCGGTCCGTGGCGGGTCCGTTGAAGCGGAAGCCGCAGGCGCTTTGATGCTGCGGCGCGTAGTCCCACACGCTCGGCTCGTCCACGACATCGGGCAGCAGTTTCGGATGGCGCGGCGGGAATCCGTAGTGGCGGCCGGTCTGGAGGTGCAGCAGTTCGTCGAAAGGGTTGCCGTTCGGCAACCACGTCGCGCCTTCCTGATCGGTGGCGAAGAGTTCGCCGTGGCGGTTCCACTGGAGCGACATGATGTAGCGCAGGCCGCTGGCGAGTTGCTCGACCTGCCCGTCCGGCGCGATGCGCAGCAGGCAGCCGCGGCGCTTGTCCGGGGAATACGCGGGAGGTCCGGTTTTCACGGTATCGGGCGACCAGACATTGCCCTCGGCTTGCTGCCAGTAGCCGTTGCCCGGATTGGCGCTGCCCATGGTGAGATACCATGAACCATCGGGCCCGGCGGCGAGGCCCATCGCGCTGTCCACGCGGCGGTGCATCAGGTTCGGATCGTTCCGCAGCTCGGGCAGATCCCAGCCTTTCACGACGGTTTCGCGGCGGTCGGGGACGCCGTCGCCGTCGGTGTCGCGGAAGCGCACGATTTCGTCGGCGAGCAGGGCGTGGGGCATGCCGTCCTTCACCACCATGCCGAGCGGGTAGTTGTCCGAGGTTTCGTCGGAGAAGGTGTCGAGCCGGTCCTCGATGCCGTCGCCGTCGGTGTCGCGCAGCAGATGGAAGCGTCCGTCGTAGCCGCCGGCGAAGAGCCTGCCGTCGGGCGCGTATTCGATGTTGTTCAGGCTCGTCACCCGGATCGGAAGTTCTTCGACGGTGAAACCGGGGACGAGCATCCGGACGACAGGCGCGTCCTCCGCCGGGACGAGGGCGGTTTCCTGCGGTGAGCCGACATCCACCGGCTGGAGAAAGGCGGTGTGTTTCGCCGTCAGCCAGTTTTCGATTTTCCCGATTTCGCCGGGATCGAGCTTGCGGCTGAAGAACAGCACTTCGGCGATACGGCCGCGGTGGAAGTGCCGCATCGCCGGTTCGACGAAGCGTGCGCCGACGGCCACGCGGTCCATGGAAAGCGCGACGTCGCCCCGGTCGCGGCGGCCTTGCGCGGAGCCGTTGGTTCGCAGTTCGCTGCCTCCGGGACCGCTGATGACGGTCAGCACGTGGCCCTGGCGGGCGGCGAGAGGTTCATCTAACAGGTTGCTCTCTCCGCTCTGGCCCGCACCTTCGACGTTGAGGCGTTCGGCCCATCCGTCGCGGCTGGCTTCACGGCCGAAGTCGATGGTCAGGCCGCTGGTGTAGTCGTTTTCGTCGCGTCGTGCCATACTGAGCAGGGCGGGGAAATCGCCCTGCGATCGGTCGGGCGCGGCGACGAGGAAGATGGTGCATTCCTTGATTTTCAGGCCGCCGGTGAGCAGCGCGGCGAGATGGTCGCCGCCATCGAACTCGACGGCGCCGCGCCTCCACGACGGTCGCGCGTCGTGGGTCCACTGCACGAGGTGCCGCGAATGGCCGGACGAGTCGTGCCACAGTTCCATTCCCTGCCCATCGGAAAGGCGGTTCATGTAGTGGGCTTCGCGGGCTTCGTTTTCGCGGGTGGCGTCGAGCCACAGTTCCAGTCCGCCTGTGACGGGGATGCCCGGGTCCGCCCAGCGGGCGGTTTCAGCGCGGGCGGCGAAGGCGAGAAGCAGCAGCAGGGCGATGGATTTCATGAGTTTTGGCCGGAGGGGGGAATTCATGGCTGCTCCAAGCTCATGAACATCGGCTTATGTTCCTTGGTTGAATTCGGCTCTCCCGGGGGGGCGGACGGAAACCGTATTACGCGGATTTTCACGGATTTCTTCACAGGTTTTATAAATGCCAATCGCCGCCGCTGTTGGATTTTTGACCACGGAAGGTATGAAGTACTGATAGGCCTTTAGGATATGCTACATGCTCATGGCAGGCGGCGGGCAGAATGCCCGCGCCACGTGGGCCGGGCATTCTGCCCGGCTTCC
>CAZVSA010000386.1:0-301 GCA_964629955.1 uncultured Luteolibacter sp.
ACCCGTGGTGGAACCCCGCCGTCGAAAACCAGGCCATCGACCGGACCCACCGCATCGGCCAGAAAAACAAGGTCATCGCCTACCGCCTCCTCACCCGCGACACCGTGGAAGAGAAGATCCGGATCCTCCAGCACCAGAAGACCCAGCTCGTCACCAACGTGCTCGGCGACGAAGGCTTCGCCTCCAATCTCGGCCTTGAGGATCTCCAGTTCATCCTCACCCACACCATCGACGAAGACGACGAGATCGGCGCTGCCAAGTAAGAAGGTCCGGTGGATCCCCAGCCCCGCGGGTTTTTCCG
>CAZVSA010000386.1:311-3372 GCA_964629955.1 uncultured Luteolibacter sp.
TCACCCACTCCATCGACGAGGACGACGAAATGAAATAACCCGGGGAACGCTCTTCCCCTTCCTGTTGCCTCATAAATCGAGCACACCGAAAGGTTCCTGACCGGTCGGGAGCGTTGCCTCATAATTAGGACACCATGGCGGCTTGGTTTATTGTGGTTGGTTTGCTTGCCCTTGCGGGCGCGCCGGAGCGTAGCGCAGGCGCGCCCGCAAGGGCAAGGGCCTCCCGCGCCTCGTCTTTGTAGAGTTTCTCACGGCGGCTCCACAGGCGGTCTTCAAGCCGGCGGATTTCCTTTCTCATCGCGAACGGATCGAGCGTCGCCAGCTGGTTCTCGAGCTTCCGTTGCTCTTCCTTGCGCAGCTCCCCGCTGTCGATGAGACGCCGCGCCGGGGTGCGGCCCTGCTTCTCATGCCGACGGATCCGGCGGCTTCCTTCCCGACGCTTGCTCTCCTGTTTCATGGTCACGCAGAAGAGGTTGCGCCAGTGGCTCCAGAGCTTGAGCAGTTCGTTGAGATCCCCCAGCAGCTCGCGGTGTTCGAGCCGCTCGTAACCGAGGAACTGGCGGACGTGGGTGTGGTTTTTCTGCTCCACGTAGGCCTGGTCGTTCTTGTGGTAGGGACGCGACCGGGTTTGGTGGATGCCGTGTTCCTTGAGCCAGTGGTGGAGGTGGAAGTTGAGGAATTCGCCTCCGTTGTCGCTGTCCACCCCCAGAAGGTCGAAGGGCTGGCTTTCCCAGATGGACTCAAGTCCCTCGAAGCTGGCCTGCTGCCCGCGGTTCCACACCGCGCGCAGCTCGGTCCAGCCGCTTGAGATTTCCACGCTGGTGAGCGTCCAGATGAAATCCCCGCCCATGTCGCCGCCGCAGTGGGCCACGGTGTCAACCTCGGTCCAGCCCGTCTCGCTGGTGTCCCAGCTTTGCGCGCGGACTTCCACGAGGGCCTTCACCGCGCTGCCGGGCTTGGGCGGGCGGACCTTTTTCCCGGCCGTGACCTTCAAGCCGCACAGCAGCCGGTCGATGCTCGCCGCGCCGATCCCGCGGAGCTGGGCGCGGATTTCCTCCGGGCAATCCAGGTGCCGCACCCACACCGGCAGCATGTCTTTCATGCGTTTGCCGCAGGGCTGCTCCATGGCCAGCCAGCAGGTCTTGAGCGCCTCGACAAGGGACGCCCCATACTTGCGCGGCGCACCCCGTTTCCCGCGCCGGCCTTTGCGCCGCCGGGTGCCGAGGAGCACCTTGTTGGCGTGCTTGCGTTCCCAGCCGGTGATCTCGATGAACTCATCGAGCAGTCTGCCGCGGGCCTTCCTGCCTGTCAGCCGCGCATACCTCGCGCGCATCTTTTTGGTGTATTCTTCGGTGCTTGTTTCACTCATCCCCATGGCGGGCGCCATGGTGTCCTCATTTATGAGGCAACGGGGCTCCCGCACGACAATCCGGAAAACCTTTCGGTGTCCGCTTCAATGAGGCAACACGCCCTTCGATGTTCATCGTCCCTCCTCCTTGTCATCATCGGAATCTCCGGTAAACTGACCCCATGGAAGTAATCCTCACCCTCCCCGACGAACTGGCTGCGGACTCCTTCGGCGATCCCTCGAAGATCGCCCTGGAAGCCCTCGCCGCGCGGGCGTACGAGGCTGGGATCTTCTCCGTCGAGCAGGTTCGCCGCATGCTCGACCTGCCCTCCCGCTGGGAAGCCCGGGACCTGCTCTCCCGCCACGGCGTCTGGCCGGGAACCACCGCGGAGGATCTTGAGGACGGCCTGCGCCATTTGGACACCTTCCTGTCCAAGGCGAGTCCCGCCGGATCATGACCGTCATCAGTGACACGTCCCCGCTTTCCGCGCTCGCCTCGATCGACCGGCTTGAACTTCTTCCCAAGCTCTTTGGACGGATCATCGTCCCCCGGGAAGTGCTCTCCGAATGCCTTCACCCCGGAGCGCCCCGCGCCTTGCGCGAATGGGCTCTCTCCATTCCCCCTTGGGTTCTCGCCAGGGAAGCTCCCCTGACGATTCCTCCGGCTATTGCCGGTCTCGACCCCGGCGAAACGGCCGCGCTCTCCATCGCAAGCCTTTCCCCCCGCCCGGTGCTGCTCCTCATGGACGAACGCAAGGGCATCAAGGCAGCCGGCCGGCTCGGCCTGCCCTTTGTCGGAACGCTCGGCCTGCTCGTCAAAGGACACCGCCAAAATCATCTCGATTTTGAAACCTCCCTCGCCGCCCTGCGGAGAATCCGCTTCCACCTGGGCGAATCCGCGATCCTCCAGGCCCGCCGGCAATTGGCATCCCCTCCTCCACCCGCTCCCGGCCCCTGACGCTTTTTTTCAGAATCGATCAACGTTCAATGTTGGACGTTCGATGTTCTCCCCCCTCTCTTCCCAAACCCCGCGATTGCCAGAAGCCTCCCCGCCCGCTTCATTCCCGCCCGCAGATGGCCCGCGCGTTCTCCTTTGAATCCCTCAACACCGCCCAGCGCCAGGCGGTCGGCGCTCTTGATGGCCCCGTCCTGATCCTTGCCGGCGCCGGCACGGGAAAAACGCGCACCGTCACCTGCCGCATCACCCACATGCTGGAGAAACGCGTGCCGCCCGCGGAGATTCTCGCCGTCACCTTCACCAACAAAGCCGCTGCCGAGATGCGCGAGCGCATCGCCGGGATGGTATCGAAAAAAGCGGCGTCGGAAATGACCGTCTGCACCTTCCACTCCCTCTGCGTCCGCATTCTGCGCGGAGGGATCGACAAGCTCGGCTACAAAAAGAACTTCTCCATTTGCTCCCACTCCGATCAGACCGGCCTGATGAAGCAACTTCTCGTCCGCAAAGGGGGAAGCACCGAAAAAGTAAAACCGGACGAAGTTCTTTCCGCCATTTCCAAAGCGAAAAACAAAGGCCTCGAACCCGGCGATCTGGAGGATGACTTTTTCGCCACCCTCGCCGTCGCCTATCAGAACGAACTCCGCGCGCAGAATGCCGTGGACTTCGACGACCTCCTGCTCCTCGCCGAAAAAATCCTCCGCGAGCACGAGGACGTCCGCGCGGCCCTCGACGTGCGCGAACAGCGGCCGGAGCGC
>CAZVSA010000387.1:0-3360 GCA_964629955.1 uncultured Luteolibacter sp.
GCGAGGGCGCACTCCGGAACACGCGAGGGCGCGTGTGGTCCCCGAATCAAAAGAGGTGGCGACCGGTGATCGCCACTACGGCGCGTGTGCTCCGCGAATCCCTAACAGAGCCTCAGACCACGTCGCCGTAAAGGGTGAAGCCGGTGCATTCCCCGATGCGGATGTCGAGGAGCTGACCGGGAAGCCTGTGGGCGTCGCCATCGAAGATGACGATCTTGTTTTGGGAGGTGCGGCCTGTTAGACGGGCGGAATTGGTTTTCGATGGACCCTCGCACAGGACCTTTTGCGTGGTTCCGACCAAGGCTTCGTTGCTGGCGATCGCGATGCGGTTGACCACCGCGAGGAGGCGCTGGTTGCGGGATTCCTTTTCGCTCTCGGGAAGCTGCCCGTCCATTTCCGCGGCGGGAGTGTTGCGGCGTTTCGAGTAGCGGAAAACGAAGGCGTTGTCGAAGCGGAGCCTTTCCACGGTGTCGATGGTCGCCTGAAAATCCTCTTCGGTTTCACCGGGAAAGCCGACGATGATGTCGGTGGTGATGGCTAGTCCGGGCCGTGCGGCCTTCATTTTTTCGCAGATTTCGACGAATTTCGCGTGCTTGTACGGGCGGCGCATCGCTTTGAGAATCGCGTCCGATCCGCTCTGCATGGGGAAATGGATGTGGGAGCAAAGCTTCGGCAGATAGGTGAACGCGGCGACGAGATCGTCCCGGTAGCCGATGGGGTGGGGGGAGGTGAAGCGGATGCGCTCGATGCCTTCCACCTCGTGAACGGCTTCCAGAAGCTGGACGAAAGGGGATTTGCCGTCGATTTTGGGAAATTCCGTGCGGCCGTAGAGATTGACGATCTGGCCGAGGAGGGTGACTTCCCTCACCCCGTGGTCCGCGAGCTGGCGGACTTCGGCCACGATGTCCGCGATGGGCCGGCCGCGTTCCTTGCCCCGGGTGTCGGGAACGATGCAGAAGGAACATCGCATGTTGCAGCCCTGCATGATGGAGACGAAGGCGGTGGCCTGGCGTTCCTTCGGGAGGTGGTCGCGGATGGTGTTCTGCGAGCCCTCCTCCTCGGCGGTGTCGCAGACGGAGGTGCCGCGGAGCGAGTGGCTGGGATCGTCCATCCGGGCTTCCAGCCTCGTGCGGAGGATGTCGTCCACGTATTGGAATACCTTGTGGTATTTCTGGGTCCCCACGACGACATCGAGGCCCGGGATGGTTTTGAGCAGCTCCTCGCCGCGGGACTGGGCCATGCAGCCCATGAAACCGTAAACCACATGGCGGCGGTCGCGCCCGGCGTGGATGAGGTTGCCCATTTTTCCCAGCGCCCTCTGCTCCGCCTGATCCCGCACGGAGCAGGTGTTGATCAGAACGGCGTCCGCCTCGGTCTCGTTGGCCGTGAGCGTGTAGCCGCCTTCGGTGAACATGCGGACGACTTGCTCCGAGTCGCGCTCGTTCATCTGGCAGCCGTAGGTTCTGACGAAGACCTTGGGCATGGGGGTGGGGTTAGATGTTATTTGTTATTGGTTAAAAGGAATATCACAAATAACCAATCACCTATAACTTTTAACTTAATGCCAGCCTCTCGTCCGATTCGAGCTTTTCCGTCAATTCAGGCCAGCCGTTGGGAACCTGGAGGTTGAAGCAGTGAAGATAGAGGGCGAAGAGCTTGGGATCGAATACATCGACAAGGCGATCGACGGTGGTGGCGAGGCGTTCCGGGTCGATTTTCTTGGGCAGATCCCCGACCACGGAGCCTTTGCCGTCGTGAGGAATGCCGAGGCCGTCACAGAACATGGCGAGCATGGATTGCTGGCCGGCCATGAGGTAGGCTTGGAGAAGGTGCTCGCCGATGGTGTTGCATGCGTTGAGCTTGAGGGTTTTGTGAATCCAGGAGTATTGCTCGGCGATGGATTTCTTCTGAATGAAGACGGGGCGGAGCTTGCGGTTGGATGCGAGGGTGGCGACCGCGGATTTGTAAACATTGCGGTCGTTGGCGCGGAACCAATCGAGGATTTGGGTGACGACGGTGGAATCGACTTTGGCGTAGAGTTCGTGGGCTTTCACGGTGGGAAATTGGAAGTCGGCGAGTGAATCCGGGGAATCGGTTTGTGGCAAGGGCGGAGTGCTTTGGGAATGATTCCTACTGGAAAGAACATCGAACATCGAAGTGGAAGATTTCCGGCATTTTGCCCGTGCCACAAAAAAACACCCGGACCTGTTTGGCCCGGGTGTTTTTGAAAGGGGAAAACCAATGGGATTCCGGAGGAGGATCAGGCGGTGGCGGCTTCTTCGGAAACCGCTGCGGCAGCTTTGCCGATGTGGGCCACGACGACGTCGCTCGCATGGGTGGGGGTGACGCCTTTCGGATAGGTGATGTCACCAATGTGCAGGGAGTCGCCGATTTCGAGTTTGGAAATGTCCACTTCGATGATCTCCGGGAGATCGTCCGGCAGGCAGGTGATTTCGATGGCATGCACGTACTGTTCGACAAGGCCGCCCGCTTTGACCCCGGCGGATTCGCCTTTGAGGTGGGTTGGCACGGGTCCGGTGATTTCGGTTTTCTCGTCGATGGCCAGGAAATCCGCGTGCAGGGCCTCGCCTGTAAGCGGGTCGTGTTGAATGGCTTGGAGGAACGCGAGACGGGTGCCCTCTCCCTCAATTTGAAGGTTGAAAAGAATATTTTCAGAGCTGCTGTTTGCAAGGATATTGCGGAAGACGCTGGCGTCCACCTTGAGGTTGTGGGCTTCGACGTTGCGTCCGTAGATGACGGAGGGGAGCCAGCCTTCGCGGCGCATTTGCTTGAGGCGTCCGGATCCGCTGCGGGCGCGGGGAGCTGCTTTGAGTGAGGTCTTCTTGGCCATGATGGGAGAACGGTTGAATTTGGGAAGGCGGATGCGGTTGTTCCGCGTGCGGGGCGGGGTGTGTAGCGAGGGAAAAGGCGCTTGTCAAAAATTTGTTCAGGAAAGAACAAGGCCCCTCAAACCGAGAAAAGCGAGGTGATGGACTGGCCTCCGTTGATTCTTCGGATGGCTTCGCCAAGGAGCGGGGCGATGCCGACGGCCTGGACCTTGGGGCCGGTGGCCTGGGGAACGGAGTCGGTGGTGATGACTTCCTCGATGGCGGAATCCTGGATCCGCTGGTGGGCGATGTCTCCGAGAATGGCGTGGGAAACTCCGGCGTAGATGCGTCTGGCACCGTGTTTGTGGAGGATTTCCGCGGCGGCGGTGAGGGTGCCGGCGGTTTCGGTCATGTCGTCCACGAGGAGGACATCGCGGCCCTGCACCTCGCCGATGACGTTCATGGCTTCGACGCGGGTGGCGCTGATGCGGTGCTTGGCGACGATGGCGAGTTCGGCGCCGAGGGCGTCGGC
>CAZVSA010000388.1:0-3350 GCA_964629955.1 uncultured Luteolibacter sp.
GTGAGAAGCTGGCGGGCGGCGATTTCGGCCAACTCGAAAAGATACGATGGATAAAAGCTGATGGCGAGGGTGGCGGCGGCGAGAAGAACCATCGGAATGATATGGCCGGAATGAACGGGACGGAGAGGGGCGGCGGTTTCCGGGCGGTCTTTCCAGAATGCTTCCGCCCAGATTTTCGTCATCGAGAAGAGGGTGAGGAGACCGACGGCGAGGGCGATTCCCGCCGCCAGCCAGGCGTTGAGATCGAGGGTTTCCTTCAGCAAGGCGAGCTTCGCCCAAAAGCCCGAAAAGGGTGGAATGCCGCCCAGCGACAGGGCGGGGATGAGAAACAGCGCGGCGAGCCACGGCGCGCCGCGATAGAGGCCGCCGGTGTTTTTCAGATCCTCTCCGCCGCCGATCCGGTCGATGACGGAAGCGGCGAAGAACAGGTTCGTTTTCACGAGGATGTGGTGCAGGATGTAGAAGATCGCCGCGGTCATCGCCCCCACCGTTCCCAATGCCAGGCCCATCGTCATGTAGCCGATCTGGCTGATGATGTGGAACGAGAGGATGCGGCGGGTGTGGAACTGGCTCGCCGCGCCGAGAACGCCGGTAATCATGGTGAACAGCGAGACCCAGAGGAGCAGCGGGAACACGAAGTCCTGCTGGGTGTGAAAGGCGGGGCCGAAGGTGCGGATCAGCGCGTACACGCCGACTTTGGTCAACAAGCCGGCGAACACCGCCGAGACGGTGTGCCGGGGCGTGTGGTAGGAAGTGGGCAGCCAGGCGTAGAGCGGGAAGACGCCGGCTTTCATCGCGAAGGCGAGCAGCAGAAACACCGCCGAAAGCCGGATGCCCGTCGCGGAGCCCTGTCCGCCGGCGATGCGGTGCGCGATGTCCGTGAAGTTGAGCGTGCCGAGCGTGGCGTAGATCAGGCCCGCGCCGATCAGGAAAAACAGCGAGGCGACGATGTTGAGCACGACGTATTTCACCGCGCCTTCCGTCTGCGCCCTGGTCCCTCCCAGCGCCAGCAGCACGAAGGACGACAGCAGCATGACCTCGAACCAAACGTAGAGATTGAAAAGATCGTTGGTGAGGAAGGAGCCGCAGACACCGAAGAGAAGAAACTGATAGAGCGGGTGGTAGCCCTTCCGTTCGTCCGCCGCGGGAACTTCCGCGCAGCCGTGGATCGCACCGCAGAATCCGATGAGGCCGGTGATGGTCACCATGAGCGCGGACAGCATGTCGGCTTGCAGGCGGATGCCCACCGGAGCATCCCAACCGCTGACATCCAGCAGGAGGGGGCCGTAAGATTTGACGGAGGAAATCAGGATCGCTCCGGTGAGGGTGAGGAGCCCGGTGGATGTGATCGCGACCCCGCGCTGCCAGCGGGAACGGCCGGACAAAAGGATTTGCACGATCGCCGCGGCGAGCGGGATCAGAAGGCATGAGAACAACGGGGCTGCGGTCATCTGCGGCGGGTCAAAAGTCCGTTTTGTCGAGGCGGTCGGAATCTCCGGTTTCCAGATCGAGGCAGGCTTTTTTGAGCAGGACGATGGAGAAGGCGATCACGCCGAAGCCGATGACGATGGCGGTGAGGATGAGTGCCTGGGGCAGGGGATCGGGATGCCCGTCGGGAGGGCGCGTGGCGCCGTCGCGGACGATGGGGGAGACGCCTCCGCCGAGTCCGGGCAAGGTCAGGATGACGAGGTTGGCCGCCTGGCCGAGGAAAAGGAGGCCGAGAAGCATGCGGGTGAAATTCCGCCGGAGAACCAGATAGAATCCGCAGGTGAACAGGAAACCGGTGAGCAGGATGATGATCGTTTCCATGACGGTTCTTCAGTGGTCCCTCAGGGTTTTGAAATTTTCCCCTCTGGCGAGCCGGGTGAGAATCAGCAGGCACACTCCGGTAACGACGAGGAAGACACCAATGTCGAAGAGGAAGGGGGTTCCGAATTTGGTTTTCCCGACAAAGGGCAGCCACAGCGAACCACTCCACCAGACTCCCGCCATGAACGTCTTTCCGGCGGCGAGGGAGGGAAGGGTGCTTGCCAATGCGACCGCCAGTCCCGAGGCGATGAGAAACAGGGGGGTGCGCCCGGCATGCAGGGGGTGCTCCGCGGTTCCCAGGCGGTGAAGCACCAGCGCCACTCCCGCCACCAGCCCGCCGATGAATCCTCCGCCCGGTTCGTTGTGGCCGCGGAAGAGCAGCACGATCGACATGAGCATGAGCAGCGGCATCAGCCAGGTGATGGATGTGCGGTAAAGCGGGGTGGAAATCGCCAGCTCCGCGCGGATGTTCCTGCGGCGGTGCCCGAGCATGAGCCCCGCCGCGCCGATGCCCGCGATGGAGAGCACCGTGATTTCCCCGAGCGTGTCGAAGGCGCGGAAGTCCACGAGGATGACATTGACCACGTTTTTGCCGTGGGCTTCGGGCAGGCTGCGGGTTGCCATTTCCGCGGAGACCCGCAGGTCTTCGGGCAGCGGCGCGCCTCTTGCCGCGAGCAGGGCGGCGGTGAGGGCGATGCCGGCGGCCAGCGAGATTCCCAGGTCGGTGGCCCTCCGGCGTGGAGAGGAGTGGGAACGCACCGGGGGAAGCCGCCGCATGACGAGCGCGAACAGGACGAGAGTGAGCGTTTCCACCAGAATCTGCGTGAGCGCGAGGTCCGGAGCGCCGAACATGGCGAAAAGGAGGGCCACGCCGAAACCCACCCCGCCCAGCGCGAGCACGGCCATCACCGTCGTTTTGGAACGGAGCGCCACCACGCCGGACAGGACCATGAGCAGGGCCACTCCCACCGGGACGAAGCGGACCGGCCCGCTCTGCGGCAGCCCCGGCAGCCCGGTGCTGGCAAGCGAGGCCGTCACCAGGGCGGACAGGCAGAGAAGCATCGCCGCGAGGTAGAGGCGGAGATTGCCGTGCTGGAAAAACCGCGTGATTTTCGCGGAGCACGCGAGGAAACCGGCAAGCGCCTGATCGAACGCGCCGGATGCCGTGACCGGGACGATTTTCAGAAGTTTTTCCGCAAGGAGGCGGATCCTGTTTCGGAAGAGGTAGAGCAGGATGCCAACGGCAACCGTCAGCGCGCTGAGCACGAGCAGCAGATTGAATCCGTGCCACAATTTCAGGTCCACGTCCGTCGCGGTGCCGGTGATGTCGCGGACCGCGGCATGGATCAGCCCCTGCCCGAGGGCTCCGGGAAACAAACCGGCGAGGAGCCCGGCCACGGCGAGGAGAAGGGGTCCGGCGACGAGCGGCCACTGCCGGGCTTTCGGGTGGATTTCCGGAGCCGCTCCCCGGTTGCGGAAGGGGGAGAAACCCACTTTCAGGGCGATGGTGACGTTGATCGCGCTTGCCCCGAAGCCAAGGC
>CAZVSA010000389.1:0-3308 GCA_964629955.1 uncultured Luteolibacter sp.
GCTCCGGCGGCTGGTAAGGCCAAGCCGTCCCGCATCCGGAAAACTTCCCGTGATGTCAGCCAAGTTTCCGGCGAGGGCGCCGAAAACAACACGCGAGGGCGCGTGCGCTCCCCGGTTGATGTGGGCGGGACGCCCACCCTCCTTGAGCCCCGCATCCGGAAACCTCCCCGCCATGTCCACCCGTTTCCGGTGAGCACACCAAAAACAGCGTGCACTCCCCTTTTGCCGCACCCGTCAGGCATCCGGCAATTCCAAAGGCTCCTTGCCTCCATGTTTCCGGATCCAGTCGATCAGCCGGTACAAATGCTTTGAGCGGACGATCCGGATCAAAAGACGCCGCTTGCCCGGAAAGTTCATCAACATCAATCCGATCAGAATCGTCAGCAAACCCTGGCCGGGAGCGACCAGCATGACGACGCCGGCGATCAGCAGCAGGTAGCCGAGCAGGTTTTTCAAAACCAGGAACACCACCCGCAAAACAGGATGCCGTTCGCGCAATCGCTGCGTCTCCGCATTCTCCTCCAGAAAATAATCTCCCGGCAAACGGCGGATCAGCCAGGGAACGATCAGGATGCTGGCGAAAAAAACCACGCCGGAAACGATGCCCGCCCAAATGAAGAGGGCGTCATGCTCGCGTATCCATTGCCAGCGGGTGTCGTGGGAAATCATGTGCGGGTTCCGGGATGGAAGGAATGCACTCCCCCCTGATGGGAGTCAACCCGAGCAAAACCTTGCGGGCGATTGAATTCAACCAACGCCCGCGGAATCCGCAAGACCGGCGGCGGGCGGTTTGCCGCGGGCCAGCAGCAACGCTTCGATCACCAGCCAGAGTGCCATCACGATCAACAACACGGCCACCACGCTTTCCAGATGATGCACCATCGCCACATCCGGGGAGCCCATCCGCTTGAAATGCGCGGACACCGTGAGCGTCAGGTTCCACCCCGTCATGATCAGCATGAGGATCGTCGGGCCGAGCGTGATCCACACCGCCTTGCCGCGATGCCGCAGCCAAACCGTCACCGCCAGCAGCGCCAGGGCCGCCAGCAGTTGGTTGGAACTCCCGAACAGGTTCCAGAACAAACGCCAGAGCGGCACCTGCTGACCCCCGATTTCCGCCTGTGGCAGTCCCACGACGATGGCGGGCAGCAGCAGCGTCAGGGCCGTCGCCCCGACCATGCCCGCGCGGCTCGTCCAGCCGGTGATTTCCATCAGCACGTAGCGGGCAAGACGGGTGCAGGCATCGAGTGTGTCGAAAACGAAGGTGGCGAAACACAACAGCCCGAACTGCCGCGCGATTTCCACGGGGATGACGCCGAATGTCGCGTGATTCATGAACAGCGCCAATCCATCCGCATAAGTCAGGTCCGGCCGACCGGTGGGTTTCGCCAGAATCATCACCGTGGCGAGGCTGATGCAGGCGAAAAACGCTTCCAGCAGCATGCCGCCGTAGGCAACCGGCTTCGCGTCCGTTTCCCTGTCGAGCTGCTTCGAGGTCGTCCCGCTCGCCACGATGGAGTGGAACCCCGAGCACGCGCCGCACGCGATGGTGATGAACAGCACCGGCAGCAGCGGCGGCGTGGAGCCATCGAATTTGAAAAGATCCGCCGAAGTCATCGCCGGTGCCACGATGTCGATCCGCCCGGAGATTCCGCCGATCAAAATGCCGGCCACCCCCATCACGATCACCACGTAGAGGAAATAACCGCCCAGCGCGCCGCGAGGCTGCATCAGCAACCACATGGGAGTCATGGCGGCGAAGAAGCAATAAGCGAGCAGCAGATAATCCCAAACCATCTGCGGCCGCGCCGCGCCGGTGATCGCCCCAAGGTCGAAAGGGATCGACGGCCCCACGATGATCGCCAGCAGCACCAGCGGCAGGAAAATGAGCTTGGCCCGCCCCTCCCCGAGCTTGGTATGCCTCAGACACAAACCCATGAGGACCGCGAGCCCGAGATAAAGAATGGAGGACGTCGCCACCGCCGGTCCCGGCGCCGCGGCATCTTCGACCGAGGACTGCTGCACAAAGGTTCCCGCCGTCACATCCGCAAAGGCGATGATGACATAAATCAGGGAAATCCAGATGAAGCCCAGAAACAGCAAATAGGAACGGCGGTTCATGTAGCGCCGCACCACCTCCGCGATGGAACGCGCGCCGTGCCGGACCGATGCGACGAGCGTCGTCAGATCATGCACTCCCCCCACGAGGATCGAGCCGACGATGATCCAGATCCAGGCCGGCAGCCATCCGAAGTACGTGGCCGCCAGGATGGGCCCCACCACCGGCCCCGCGGCGGCGATCGCGGAGAAATGCTGGGGCAGCAGCCACGACATGCGGGCGGGCACGTAATCGAGACCGTCCTTCTGGGTATGCGCGGGCGTCCTGCGGCGGTCGTCCAGATCGAGGAATCGCGCGAGAAAGCCGCCATACCAACGGTATGCGAAGGCAAGGATAAGACCGGAAACGGCCAGAAACAGAATCAGCGACATCGGGTTTCGGCAGGGAATCTATGGCACCCCCCGCCCGTCCAGCCATAAAATTCCGGGGAGAGCCCCGAACACCCAACATCGAACGTCGAAATGAAGATCCGTAATCCACCTCTTCCTGAAAACTGAACACTGAAAACCAGCAAACTTCTTCCCCTTCGATATTCGATGTTCTCTTCAAATTTCCTGCCAGCTTCATCGCAGTTCAAAAACCGTGCTTGATTCCCCCGGCAAGTTTCCATGGAAAAGCAGCGTATCCCGCCTCTCATGAAACTCCCTTCGCTCCCCATCCTCCTTCCGCTCCTCGCAGGAACCCTCCATGCCGGAATCGGCTGGGACAGCCGGCGGCTGAGCGACGAATTCCACTCCGAAGGCGGCTCGATCGGTGATCTGAACAACGACGGCGTGGCGGACGTGATCTCCGGCCCCTACTGGTATGAAGGCCCGGACTTTGAAAAACGCCACGAACTCTACCCCCCCACCCCGCACGATCCGCGCGGCTACTCCGAAGTGTTTTTCATGTACACGCCAGACCTCAACGGAGACGGCTGGAACGATGTCCTGATCTTCGGCTGGCCGGGCAAGGAAGCCTGGTGGCTGGAAAATCCCAAGGGGGAAGGCGGCCATTGGAAAAAGCATTTCATCATGGAAGGGATCGACGGGGAATCCCCCGGATGGCTGGATCTCACGGGCGACGGGAAACCGGAAATCGTCTGCGCCAAGGACGGCTCGTTCGGCTACGCCGCGCCTCCCGAGGACCCCACCCAGCCCTGGCCCTTCGTCGCGGTCACTCCCCCGGATCCATCGGTGCAGCGCTACAC
>CAZVSA010000390.1:0-3305 GCA_964629955.1 uncultured Luteolibacter sp.
GCCGGGCCAGCGGACGAGGAAGGGCATGGCGAGGCTTTCCTCGAACATCCAGCGTTTGTCGTACCAGCCGTGCTCGCCGAGGTAGAAACCCTGGTCCGAGGAGTAGATCACGATGGTGTTTTCCGCCAAGCCGCTCTCTTCCAGATAGTCGAGCATGCGTCCCACGTTCTCATCCACGGCGCGGATGCAGCGGAGGTAGTCCTTGAGGTAGCGCTGGTATTTCCAGCGGGTCACGTCTTCATCGGACAGCTCCCCGGCTTTCATGGCGGCGAGGAAGGCCTGGTTCTCCGGTTCGTAGGCGGCGTCCCAGAGTTCCTTTTCGGCGGGTGTCATGCGGTTGTATTCACCGTTTCCGTTTCCACCGAGGAAGTGTTCCGGGAATTCCACGGGGCCGTGGAATTTCATGTCGTGGCCCCAGTGGAAATGGCGGGCGATGGTCATTTCCTGCTCCTTGAGGGTGGAGCTGCGGTTCGCGTGGTCGTCGAAAAGCGTCGCGGGCTCGGGGATTTTCTCTCCGTCGAAGAGATTGAGGTGGCGCGGCGCGGGAGCCCAGTTGCGGTGGGGGGCCTTGTGCTGGCACATGAGGACGAAGGGTTTCGATTGGTCGCGGCCGTCCTTGAGCCAGGCGAGCGCCTTGTCGGTGATGATGTCGGTGCAGTAGCCTTCCTCGCGTTTGGTTCCGGCGGGGGTGATGAATTCCGGGTTGTAGTAGGCTCCCTGGCCGGGGAGGATTTCCCAGTGGTCGAATCCCGCGGGTTGGCTGACGAGGTGCCATTTGCCGATCAGCGAGGTTTGATATCCGGCTTTTTGGAGGAGTTTTGGAAACGTCGTCTGCGTGCCGTCGAAGCGGCTGTCGTTGTCCAAAAAACCGTTGATGTGGCTGTGTTTTCCGGTGAGCACGACGGCACGGGAAGGACCGCAGATGGAGTTCGAGCAATAGGAGCGGGTGAACACCGCGCCGTCCCGGGCGATACGGTCGATGTTCGGGGTGGGGGCGGCGTCCTTCAGCGGGCCGCCGTAGGCGGAAATCGCGTTGAGCGCGTGATCGTCGGAGAACAGGAAAAGGATGTTCGGGCGTTCGGAGGCGAAAGCGGAGGAGCCCGCGAAAAGAAGGACCAGAAGGAATCGCATGATCCGGATTTACGGGGGCGCGGACGGGATGTTGCAAGGAAAGATTGCCCCCGGAACCCCGGGTCATCCGCGTGCCGGTGCCTCGTGGTTCACTTTTTCGATGAATCCGGATTGGCGTTGGCGGTCTGATCACGGATTCTCCCCGCCGCCTTGACCCGCTCATCCGACATTTCCCTCTTTCTCGCGGAATCCCGGTGGAAGGATCGTTTCGATGACGAGATCCTCTCCGCCGCGGCACCCTTCGTTTCCAGGGTGAAAAACCTCCGCAGCGAGGAAACCGCCCCCGATTCCACGAGCCTCCTGGGAAATGTGGCGAAGGACGAAACCGAGGTGAGCATCTGGCGCACCGGCGGCGGCTGGGAGTTCGAGACCTTTTGTTCCTGCGAAACGGGGAGCTTCTGCCATCACGCGGCGGCGCTCCTGCTGCGCTCCTCGAAGGAACGCGATCCCTCGCGGCTCGCGGGCCGGGGTGTGGCGGAGGCCGTCGCCGCCGGCATGACCAAGGCGGCCGACCTGATGCGGGATCCGCCGCCCGATCTTCCGCGCCTTTCCTTCGAGCCAAGGTTCGAGCTGAGGGTGACGCGGGAGCCCGCGGACCGCGCCACGCGCCTCCTGCTCCAGTCCCTCGGCCAGCCGGAGCCGGATTTCTGGATTCATGCCGAAGCCTCGGTCATCTACGGCGATCATCGTAGATCGCTCGGCGCGGCGGCCCCCGGCTGGGCGAGTCCCGTGGAACAGGCGGACGGCACCCCCGCCCTAATCCTCCACGAAGCGGCGGCGGAAACCTCCGCGGCCCGCCAGCTCCGCGACACCGGCCTTTCCTCGCTGAACTCGAACTCCGCATGGCGCTACCTGCTCCACCGGAAAACCCGCGATTCCTCCGTAACGCAGTCTTCGGACCGTTGGTTTCCCGATCCGGGGCGCATTCCCGTCGATGCCTTCTGGCACCAGTTCCGCGGGGAAATGATCGGCCGCCTGGAGGAATCCGGCTGGCAGGTCATCGTCGAAGATTCGGTGGGCCACCGGGTTCACGATGCCGATCCCTCGCGCTGGGAAACCTCCCTCGCCGCGGGGGACGGAGGGTGGTTCAGCCTCTCCGTGGGGTTCGACGTCGCCGGAGCCCGCTATGATCTTCTGCCCATTCTCGCTGGCCTGTTAGAGAACGATTTCCTCGAGGAAACACTGGACCGGCCGGACAACGGCCACGTGTACGCGCCCCTGCCGGATGGCGACGCGCTCAAACTGCCGATCGGGCGCGTACGCAGGATTCTCCGCCACCTTTCCGCGCTCATCGATCCGAAGTTTCCGGACAAAGTGCGGCTGCACGCGCTGGATGCCGCGGCTCTGGCAGGCCTCGGGGAAATGGGTTTCGACACTCCTCCGGATCTGGAGGATCTCGCCGGAAAGCTGAGGGATTTTTCCGGCATCAGCCCCGTTCCTCCGCCATCCGGGCTTCAGGCGACCTTGCGCGACTATCAGCTCGCCGGCTTCCGCTGGATGCAGTTCCTCGCCCGCCATGGACTGCACGGAATCCTCGCCGATGACATGGGCCTGGGAAAAACCCTCCAAACCCTCGCCCACGTGCTGGAGGAGAAAACAACCGGCAACTCGCGCGGCCTTCCCACGCTGGTGGTGGCCCCCACCTCCGTCGTCCCCAACTGGCGGGCGGAAGCGCTGAAGTTCACCCCCGGTCTCCGGGTTCTCGTCCTGAACGGGCCGGAGCGGAAAAAATACTACCGTTCCATTCCGCATGCCGATCTGGTTCTGACATCCTTCGCCCTGCTCCAGCGCGACATCGCCCAGCTCGCCTCGCACCCGTTTCACCTGGCCGTTCTGGACGAAGCGCAAAACATCAAGAACCCCCGTTCCAAGGTGGCGCAAGCCGCCTGCAAGCTGGACGCGGCGCACCGCCTCTGCCTTTCCGGAACACCCGTGGAAAACCATCTCGGCGAGCTGTGGAGCCTGATGCATTTCCTCGTTCCCGGCTTTCTCGGCAGGGAGGAAGCCTTCAACCAGCGGTTCCGCAATCCGATCGAAAAAGACGGGGACATGGAGCGCAACGAAATGCTCAAAAAGCGCCTCGCCCCGCTCATCCTCCGCCGCACCAAGGATCAGGTGGGGAAGGAACTCCCACCCAAGACCGAGCTGGTCCACCTGATCGAACTCACCTCCTC
>CAZVSA010000391.1:0-3296 GCA_964629955.1 uncultured Luteolibacter sp.
GGGCGTCCCGCCCACTTGTGCAGGGATGTGGGCGGGACGCCCACGCTCCTTGATTCGTGATGGTTTTCGTCCTTATTCCAGCTCTTCCACCGTCCATGGCTTGTTGCGGCTCATGGTGGCGGTGCGGATGCGGGCGACGTCTTTCTCCGTTATTCCGGGGGCGTCGTTGGACCATGCGTGGCGGATGAAGGTGAGAACATCCGCGATTTCCGAGTCGTCGAGGGTGGCGAGAGGGGGCATCAGGGAATTCACGGTGAGTTTGCCGGGGACATCGACCGGGCCGGTCATGCCGTGAAGGACGATGCGGATCGCTTTGGCCGGATCCCCGGTGGTCCGCGGGCTCCCGTCCAGCGGAGGAAAGGCCCCGTCCACGCCGCTGCCGTCGCGCTGGTGGCAGACGGCGCATGTGCGTTCGTAGATGCTTTCCCCGCGGGCGAGCTGATCGGCGGGGGGAGTGTGGGTTTTTCTGGTGATGGTTTCTTTCACCGCTTCTTTCAGGGCGCGGGCGAGAGGGGAATCGTCCGTTTCGAGGCGGGCGAGGATTTGCGGCGAGCGGTTTGCGGCGAAAGCGCGGATGGCCGCCGGGTAGATGCGCTCCGCGAGGACGGAGGGGTCCGGCGGCACATCGAGGGAGGCGAGGAGGAAGCCGGTGGAGTGGCGGGCCACGGCCGAGGCGTAGCACCTGTCGAGCACTTCGCCGAGCCGCAGGCGGGGGGCGTTCCGATGCCAGTCGCGGAGTTCGCGGCCGAGCGATTCATCCGCAGGCATCCGGGCGGCGAGCAGCAGCCATTCCCGGATGACGAAGGGGTGGCTTTCACTCCGGACGTCGAACGGGCACGGGATCGCCTCCGGCCACAGGGCGAGCGCGGTGCGGCGGTGGGTGGCGTTTTCGTGCCCGAGGATGGTTGTCAGGAGGGCGGCGGCGCTTGCGGAATCCGGGTGGAAATGCCCGAGCCCGGCAAGCGCGTGCAGGGCGTGGATGCCATGTTCGCCGGGCGCGGCGGACTCCAGCGGGGCAAGATATGTGCCGTCCCCGCTTTCCACGATCAACCGCTGCGCGTGCAGGCGGCGGATCAGGGAGGGATCGGAAAGCCCGGCCAGCAGTGTGGCGGGATCGGATGGGTCCAGCGCGGAGGGAGCCGGTTCCGGGCTGCCTTTTGGAAACACCCGGTAGATCCTGCCCATTTTGTTTTCGCGCAGCGGGGTGACGTATGCCGCGCCTTTTCCTTTTTCGACATTCGTTTGCTCGAACGGAGCGCCCGGGCGGTTGTGCTGGACGATGATGTTGTACCAATCGGCGATCCACACCGCGCCGTCCGGGCCGGTTTCCGCCGCCACCGGGGCGGACCATGCGTCGGAACTGGCGTAGAGGTTTTTCCCTTCAAATTCCGTTAGATGGTCCGCGTTTTCCGTCCGCATCCAGCCTGTGGAAACGAGATGCCCGGTGGGTTCGCAGACGAAGGCGGCGCGGTTCCACCAAGCTTCGGGAAAACGCCGGGCGGTGTAGATGCCATGCCCGGCGGCGGCGGTGTAGTGGCGGGCTGCCGCCCTGATCCGCCCTTCGCCCAACAGCTCGACCGGAGGGTCCCATCCGTCGGAACCTTGGACATCGAGGGTGGTCGGGAAAACCCGGGTTCCGCGGCCGGCGTGCCTCACCGGTGCGTGGTCGCCCACGACCTGCCAACTGGCCAGGCGGTTCGCGGTGGAGCCGAGGACATCGAAGTCCTCGGTGAAGCCGAGCCCCCAGGTGTTGTTGGTTGTTTTCCCCAGGAATTCGAGCTGCGATCCGTCGGGAAGGAAGCGGAACGCGCCGGTATCGAATTTCACCGGTTGTCCGTTGATGACGCCTTCAAATCCCGCGTAGCCAACGGTCGCGTAAATCCAGCCATCGAAACCATAACGCAGGTTCGATACCCCGGCGTGCGTGTCGTAGGTTTTGAATCCGTCGATGAGAACGGTCCGTTCGTCCGCGTGGTCGTCGCCATCGGTGTCCTTGAGAAGGAGAATTTTCGATCCTTCCGAGACGATCGCGCCGCCCCCGGCGTGGACCACGGAGGTGGCGAGCGAGAGGCCTTCGGCAAATACGGTGAACTTGTCCGCCCGCCCGTCGCCATCGGTGTCTTCGCAGATTTTCAAGCGGTCCCGTCCTTCGTTTTCGGGCGCGCCGTCGTTCGGATAGTCGAGGGCTTCCACCACCCACAAGCGGTCTCGGTGGTCCCAGGCGATCGCGATGGGATTCACCACGTCCGGCTCCGCGGCGAAGAGCGAAAGCTCGAATCCCGCGGGCACCTGGGCCCGGAGCATCGATTCCTCCGGCGGGAGGGGCTGTTGCACGTTCGGAACGGGAAGCGTTGTCCGGTAGTGGTCCGGCAGCAGCGGAATCTCGTATTTGAGGTCCGGGAGATCGAGCGGTGTGGCTTTCCCTCCCGCGGCCCAGCGGATTCCTCTTTCCAGCAGTTCATGAAAACCTTCCTGGAGCCAGCATCTGGAATCGTGTCCGTGGGCGGTGTAAAACACGCGGCCCGCTCCTTCTTCGCGCACCCACGTCCACGGTTCCCCGTCGTGCCGCTGGAGAATGGTGATGTCGTCCGCGAGGCGGTGGTGGCGGGAGGTTTGGTCCCAGGTTTCAAAAGGTTCGTAGCCTTGCATCGCCGGGTGATCCGGTTCCACGATGCGGGCGGTGAAAACGCCTTCGCCGTGGCCCGCGGGTTGTCCTCCGACCAATTTGATGTAGTCGTCGTTGTCCGGAAAGCACGCCGAGCCGCAGTGGACCGGCATGAATCCGCCGCCGCCGCGGACATGCCCCAGGATCGCGGCCAGTTGTCCGGCGGTGATTTGCGGATGATTCGCATAGACCAGCAGCACGTCGAATCTGGCGAGATTTTCCGGGGTCAGGGCTTCCAGCCGTTTTTCGTAGGTCAGGTTGATGCCGCGGTTGCCGCTTACTTCCTTGAAGGTTCGGTAACGCTCCAGGGGTTCGTGGCGGGAGTCGTCTCCGAGGAACAGCACTTCGATTCGTCGGGGCGGCTGCGGTTTTTCCTCCGCGGCGGAGAGAAACGTGCAGAGAAAGGCGATTGCGGGGAGGAGGCGCACTGTGGTGGCGATCATTGGTCGCCATCTTTCTTTGGATTTTGGGGCTGGTAAGGCCGGGCTGTCCGGCATCCGGGAAACTTCCCGCGATGTCAGCCGGTTTTCGGCGATGGCGCCGAAAACAGCACGCGATGGCGCGTGCGGTCCCCATTGGATTCGGGGAGCACACGCGCCCCCGCGTGTTCCGGAGTGCGCCCTCGCGCTCC
>CAZVSA010000392.1:0-3288 GCA_964629955.1 uncultured Luteolibacter sp.
GTAGGCGGAGATTTCCTCGAAACCCAGCGACTCGCCGCTCTCGTGGAAAAATCCCACCGCCGCCTGCATGGCCGCGCCGACGGCCGCGCCCTGATGGCTGGCTACGGGGACGACGGGAACCCCGAACACATCGGCGAGCAATTGCCGCGTGAGCGGGCTGTCCGAGCCCGGCCCGTGCAGGCGGATTTCCGGAGGATCGAAGCCGAGGTCGCGCAGTCCGCTCATCGCGTAGCCGAGGCCCAGCGCGACGCTTTCCGCCGCCGCCCGGGCGAGGTGGGCGGGGGTGAAATTTTCCGGCGTGATCCCGTGCAGAACCCCGGTGCCCTCCGGCAGGCGGGGGATGCTTTCCGGGGTGAAGTAGGGCAGAAGGAGCAAGCCGTCCGCACCCGGGGCGACTCCCGCGGCCATCGATTCAAACTGCCCGGCGGACCATCCGTAGTGACGGCGCAGGACTTCCGGCGCGACGGCGGTGTTGGAAACCGTGCCAAGCCCCATCCAGCTCCCGGTGGCGCTGCACAACGGGGAGATTTCCCCGCGGAAATCGATCACCGGAGCATTGCCTGTCCCGGTGATCACACCCGTGCCGCCCAGCTCCACCGCCACGGAACCGTTCACCACGCAGCCCGCGGCCAGCGCGGCGAGCATCGGCGAGGCGCTTCCGGCACCCACCTGGACCTGCTCGGAGAGCCCCCACTCCCGTGCCAGCGCGGGGCGCAGCATGCCGCGCGGCTGGTCCGGCGCGCCGACGGGGGGGAGTTTCCCGGCCAGGCTTTCGTCGATGAATTCCAGCAAGCCGGTGGACCAGTTGCGGGAGCGGATGTCGAACAAGCCGGTGGCGGACGCGCTGCCCGGTTCGATCGCCCGTTCGCCGGTGAGCCAGTAGGCGAGGAAATCCTGCACGGTGAGCAGGCTGGCGGCGCGCTGGAAATGATAGGGTTCGTGTTGCTTCAGCCACAGGCACTCCGCTGCGGCGGATTCCACGCCGGGAGCCTGGCCGGCGAGTTCGATGAGGCCGGGAGCGCCGCCGAAAGCCCGCGCGATCTCGTCCGCCTGGCGTTTTACGGAGACATCGCCCGCCAGTTTCACGGGCCGGATGATGCGGTTGGATTCATCCAGCAGGACAAGGCCGCGAAGAGGGCCTGCAACGCCGATCGCGGCGACGCGGCTTTTTTCCCCGTCCAGGACGGAGAGGCATTGGCGGACCGCCTGATCCACCGCGTTGATCCATTGCGCGGGGTTTTGCTCGCGGTAGCCGGAGGGCAATCCCTCCACCCAGGTGTGCGGCACCCATGCTTCGTGGCGGATCACCGCGGCTTCCAGGTCCAGCGCCACCGCACGCGTGCCGTTGTGGCCGATTTCAATTCCAAGAAAGTGCATGGGGTCGGGTTTCGAGGGGGAGTCGCTGTGCCGATGGACCGAAACAGTGGCGTCGATTTTCGCCACGGTGTTCCCTTTGACAAGCCCTGCCTTGGCCAATCCCCGGGGGACGGATCTTTGAACATCGAACATCGAACGTCCAACATTGAACGTCGAAGTGGAAGAGGTCTTAAGGTCGAAGGTCTTAAAGTCTGAAGGTCGGAAGAGCTTGGGATCGGGAGAGGTTTGGTGAGGGAGGACTTTCAGACTTTCGGACTTTGAGACCTTTAGACGCGGAGCGAAGCGGAGTTACTTCGACGTTCGATGTTCTTCCCGCCTTGCGACCCACGCAAAAATCGCAGGCGGGACGCCCGCGCCACCTTGCCCTGCCTACACTCTTTTGAGGGTGCCGGTGGAATCGCCGAAGCGTCTTTCCTTCACCCCGAATTCCTCAAGCATGCGCAGATAGAGATTGGAGAGCGGCACGTTGTTTCCGAGATCGACATGGCGGCCCGGAGTGAACGCCCCGCCGCCGTGGCCCGCGAGCACGATGGGAAGATCGTCGTGGTTGTGGCGGTCTCCGTCGGAGATGCAGCCGCCGTAAACGATCATCGAATTGTGGAGCAGGGATTTCCCGTCCACGTCCTGGGTTGTTTTGAGTTTTTCGAGGAAGTACGCGAACTGCTCCATGTAAAAGCGGTCGATTTTCGCGATTTTTTCGAGAGTGTCCTTGTTGCCCTGATGGTGGGAGAGGTTGTGATGCCCCTCCGAGACGCCGACTTCGCGGAAGCTGCGGTTGCTTCCGTCGTGGGCCATCAGGAATGTCGAGACGCGGGTGGAGTCGGTCTGGAACGCGAGCACCATCATGTCGAACATCAGGCGGAGGTGTTCCTGGAAATTCGCGGGCGCATCTTCGGGAGCGGGAACCCCGGGATCCACGGGGAGGCCGAGTTCTTCGGCCCGTTCGATCTGGCGCTCGATCTCGCGGACTCCGGTGAGGTATTCGTCGAGTTTCTGGCGGTCAGTGCGGCCGAGGTGGCGGTGGAGCGATTTCGCGTCGTGGGCGATGAAATCCAGGACGGATTTTTTGGAAGCATATCGCTGGCCGAGGCTTTCGGCGCGTTCCTTGGCGCTGCCCGCGCCGAAGAGCCGTTCAAACACCGCCCGCGGGCTGGATTCCGGAGTCATCGGCTGGTTGTCCGAGGCCCAGGAGAGATTGAACTGATAGGCGCAGGAGTAGCCGGAGTCGCATTGGCCGGATTTCCGCACGCCGTCGGTGGAGAGTTCCAGAGAGGGGAGGCGGGTGAGATCGCGGGCGCGGTTCGCGGCGACCTGGTCGATGGAGATGCCCAGGTTGATGTCGGAACCGGCGGTCTTGCGGGCCCTGGAGCTGGTGAGGAACGTGGCGTTTCCCCGGGCATGGTCCCCGGGGCCGTCGCCGCCCGCGGAGGCATGCTTTTGCTCGAAGCCGGTATAAATCTGGAAATCGGCGCGATGGGGTTCCAGCGGCTCGAAGGTTTTTCCCATCTTGTAACTGGCGGTGGTGCCGCTGGGCCGCCAGTGCTCCAGGTTCACTCCGTTTGGAATGTAGAGGTAGGCCATTCGCAGCGGCGCGCCGCTGGCGGTTGTGCCCACGGCGGCGTTTTCCACGGACGCGGCGAGCAGGGGCCGGAACGACTCAAGCGCGGGAAGGCTCACCGCGGCGCCGAGACCGCGCAGGAAACCACGGCGGTTCACTCCGGGAATTTGAGATTTCATCCGGGCATCATGAAGGGATCCGGCTTGGGTTCAATCATGAAGTTTTCTGCTTTGGATCGTGGCTGCGACGTCTCGTCGCAGGCCGTGGCGGTGGCGTCCCGCCGCCGCATTGGTCCGCATTGGCAGAGGCATTGCGGCGGGACGCCGCAATCACGGCCTGCCGCGGGACGCGGC
>CAZVSA010000393.1:0-3285 GCA_964629955.1 uncultured Luteolibacter sp.
AATCGGACTTTTCGCAATGAAGAGGAGGACCACCGATTTCACGGATGATACGGATTTTTTTGCATCCGTGTAATCCGTGAAATCCGTGGTTTTGAAATCGAAGGCCTGAAAAGTCACCTTATCTTTGAAAGATGGTATCAGGGGCGGGAGCGAGGCCAACCAATGTGCCTCGTTCCCGCCCCCATGCACCACAGCGGCACACTTACCTTACAACAACCTGGCAAGGAAAACTTCAGAAATCCCGTGACACCACGGCGGCGGAGGTCTTCGAGCGTTCGTGGATGAGGCGCGCGATGAACCGTGCGGTGGCGTGGATGTCTTCGGCCGCCGTCCAATCGCCGGGCACCTGGACGCGCAGCCGCCAGCTTCCGTCTTCCGGGACGGGAATCACATCCACTTCTTTCGGGAAACGAATGCCGGTCCGCCGATGGAAGGCGGGAACCGCTTCGAGAAACTCCAGCGCGTGGTATAGATCCGGCGTGGCTTGTCCGGAGAGGGTGAGATTCGCCACGTCCGCGGTTTCCACTTCGATCCAACCGTCCGCCGCCTGTTCCTTGAACTGATCCGCGAGGCGGCCGAGCAGGTCCCATTCGTCGCGGGAGGGGGCGTCGGGGCCGAGTTCGAGGGCGACGGGATTGGCGACGGGAAGAATGCGGAGGATGGAGTCCGCCGCCAGCCGGGGATGCTGGGTGAGGATCTCGATGAACTGGAGCAGAATCTGCGAAGGAACCTGCGAGGACGGGGTGTTCCAGCCGATCATGCCCACGATCGGGCGCTCATCGGCGCGGGTGGAGGGCGTGAGGTGGGTGAATACGGGCGCGCCGAATTTGAAGCCGTGGTAGTAGAGCGGGAATTCGATCCTGCCGGTGAGATGGTTGGAGAATTCGCAATGTTCCACGTACCCCTGAAGCAGTTTCCTGAGGTTTTTCCGGAGATCGGAAGGTAGTGTGGTGGTTTCCATGGTGGTTGGCGAACGGGGTTTCAATTCTCAATCTGAATAAAAGCAGACTAAACGGTATGGGAATTGTGTCTAGTATGAAATTCGGGAATTTTCGCATTGGCCCGCGTGATGCGGGCATTCAAGGAGCGTGGGCGTCCCGCCCACTTGAGCAGGGATGTGGGCGGGACGCCCACGCTCCTTGATGCACCACGTTCATGCGGACCGCTTCCAGCCGGACTGATGCCAGCGGGAGCGGGGGAACGGGATCTCTCCGGAACGCCCCGTGGCCAGGGACGGCGGGGAGGAGATCCGGGAAAACGCCAGAATGTATGCGGCGGCGCTGTCTTCCCCTGTCTTGATGCCCGCTTGTTTTTCCGGGCCGTCCGGGATCAGGGAGAGGCTTTCTTCGAGCAGGTGGCCGAGGTCGGCGAGGTCCTTCGGATCGGTGAAGACGGAGGCCAGGACGTCATGGGAGGCGCGGATGCTGGCGGCGCGGGCGGCAACGACCGTGGAGCCGGAGGAGCTTCCGGTGAAGATGTAGCCGGAGCCCGGATCGAGGATGGCGTGGATGGCATCGTGGATGGCGAGCAGGCGGATGGAGCGGACCCTCCCGGCGAAGACGCGGTCGTGGACGAGGTGTTTCAGGTAGCGTTCCGCGATGTGGTCCCAACTGAGGACGGTGACATCGAGGGTGGAGTTGTGGAGGGCGTTGGCGAGGTTGCTGACAAGGCGTGTGTATTGAGGTGTGGGAAGATTTTTCATAATCGGATGAAGTTGGTTTGTTTTACGAAAGAAGCTGTTCCGGAATGGCTGGGGACGGAACGCCCGCGCCATGCGGTGGATGTGGTCAACAGGCACATCGACAGCTCCGCCCGTGCAGCGACCGCTGTCCGCGGATGGGACCGGTGATGGCGGGTTCGCTTTGCATCTTCATCTGGGTTGGGGAAGTTCTACCAAGTTTATGGGTAAGGTGAGTTTATCGGGGAGTTTTTACCACTGATTTCACTGATTGTACTGATTAAAGAATTTCCATAGAAACCTCTTAAAAAATCCGTGTAATCCGTGTAATCCGTGGTTTCTCATTTTCCGGATGGGATGAGTTTGTTCGGGGATTTTTTACTACGGATTTCACGGATTATACGGATTTTAAGAAGGTTGTTCGGGTGGGTTCTGAAGTTGTGTTTTTGTGGGAAGCGGGATCAGTCGTTTGTGGGTTCTTCTTCTTCCTCTTCTTTTTCGGTGGCTCCGCCGTAGCCGATGATCTCGACGGTGATGATGGAGTCGGGTTCGATGATTTCCGGCTGGATTTGTTCTTCGGAGGAGGAGGGGGGCGGGGCGGCGGTTTCGCCCGCGGTTGCGGCGGCGGCGGTGGATGCGGCGGTGACGGTGGCGGCCGCGGGGGCGGAGGGGGCGGCGGGGGTGCCGGTGCTGGTGCCGCCGACGGAGATGTTGGCGGCGTTGACGATCTGGTTGGCGGCGATGTTGAGGTTTCCGGAAACGCGGATGCCGGCGTCTCCGGCATCGACGGTGCCTTCGGGGGCGATGAGATCGACGTCTCCGGGAGGGACGCCGCGGACGGTGGCGAGAACGCCGATGCCGCCGCCGGTGGCGAGGCCGGAGAGGTCGGTTTCCACGGCGGCGCTCTGGGGATCGATGAGAACGCGGGTGGGCGGGGCGGACTGGACGGTTTTGGAGGAGGAACCGGCGGCGATGTCGCCTTTGCTGGACCAGATGATTTCATTTCCGCCGCGCAGGGTGAAGATGCGGCCGAGCCCGATGTTGACGTCGTTGTTGGCGAAGATGGAAATGTGGCCTCCGCTCGCGGTGATGATGCCGGGGGGGGAGAGCGGGTTTCCGAGGATGGTGGTGGCGAGTTCGAGCCCGCCGCCGGGGGCGATGATGGTGATGTCGCCGCCGTTGGTGGTGCGGATGTCGCGGGAGCGGGTGAGGATGTTGCCGTTCCAGGAGCCGGAGGCGCCGAAGAGGGATTGGATGGCGTCGAGGGCGGATTGGTAGTTTCCGGTTTCGGAGTGGTTCCGGCCCGCGTCGCGGAGGATGCGGGAGAAGATTTCGATGGCGAGGCGGGCTTGTTCCTCGGGGGTGGAGGAGGCGAAGTCCGTGCCGGGGGCGATTTCCTTCAGGTAGGCTTCGCCCTCCGGGGTGAGGACGTGGGATGCGAGGAAGCCGTCGATGTTGAGGTTGCTTCGGGAGAGGCCGGTGGAGGGGCCGATGCCCGCGGCGACGAGGATGTTGGCTCCGCCGAAGGGGAGGAAGGGGTTGAGGGTGTTGCCGATGCTGGTGAGTCCGGTGCCGGTGCCGTCGGGGTTGTTCGCGCCGGTGCCGAG
>CAZVSA010000394.1:0-3282 GCA_964629955.1 uncultured Luteolibacter sp.
ACGAATGCGCCGCCCAACGGCTGATGCAGGCCCTCGGCGCATTCGTGGAAAAGGGTTTCCTGCGGGCGCTCGTCGGCGATGTCCTCCCAGAGATCGAGAAGGGCTTCGCGCTCCGCTTTGGTGTGGTCCAGATAGGGATCGAAGATCAGGGAGGCGAGGTCGTATTCCTGCCTGCCCCGGCGGAGACCCTGGAAATCGATCAGCCACGTTTTTTCATCCTTGATGAGAAGATTCTGCGATTGGAAATCCCGATGGACAAGGTGGCGGGCCACGGTGCCGAGGCGTTCCGCGAGTTCGGTGAAAACGAGGTTTCCGCGCAGCGGGGCGGAGTCCATGCCGAGGAAATCCTCCACGATGTGATCGAAGAAATACTCCTGCTCCCAGCGGTAGAGGGAGGCGTCGAAGGGTTTCATCAGCTCGAAATCCTTGGGTGGTTTCGCATAGAACAGGCGGTCCACCTGCTCGAACGCCGAGCGGTAATAGGGCAGCTTTTCCTCGAACGGGCGGTCCTTCAGCGCCAGGAGATCGGTGTCGCCAAGGTCTTCGACGAGCACGACGCGATGGCTCAGGCGCTCGTGGAGAATTTCCGGAACGCGCAGCCGCGATTGTTTGAGAAAATGCCCGACCGGGACGAAGCGGGCGTTGTCCTCGCGCTCCTCCGTCCAATGGATGCCGATGAACGTTTCGTGGATGGGGGTTTTCACCCGGACGATGGTTCTGCCGGAGGCTCCGCGCTTGATCGGCTCAAGCGTGATCGGGGTGGTGGGGTCCACACCGAGGAACTGGCGGGTCGTGGAAAGGATCGCTTCGGTTGGCATCGGCGGCAGAAGCTAGCTTGAAAAACCGGCAGGCTGCCAAGGCAAATCCCGGAATCGTCCGGCAAGGGGGTGATCGGGTGCGCGCCTTCGGAGTTGTCGCGGCAAGGGCCGGGTGCTTGGCTTTGCCGCATGAACGGACGTCCATCACCGGTTGAGGAGGGTTTTCCGGAATGAGCAGGCTGCTGTTGATCGGGCATGGCTATCTCGGGCAGGCGGTTGCGCGGGAGTTTCTTGACGGCGGGTGGGAGGTGGTTCCGGTTTCCCTCTCGGGTGGCGATGGCGTGCTCGCGTGCGACGTGGCCGACCCGGAGCAGGTGGGAAATCTTCCGGCGGCGGATCTCGTCCTCCACTGCGCCGCATCCGGGCGCGGCGGAGCGGAGGCCTACCGGAAGGTGTATGCCGATGGATGCCGGAATCTGGCGGAGCGGTTTCAGGGAGTGCCGTTGTTTTTCACCTCCAGCACCTCGGTTTATGCGCAGACGGATGGTTCCGTGGTGACGGAGGAGAGCCCGGCGGTTCCTGAAAGGGAGACGGGAAGGCTTTTGCGGGAAGCGGAGGAAACCGTCCTCTCCACCGGAGGGACCGTCGCCCGGCTTGCGGGAATTTATGGCCCCGGACGGAGTGTCATTCTGAAAAAATTTCTCAACGGCGAGGCCGTGATCGAGGAGGACGGACGCCGCATCCTCAACCAGATCCACCGCGATGACGCCGCGCGGGCGATGTTTCATCTCGCGACGGCATCCGTGCCGGGCGGGATCTACAACGTCAGCGATTCGTCGCCGATGTCGCAGCGCGAGACCTATGAAGCGCTCGGCCGGATTTTCCCGAAACCTCTTCCTCCCGCCGGGCCGAGAGATCTCAACCGCAAGCGAGGATGGACCCACAAACGGGTCTCGAACGCGAAGCTGTGCTCCACCGGCTGGGAGCCCCGGTTTCCCTCTTTTCCGGAAACCGCTTTGAGCATTGCGGAAACACTCCGGGCGGGCGATGGGTATGCTTCGTGACCGGCGGTCTTGTCCGTCTTTCATTGGAAATTTTTCCCAACCCCCAGCCATCCCCGGACCGCCATGCGCCTTGTTTTTGAAAACATCGAATTCACCACCGTCAGCCACATTCAGATGCTGCTGGAGGCCGAGGGAATCCGCACCGAGCTTCGCAACGCCGGTTCTTCCGGCCTCGCCGGGGCAATCCCCCACACCCAGGTTTATCCCGAGTTGTGGGTGCTCGATCATGCGGAGGAAGACCGGGCCCGGGCCATTATCCGGACCTATCGGGAAGAAAACGCCGCCGCTCCTTCCGCACCGTCATGGGTTTGCACGAAGTGCGATGAAACGATCGATGGTGTTTTTTCGGAGTGCTGGAATTGTGGCGCGCCGGATCAATAGGGGGGCGCGTTTTTGTTCTGTTAGATTCCGTTTGGGATTTTGGAAAAGGGGAGCATTTCCGCAAGCGTCTCCGAATGGTCTTGCGGGCTTACCGGAGCGCGGGGGTGACGGAGCGCCGGCTTCAGCCGGCATGGGTGGAAGAGCCGGATATGCCAGGGCCGGCTGAAGCCGGCGCTCCATTACGCGGGGGCGCGTGTGCTCCCCGAATCCCAAACGACGTTCCAGGGGAAAGATCGCAGGCGGGACGCCTGCGCCCCTTTCAGCGGAGGAACGCCTCGTGCAGGCCGCCGTCCACGGTGATGATCTGGCCGGTGGTTTTGCTGAGGCGGCTGGTGAGCAGGAGGAAGTAGGCTTCCGCTTGATCCGCCGGGGTGATCGGGGATTTCGTCAGCGTGCGGTCCGCGTAGAATTGCGCGAGCTTGCCGACGAGGGATTCCGTGGCTTCGTCATCCGTGTAGGGAATGTCGTATTTCGCGAGCGAGCCGATGACGCGTTCCCGCGGGAACATGGCGGAACCCTGGACCACCGTGGCCGGGGCGACGCCGTTCACCCGGACGAGGGGAGCGAGCTCCACCGCGAGTTCGCGGACGAGGTGGTTGGCGGCGGCCTTGCTGGTATCGTAGGCGAGGCTTCCTTTCTTCGCGACGGCGGCGTTCGCGGAGGTGGTGAGGACGAGGTTTCCCTGGAGACCCTGCTCCTTCCAGGTTTTCGCGGCTTCGTCGGCAACGAAGTAGGAGCCGGTGACGTTGATGTTGAAAGTGAGGGCCCATTTTTCGTCCGGAATGTGGCCGGTGGTATCGGACGGGACGAAAATCCCCGCGGTGACGGCGATATGATCGAATCCTCCGTATGCGAGCACCACCTGATCGAGCATCGCACGGATGCTGGCGCGGTTGGTGATGTCGGCGGCAAGGCCGATGGCAGGGCCGCAGCCGGAAATGCCGGAACCGGCGACACCGATGCCGGGGCCGTATTTGTCGGTGATTTCCTTCGCGGTGGCTTCCGCCGCTTCCCGGTTGAGATCGACGCAGACGATGTGCGCGCCTTCCTTGACGAGGCGATGAGCGACTTCGCGGCCG
>CAZVSA010000395.1:0-3261 GCA_964629955.1 uncultured Luteolibacter sp.
CCGCTGACCTTCTCATTGCGAACGAGACGCTCTACCAACTGAGCTAATGCCCCTTACGGTGGACCATTTGCTGCCAGCTTCCACCGCCCGGTGCAAGGGAGAAATCACTCCTCCTTCCGGAGCTTTTCCTCAAGCGCCTTCACCCGCTCCACCAATTTCGGCAGGCGGCGGACGTGTGCCTGGATTTTCATTTCCTGACGGATCGGCATCGCCGGTTTTCCCGAATAAACCTCCCCTCCCGCGAGACTGGCGGCGACACCGGCGCGAGCGGCGAGGACCGATTTCGGCCCCACCGTGACATGCCCGGCCACTCCCGCCTGCGCGGCAACGGTTACGTAATCCCCGAGTTTCGAGCTGCCCGCGATGCCGCTTTGGCTGACGATCAGGCAGTGTTTCCCGATCACCACGTTGTGGGCGATCTGGACGAGGTTGTCGATTTTCGTGCCTTCCCCGATGATCGTTTTTCCGAAACGGGCGCGGTCGATGGTGCTGTTCGCGCCGATTTCCACGTCATTCCCGATCTCCACGATGCCGATCTGGTCGATCTTCACGTGGCGGCCGCCCGACAGTTCGTAGCCGTAGCCGTCCGATCCGATCACCGCTCCCGGTTGCAGGATCACGCGGTCTCCGATGATGCAGCGCTCGCGAATCGTGACGTTCGCCATGATGCGGCAATCGCCGCCGATCACCGCGCCTTCGCCGATCACCGCGTTGGGCCCGATCTCGGTGCCATCCCCCACCGTGGCGCCCGCAAGCACCACGGCCCCCGGATGCACGCGCGTCTTCGCGGGATCGAGCGACGCCGAAGGATCCACGAAAGCACCCGGATGCACGCCCGGGACGAATTCCGCCGCCGCAGCCGCGAAGTGGCGCACCACGGCCGCAAACGCCAGCGAGGGATTGTCCACTCCAATCAGCGCGGTGGCTTCCGGCCCGTCGTTCACTCCGCGGGGAACGAGGACGGCTCCGGCACGGGTTGCCAGAAACTGCCCGTGGTATTTTTCGTTCCCCAGAAAACTGACGTCGCCAGCACCCGCCTCATCCAGCGAGGCCATGCCATTCAACGCCAGTCCCGGATCGCCGCGGACGATGTCGCCATCGACCCACCGGGCCAGCTCGGAAAGCGTGAGAACAGGTGCCAACCGCGTGGGGGTGGGTGTCGCGGGACGGCCGGTTTACTCCTCTTCGAGAGCAGGAAGCTCGGGAAGCTCCTCTCCTTCCACGGGAAGGGACTCGGCGGGTGCGTCCTTGTTCAAATCCTTCAGGAGGCCGGCGGTGATGTCCGTGGCGTCCTTGGTGTAGAGGAGGAAAGGAACCTGCGAGGTGCTGAGACCGGATTTGTCGAAAACGTAATCGTAGTCATCCACCGTCGCCTGTTCTTCCACGAGCTTGCGGATTTCTTCGAGAATCCCCTTCATCCGCTGGACCATTTTTTCATTCAGCGCCTGGTTGCGGCGCTGGAGGAACTCGCGGCGCTCGCGGTCGAGGGCGATGCCTTCCTGCTGCTGCATCTGCCAGTCCTTGAAGAGAGCCTGCTTTTTGGTTTCGTTGACCGAGGGGTCCTCCAGTTGCTTGCGGAGGTTGCCGAGATTGTTTTCCAGCTCGCGGATGCGGGCCAGTCTCTCGTTGTTGTCCTTCTGGATGCGGGCGCGCTCCACGTTGACCTGTTTCTGCGCCTCGTTGGTCCGGTAGTACTGCTTGAACAGCTCCTGCATGTCCACGGTTGCGATCTTCAGGCGGGCCTCCTGGGCGGCGGCCACGGTGAGGGTGGAAGCGGCGGCTGCCACCATGAGAATACGACGGATCGGGATCATTGAGGGTATGGTTGGGGTTGGTAACGGCTGGCGGGCGGGACGTTGAACCGAAAAGCCGGACCCGTCAACCGCTCATGAAACAAGAGTCCCGGGCTCCGTGTTTCTTCCCGCCAACCACAGGGAGGCCCGTCTTTTCCCTTGCAGGGAGCATCCGGCCCGTTAGTCTCGCTCCACCATCCGCGACAGCTGGCTGGTAAATGCATCCAGACAACCACCGACAACCTATGAAAACCATCCAACTTGCTCTTGCAGCCTCCGCAGTGGCTCTCTTCGCCGCCTCGTGCTGCCCGCAATCCGCTCCTCCTTCCAGCCCACCACCGCCGATCTCCAGCAAGTAATCACCTGTTTCCTGGTGATCGCGCATTCAGCCGGTCACCAGGTAATTTTTATGCCTCCGGCGCACATGCGGCCGGAAACAAAAGCTACCACCAACCAAAAACTCCGCCTCCGATTCCCATGTTCCGCATTCTTCCTGCCACTCTCGCTTCCGCAATCGCTCTGATCAGCGTCTCCTGCTGCTGCACCGGAGAACCCAAAGCACCGGGTCTGCGCCCGCTTCCCAATTTCCGGCAAATCGAGACGACCTCTGAGGTCGAAGTGCATTACACCAAGTAAGGCCGGGTCTTTTCAGCCCGGAATTTTTGAGAGCGCCCTCCGGTTCTTCCCGGGCGGCGCTTTTCCTTTCCCTGCCGCAGGCGTGTGGCCGGAGCGGTTTTTGCTGTCCGGGGCGGAAAAAATATTGTTTCTTTGTGTGTCCTCCCGATTCCCATGAAGCGACAACAAGATCGCGGCACCGCGCCTCCAGGTGGGTATTCCCGCCACCACCACCGTGTTTCCACCACGAAAACCACTTGGGACGACTGGATTGGAGGCCAAGGCGGCTCCGCCGGGAAAAAACTCCCGTGGCTGAAAATCAGCGCCCTCGCCGCCGCCGGCTTGATTCTTCTGGGAATCATCGCCGGTTTGGTCATCGAGCTGTGGGTGTTCTGAAAACCGGCCCGAAACCGGGGAGCAACGTTCCTCCGGCTTCGTTTCGCATCCCGCGGAACGGTTCTTCCGTAAATTGACACCTCTTTTTCAATCGGAAGATCCGCTTCGGAAGCCGCCTAGCATGCGGCTTTGACATTTCCAGTCACGGCGCGCAGCTTTCTCCCCCGCCACCAACCACGGCGGACCTTCACCATGGGAAAAAGCTTGTTTCAAAAAGTGTGGGACGCCCACACCGTCGGCACTCTGACCGACGGCCGCACGCAACTCTTCATCGGCACCCACCTCATCCACGAGGTCACCTCTCCGCAGGCATTCGGAATGCTGCGGGATCTCGGGCTGAAGGTGAAATTTCCGCAACGCACCTTCGCCACCGTCGATCACATCGTGCCCACGGTGAACCAGGACGCGCCGCAGGATCCCCTCGCCGCGGAAATGATGCATGCCTTGCGGAAAAACG
>CAZVSA010000396.1:0-888 GCA_964629955.1 uncultured Luteolibacter sp.
AGACTTCCTCGCACATGCCGCAGTAGATGCAGCGGATCATGTCGATGTCGAATTCGAGCGGACGTTTCTCGACTTTTGCCCATGGATCGCCGGAAGGGATTTCCGACGGGATGATTTTGATGGCTTTGGGAGGGCAGATGAATTCGCAGAGCTGGCAGGAGACGCAGCGTTCGCGGCCCTGCTCGTCGGTGACGAGGGCGGGGGCGCCGCGGTAGTAGTCCGGCATGTGGTCGTCCCAGCGTTGTTCGGGGAACTGCATGGTGACGCCGAGGCCGGAGGACGCGAGTTCTTCGGCTCCGAGGGATTTTCCGCGCAGCGATTTGATCGCATGCCTGAGGGTGAGGAGGAATCCCTTGAAGAGGGCTCCGAGGTAGATTTTCTCGCCGAAGCCGAGTTTCGGGCGCTGGAGTTTGACGATGGCCATTGAGGAAATTCGGTTGGAGAGGAAGATGCCGGAGGAAGCCGGCGCTCCATCAGGCGCGAAGGAGTTTGGGTTTTTCTTCGGAGACTTTGGCGACCCAGATGATGGCGGCGGTGAGGATGATGAGGAGGATGAATCCGGTGGTGATGATGGCCGTGGAAAGATCCGGAGCGGCGATGATGAGCGCGGCGAGGAAGACATTGATCAGGGCGGCTTCAAAAAAGACCACCCAGCCGAGGCGCATGAGCTGGTCGTAGCGGAAGCGCGGGACGGTCCAGCGGACGAGGATGAAGAAGAGGATGAAGGCGATGAGCTTCGTCATGAAGACCCCGAGGTGGATGAGCCCGGCGAAGTGGAAGCCGGCGATGTTCCAATCGGCGATCCTGGCATCCAGGGTGAAGCCCATGGACCAGCCGCCATGGTCAACGGCTCCGCGCTCATCGTCACCCTCTTCCTCGGCGGCTGGT
>CAZVSA010000396.1:898-3242 GCA_964629955.1 uncultured Luteolibacter sp.
TCCAGCGGACGAGGATGAAGAAGAGGATGAAGGCGACGACTTTCGCCATGAAGATCGCCATGTGGATGAGGCCGCCGATGCCGACGCCGCCGAGGGTGATTTCGGCGATTTTGGCATCGAGCCCGAAGCCGAGCGACCAGCCGCCGAGGAAGAGGGTGACGACGAGGGCGGAGCCGATGACCATGGCGGCGTATTCGCCCATGAAGAACATGGCGAATTTCATGGAGGAGTATTCCGTGTGGTAGCCGCCGACGAGTTCGGTTTCGCACTCGGGGAGGTCGAAGGGCATGCGGTTGGTTTCCGCAAAGATGGAGACGGTGAAGATGAGGAACGAGATGACGGCGGGAAACCAGAACAGGAGTTTTTCCCCGCTGATGTGGAAGGAATCTCCCTCCCAGAACGGGAGGAGAAGCCAACCGTGGTCGGCCTGGTATTGGACGATTTTGGAGAGGTTGAGATCTCCGAAATAGAGGAGGACGGGGATGATGGAGAGACCCAGCGAGATTTCGTAGGAAATCATCTGGGCGGTGGAACGGACGCCGCCGATGAAGGGGAATTTGGAGTTCGAGGACCAGCCGGCGAGGGTGATTCCATAGACGCTGAGGGAGGCGATGGCGAAGACGAAGAGAGGGCCGATGTCGATGTCCGCGATGACGAGCTTGTATTCCTCGCCGTTGATGAGAAGCGGCGAGCCGAAGGGAACGACGCACACGGTGATGAGGGCGGGAACGACGGTGAGCGCGGGGGCGAGCCAATAGAAGGTCTTGCGGACGTGATCGGGGGTGAAGTCTTCCTTGAGGAAAAGTTTCAGTCCATCGGCGATGGGCTGGATGAGGCCGAAGAGGTGAAAATCCTTTTTCGCCCCGAACAGGGTGAGGGGAATGCCGACGCGGTTCGGGCCGACGCGGTCCTGAATGATGGCGGAGAAACGCCGCTCGAAGTAAACCGAGAGCGGAACCAGCGGCAGCACCACCATGAAGGTGAGGATGACGATCTTGGCGATGATGATGGCGATGTCTAACATCGGTGAATGATGGGGAAAGAGGAGGAGCCGGAGCGGGACGCGCCGGCCACGACCTGCGGCGGGGCACCGCAGCCACGTTGAAGAGGGTCAACCATTGATCAGGCCGGAGGCTTTGCGGGCTCGTTCGTTGGCGAGGAGAGGGATTTCGTATCCTGTTTCGAGAACCGGGACGCCCTGGTGGCCGATTTTCGAGAGGGTGAGGCCGTTGAACTCCGGGACGGAGGCGGCGAGGGATTTGAAAACATCCTCGATGAGATGGAGGCTGTTCTTCGTGCCGGAGATTGCGGCGGCGAGATCGCGGAGGATTTCCCAATCGTCGTGGGATTGGCCGAGGGGCTGGGTGGCTTGGTTGAGGCGTTGTAGGCGGCCGGAGAGGTTGACCATGGAGCCGCGTTTCTCGGTGAATGCGGCGGCGGGAAGGACGATGTGGGCGCTCTCGGCGGTGGGATTCGCGAGAATGTGGGTCTGGACGAGAAATTCGAGTTCGGCGAGGTCTTCGGTGGTGAACCCGGCGTCGGTGATGAGATCCTCGCCGAGGACGACGAGCGCTTTGATCGATCCGCAGCGGACGCCTTCGCGGATGGCGGAGAGGTCGGCGTAGGGATCGGTAGAACCGAGAACCAGCCGCGCGCCGGTGGTGTTGGGATTGCGGTCGGCGGCGATCAGGAGGGTATCGGCTTCGCCTTCGCGGGAAATGAGGGTGAAATGCGGGGTGCCGAGGTTTGTGGCGAGGCCCTTGGCGAGGAAGAGTTCCTCATTGGTCATGCGGCCGGAGGCGATGACGGCGATTTCGTCCGCGGCGAAGCGTTTGAGATTGGTGGCGGCGGATTGGATCGCCTCGGTCCAGGAAACCGGGACGTGGGTGCCGGACGAGGAGCGGGCAAGCGGATCGGTGAGGCGCGCGGGGCCGTCGATGTAGTGGAAATGGAGCCGGTGGGAATCGGGCATCCAGTTGGAGTTCACCTCGTCGTTCTGGCGCGGGGTGATGCGGTGGATTTTGTTGCCGCGGGTCCAGACGGTGATGTTGGTACCGGTGCCGCAGTTGACGTCGATGGTGGGGATTTCCTTGAGGAACCAGACCCGCATCTGGAAACGGAAGTCGTTGGAAGTCAGCGCTCCCACCGGGCAGATGTCGGCGGTGTTGAGCGAGTAATTGGAATCGAGAAGGCGGCCGGGATGGACGGTGAGGGTGGTGTGGGTGCCGCGCTGGGTGAAGCCGAGGACGGGATCTCCGGCGACCTCGTCCATGAAGCGGATGCAGCGACTGCACATGATGCAGCGTTCATCGTCGATATCGGCCCCCGCATCCGCCTCGACGAT
>CAZVSA010000397.1:0-3217 GCA_964629955.1 uncultured Luteolibacter sp.
CTCGATAAGAACGCCTTCCTGCACTTCTGGGACGCCATCCCCGCCGCCCTCGACAGCGGCCTGGAGGAAATCCAGCGCGGCGACCGCCAGAAAAAACAGCAGAAGAAAATCACCTCCAAGGACATTCCCGACATCTACCCCATCGGCTCGGAAATCGTCATCCAGGTCTCCAAAGGCCCCATCAGCACCAAAGGCCCCCGCGTCACCACCAACATCTCACTGGCCGGCCGCTACCTCGTCCTCATGCCCTTCACCGAGCAGTTCGGCATCTCCCGGAAAATCGACGATCCCAAGGAACGCGCCCGCCTCCGCAAAATCGTCCAGAAACTCTCCGTCCCGGAGGGCATGGGCATCATCATGCGGACCATCGCCCAAGGCACCCGCGCCCGCCACTTCGTCCGCGACCTCGCCATGCTCCTCGAACAATGGGACGAAATCGAGGAACTCCGCGCCAACAACCCCGCCCCCGCCTGCATCTTCCAGGAACCCGGCCTCATCGAGCGCACCGCCCGTGACTTCCTCACCGACGAAATCGACCAGGTTCTTTGCGACGACGCGCAGACCACCGAGATGATCCGGGAAATCTCCGGGAAAATCTCCCGCCGCGCCAAACGCCGCATCCATCACCTCCCCACCGCCGCCGAGCCCATCTTCGAGCGCATCGGCATCCAGAAACAAATCAACGAAGCCTTCTCCCGCCAGGTCTGGCTCAAATGCGGCGGCTACATCGTCATCGACGAAACCGAGGCCCTCATCTCCATCGACGTCAATACCGGCCGCAACCGCGGCTCCAAGGACGTGGACCGCATGATCCTCGAAACCAACATCGAAGCCGCCCAGGAAGTCGCCCGCCAGCTCCGCCTCCGCAACATCGGCGGCATCGTCGTGATCGACCTCATCGACATGCGCCACCGCAAGGACCAGCAGGCCGTTTACAAAGCCATCAAGGACCGCCTCAAGCGCGACAAGGCCAAAACCCAGGTCCTCCAGATCTCCCCCATCGGACTCATGGAAATGACCCGCCAGCGGCTCAACGAATCGCTGCGCGACTCCATGTACGAACCCTGTCCCTACTGTCAGGGCCGGGGCCGCGTAAAAACCCCCATGACCATGTCCGTCGAGATCCAGCGCCGCCTCCACAGCGTCATCCAGAAACACCGCGACACCGTCGGCGATCTCGTCGTCATCGTGAACAGCGACGTCCTCAACCGCTTCAAATCCGACGACGCCAAGCTCCTCGTCGAACTCGAACGCTCCCACTCCGGACGCCTCATCTTCCGTTCCGACCCCACCCTCAACCGCGAGCGCTTCGCCATCATGGACGCCGCCACCGAAAAAACCATAGACCAAGGCTGAAGAAGCAGAGGGCGAAGAGCAAAGGGCGGAGAGCAAACTCTCCACTCCAAACTCCCCGCTCTCCGCTCAAAACTCTCCGCTCCAAACTCCCATGTCCCGAAAAACCAAGCTGATCATCACCCTCGGCCCCGCAACGGAATCCGAGGAAATGATCGGCAAGCTCATCGATGGCGGCACCGACGTCTTCCGCCTCAACATGAGCCACGCCAAGCACGAATGGGCCGCGGAAATGACCCGCCGGATCCGCAAACTTGCGGAAGAGCGCCGCGCCCACACCGCCGTGCTCTTCGATCTGACCGGCCCGTCCATCCGCACCGGGGATCTCCCGCAACCCTACAACCTCAAGGATGGCGATACCGTGGAATTCCGCAAAGCCACCGCCGAAGCCACCGTCCCCATTTCCACCACCGTCAACTACGACGGCCTCATGGCGGACGTGAGAGCCGGAAACACCCTCGTCGTGGACAACGGCGCGCTCCTCATGAGGATCGAGGTCGTGGAACCGGAGCGCATCCTCTGCACCGTGAAAACCCCCGGAACCATGGGCTCCAGGCGGCACATCAACCTCCCCGGCGTCCGCCTCAATCTCCCCGCCCTCACGGAAAAGGACTTCAAGGACCTCGCCCTCGCCGTCGAGTGCGGGGCCGATTACATCGCCGGCTCCTTCGTCCGCGACTCCGCCCACGTCCGCGAACTCCGCGAAGCCATGGAAGCCTTGGAAGGCGAAGCCCAGATCGTCGCAAAAATCGAAGACCAGGAAGCTGTCAGAAACATCGACGCCATCATCCACGCCGCGGATGCCATCATGATCGCCCGCGGCGACCTCGGCACCGAGGTCGCCTTCGAGGAACTGCCCATCCTCCAGCGCCGGATCGTCAAGCGCTGCCACGAACTCGGCACCCGCGTCATCGTCGCCACCCAGCTCCTGGAATCGATGATCACCAATCCCACCCCCACCCGCGCCGAAGTCACCGACGTGATGAACGCCGCCTACGAGGAAGCCGACGCCCTGATGCTCTCCGGAGAAACCTCCGTCGGCCGTTACCCCGAGCGCTGCGTGGAGGCGCTGGTGAGAATTTCCTCCCGCATCGAGCGCTCCGGCGGTCACGGATTCGGGCAGAACGTCCTCCTCCGCGACGAGCGCCAGAAAGCCGCCCGCGCGGCCGTCACCCTCGCCGATTCCCTGCCGGACGCCCGCCTCGTCGTCCTCACACGCCGCGGCGTCCTCGCCAACCACGTGGCCCTGCTCCGCCCCCGCACCTCGCGCTTCTACGCCTTCACCCCCACCGACCGCGTCTGCCGCCAGCTCTCCCTCTCGCGCGGCATCCGCCCCTTCAAGCTCCCCTTCGCCGCAACCATCGAAGACACCATCCTGCGCGCCACGGACCTCCTCCGCTCCGAGGACCTCGTCCGCCCCGGAACCCCTCTCGTCATCGTGTCGGACATTCTCTCCGACCACTTCGCCGCGAATTCCATCCTTCTGCACCACGCCTGACCCGCCCCTCCGTTTCGCCTCTTGCCAGTCCGGCACGATCCGGGCATCGTATGAGGCATGAAGACCATTCACTACACCCTTTACCGGGAAGACGGTGACTTTGTCGCCCAATGCCTCGATTACGATGTTTCGAGTTTCGGGGCCACCGAAAAGGAAGCCTTGGTCAATCTCCGCGAGGCGGTGGAACTCTATCTGGAGGATTCCCACGAATCCGCACCCGCCATCACCCGGGTTTCGGTCCGAGAATTCGCCATCGCATGACCGTTTCCCAGCGCGGCAGCCATCGGGAAACCGGGCAGAATGCCCGGCCCACGTGGCGCGGGCATTCCGCCAAAAGTGTTCCGGGAATCGCGGCGGCAACGCCGG
>CAZVSA010000398.1:0-3203 GCA_964629955.1 uncultured Luteolibacter sp.
GCCATACCTATCGGGAAAAAGTGGGACGGCCCGGCGGTCCGTCCCTACCGGAAAACCCGCCTCCGGCGTTGCCTCCGCGATTCCCGGAACACTTTTGACGGGACGCCCGCGCTCCTTGTGTTCCCGTTCTCCGCAAGACGGCGGCAGCCTATCCGAATAACGGCAGGGACGGCTCTCCGAGCCGTCCGGCTGGGAGCGATCCGATTCCCCTTCCGCACCCGCATTCCCCATGCCAGCCGCCCCCCACCGGACCTTTACACAGGAGAAAGTTCCCTGCCTTTTCGGTTATCCGGATAGGCTCTAAAACCGCCACGACTTTTCACAAAACGCTGCAACAGGCTCTCAAGTCTTCGTCTCGATGAGACGGAAGCGGTCATGATAGAACCCTCCGTTGAATTTCCGGCAGCAATCATAACACGCAACCATCCGCCGGATCGGTTTCACCCGGTGGATCACCGTGAAACAGTTGGAGCAGATATAGGCATGGTTGCGCTTCATGCGGCGGCGCTTGAAAGGCAGGTTGTGAAAAGGCTTCTCATTCGGAATCCCAAGCTCGACACATGCCGCACGCCATTCCACCCCGTGGGGTTCGATCCTCCGGCGTCCGCATCGTTCATACGCCACCAGATGCGCCAGTTCGTGCTTCAACGTGCGCCAAAGCTCTTCCGGGGCGCATTCCTTGAGTTTCGGATTCAGTTCGATCGATCGATCCGGCCACCAGGCCCGCCCGGCCGTGGTCTGCATCCGCGGATTCCAGGAAACCCGGACGCGGCGGGCCAGCTCCGGCAGTGTGAGGGCCTTCGCCGTCTCCGCGCACCACGCGGTCAGCCCTCCATCCTCATTTCCGCTCCCGCCCGTGGAAACCCGCGGGGAAGACCGCAAGCGCAGCCAGGAAGACCACTTGAACTCAAGCTGCTGCAACGCTCTCCCCATCGCGCGGGGTGATAGCAACAATCCCCGGGGAGCGCAACAAACCTTCCGCGGAATTCACTCCCGGGATTCCCCTTCCTTCCGATTCACCTTCTCCCATTCCTCCCGCACCACCGGTTCCAGAATTTCCCGCCACTGGGCGTATCCCGATTCGCTCAGATGAAGCATGTCCTCGACGAAATGCCCGGTCACGAAATCGCCCGCCTCATCCACAAGGCCGCTCGTGCAGTCCACATATCTCACCCACCCCTGTTTTTCCGCCCACTCTTCCAGTTTCCCGTTGAGTTCGTGGACGCGCGGCACGTCCGCGGCGCGCACCGGGGCGATCTTCACCGAAGTCAGCACCACCCGGAGCCCGGGAAAACGCTCCTTCGCCATGAGCAGAAATTTCGTGTAGTCATCGAAGGACTCCTCCACCGTCAACCCCGCGTGGAGGTCGTTGGCCCCCGTGTAGGTCACCAGCAGCTTCGGCGCGGCGCTGGCGACGACCTCCTCGAAGTGCACCACCAGATCGTTCGCCACGCTTCCGCCGAATCCCCTGTTGAGCACCGGAAGCCCTGAAAAATCCCCCTCCAGATCCGGCCACCTGCGGATGCTGGAACTGCCGGTGAAAACGATCCCCCCCTTTTCCGGCTGCTCCTCCTTGAAAGCCGCCACCACCCCGGCAAAGCGCGCCGGATCGGGCCTTTGCGCGGGCGTCTCCGTGACGGCGGGCTCGCTTGCCAGGGCACAGGAAACCAGCAGGACGGCAGGAAACAGGCTGCGGGGAAAAACGGAAACCATGGCCATGGATCACTCCACGGCACGGACTCCTCTTCAACTCCAAATTTTTCCCAACGGTTCCCCCGGAAATGATCCCCCGCCGGGTTCGTTCTTTCACTCCTCCCGCTTGCGGGCCATCCTCCCCCGCACATGTCGCCCCTCGAAGCACTCGTAGCGCTCAACATGCTGCCAAAAATCGGCCCCGTCCGGGTCCGCCGCCTTCTCGAAATCTTCGGCGATCCCTCATCCATTCTCGGCGCGCCGAAAGACCGCCTGATGCGCGCCAACGGCATCGGCGGGGAAACCGCGGAAATCCTCCACCGATGGCAGGATCACGCCGATCCCGTCGCGGAAATCCGCGAAGCCTCCGAACGCGGGATTACCATCCTCACCGGCGAAGACCCCGATTTCCCCCAACCCCTCCGCGAGGCGTACGACCCTCCCCTGCTGCTCTACGTTTGGGGAAAAATCGAACCCCGGGACCGCCACGCCATCAGCATCGTGGGTTCCCGCCGCACCACCCGCTACGGCATCCAGGCCACGAAAAAGTTCTCCGGGGATCTGGCCCTTGCCGGATTCACCATCGTTTCCGGGCTCGCGCGCGGGATCGACACCGCCGCACACGAAGCGGCCGTCACCGTCAAAGGCCGGACCATCGCCGTCATCGGCTCCGGCCTCGCCCGGCTTTATCCGCCGGAAAACCTCGACCTCGCGGGCAGGATCGCCGCGGGCAACGGCGCCGTCGTCTCCGAGTTCCCCCTGAACACCCAGCCCGGCAAGCAGACCTTCCCCATGCGCAACCGCATCGTCGCCGCGTGGGCCCGCGCCGTCCTCGTCACCGAATGCCCCGCATGGTCCGGCTCCCTGATCACCGCGAACCTCGCCACCGAATACGGAAAACCCGTTTTCGCCATCCCCGGCCCCATCGACAAACCCACCTCCGCAGGCTGCAACCAGCTCATCCGCGACGGCGCCACCCTCGTCGCGGATGCCAGCCACATCCTCGAAGACCTCGGCGAGCTGCCCTACTCCAAACCCGCGGAGGATGAGGAGGCCGGTTCCACCGCGCCCGAGCTGCCCGCCGAAGAAGCCGCCGTCTTCGCCGCCGTCACCGGGGAGGAAGCCCCCGTGGACCGCATTATCGAGAGATCCGGCCTTCCCGCGCACGTCGTCGCCGCCACGCTCATGAAGCTGGAAATGCGCCATCTCGTCCGGGCGTAGCGGAAACCCGGAAACGCCCGGAGATGACCCGCGCGGTAAAAACCATTTCGGAAATCCCGACCAATCCGCTTGCAAAATCCCCGGCGGCGAGCCTAGTCCCTCCAACCAACGCCACGATCCGGCACTCTTCACCATGGGAAAAACACTCATCATCGCCGAAAAACCCAGCGTCATGAACGATCTCAGCCGCGTCCTCGCCAAGGAACTCGGCAAGTTTGAAAAACAGGGCTCCGGACGCGATGTTTACTACGAAAACGACCAGGCCGTCATCTCCTCCGCCGTCGGCCACC
>CAZVSA010000399.1:0-3173 GCA_964629955.1 uncultured Luteolibacter sp.
TTTGGATGTGAATCTCCATGCGGGGGCGGAGGGGGAGGAGGCTGCGGCGGTGATTTCCCGTTCGCTTTTCGGAGGGAATGGCGGCGCGCGCCCGTCCCGGTTTGAGATCGGCGATGCCACGCTTCGCTGGCAGGCGGATCAGGGGGGGGGGTATGGCTCGGTGGAGAATACTTCCATGAGAATCCAGCGTGTGGAGAATGGCTGGAGGGTGTTGTGCACGGGCGGGACGTTCACGCAGAACTGGCTGCGGGATCTGGAGATTGTGAATTTGGCGGCCGTTTGTTCTCCTGAGGGGATTGTTTTCGAGACCGCGGTTTTCAAAAAAGGGCGGGGGAGCGTGGAGTTCAAGGATCTGAGGGTCCGCGCCGGGGCACAACCGCAGTTGAGCGGGAGGGTGTTGCTCGGGAATTTTCCGCTGGAAGCGGGGTTGCCGGTGACGGTGAGGAGTTTCGTGGAGGGGAGCATTTCCGGCGGGTTCGCGGTGTCGGGCTCGACAAACACGACGGACGGCATCGTTTTGGATGGCAAGGTGTCGCTGGAGGAGGGGGATGTGATCCGGTTGCGGGACCGGCTGCCTCTGCTTCGCGCCTTGAGCGTGGTGGATGGCTACAACAATTACCGTTCGGTTGAGTTCCGGAGCGGATCGTTCCGCATGAGGGTGGGGGCTGCGGGGATGGAGCTTCAGGATGTGAGTCTGGGTGGCACGGAGCTGATGACTTTGGAGGGGGGGCTGGTTGCCCGGCAGCCGGACATTGAGGAGCGAAGGCAGGCGTATGCGAGGGAGGCGACGGTTGCTTCGCAGGGCTCGAATCCATCCGGACGACCGGGTGATCCGGCGGGAAGAGACCCCGGATTGAATCCCGTGCGTGCGGCGGGAGGGGATGTTTCGGATCAGGGCACCGGGGCGCTTTTCGACCGGGTGGAGCAGGAGCTGGATGCCCGCCGGTTGAGGGCAAGGGAGCGGGAAGAGGTGTCTTTCCAGAGGTATCAGGGAAATCTGGAAATCACATTGCCGCCGGATGCGTTCGGGAGGGCGCCGGCCTTGCGGGAGAGTTACCCGGGCGAACCGGGGTCCGGCCGGGTGCGGTTGAGGGTGCCTCTTGCGGGCGCCTTGCAGGAGCTGACGCAGGAGCAGGCCGGGCAATTGTATCAGCAGGGAGGCCGGTGACGGTTGGTCATGCGGTTTCCGGCAGGGAGGCCAGGCCCAGGCTGGCGTAGATTTCGCGGGTGGCGCGGCTTTTGTTCAAGGTGTAGAAATGGATGCCGTCCACCCCTTCGTCGAGAAGTCCGGCGCATTGCTGGGCGGCGTAGTGAATGCCGGCGCGGGCGACGGCTTCCGGATCGGAGTGCGCCCGGTCGAGCGCGCGCAGCAGTTTCGCCGGGTAGCGGGCTCCGGCGGCGAGTTCGGCCATGCGTTTCATGCCCTGCAGGGAGGTGACGGGCATGAGACCGGCGAGGATGGGCACCCGGATGCCGGCGAGGCGGCAGCGGTCGCGGAAATCGAGGAAGTCGTGGTTGTCGAAGAAAAGCTGGGTGCAGATGTAGTCGGCCCCCGCGTCTACTTTCGCCTTGAGGAAATCGAGTTCCGCGACGCGGTTGGGCGTGCCGGGATGGCCCTCGGGGAAACCCGCCACGCCGATGCCGAATCCGCGGCGGTCGGGATGGAGTCCTTTGTCGTTGAAGCGTTTGATGAAGGAGACGAGATCCGAGGCGTGGAGGAAGTCGCCGTCGGACCAATCGTAGTGCGGCTGGTCGCGGGGGGGATCCCCGCGGAGGGCGAGGATGTTTCCCACGCCGGCCTCGGCGTAGCGGGTGAGAATGGCGTCGATGTCCTCCCCGGAATGGCCGACGCAGGTGAGATGGGGGACGGGCGGGATGGAGGTGGTTTCCTTGATGCGGACGACGAGATCGCGGGTGAGTTCGCGGGTGCCGCCCCCCGCGCCGTAGGTGACGGAGACGAAGGAAGGGGCCAAAGGCTCAAGCTCCCGGATGGTTTGGTAGAGTTCCTCCGATGCTCCGGGATTGCGGGGTGGAAAAAACTCGAAGGAAAAGGAGGGTTTCCGTTCTGCGAGGATATCGAGGATGTGCATGAGGCGGGGTGCAGCATGGATTCGGGGAATTGCGACCTCCAGTCGAAACTTTTCAAGCGCGCGGGAGTTTGAAATGCTGTGGCCCCCGCGGGACCGCGCCTGTTGATGTCATGAAAACGATTTTTGTTCCCCTGTTGTGGCTCGGATTCATGCCGGTGTGGGCTTTTGCCGGGCCGGAAAAGGAGGAGTCGCGGCCCGGGCCCGGGGAGCGCCGTCCTCACGGAAAGGAGGAGCGGGAGGTCTGGGGGAAGGCGGATCTGGATGGGGATGGAAAGATTTCACGCGAGGAGTTTTTGAAGATGCCGCGCATCGTTTCTTTGCCTGAGGAGCAGCAGGAGAGTCTCTTCAAGCGCCTGGATCGCAACGGGGATGGATTTCTGGATGGGGAAGAGCTTGCCCGCCCGCGCCATCCCGGCGGCCCCGGCCCGGGGATGAAGCGAATCTGGGAGCTGGATGTGGACAAGAGCGGGGGGGTCAGCTTCGCGGAGTTCGAGCAGGGGGAGTTCGTGAAAAAACTGCCTGCCGAAAAGCGCCGTGAGATTTTCGACCGCCTGGATACGGACGGGGACGGGCAATTGACGCCCGCGGATCGGCCGGAACCGCCTCCCCGTGGCCGGAGGGGGCATCGCCCGCCACCGCCACAGGCGGTTTTCCGGCAGTTGGACAAGGATCAGGACGGACGACTGTCCTTGGAGGAGTTCCGGGAATTGGGACCGGTGCGCGATCTGCCGGAGGAGAAAAGCAAATCCCGGTTTGAGGCCATGGATTTGGACAAGGATGGGTTTCTTTCCCGCCGGGAATTCGCTCCGCCGGAGGAAGAAAAGCCGGGGGAGTGAGGGGGGATTGGTTATTGGTGGGAGGGAGAACTCAAGGAGCGTGGGCGTCCCGCCCACATCAAGGGGAGCGCACGCGCCCTCGCGTGCTGTTTCCGGCGTCCTCGCCGGAAACGGGCGGACATGGCGGGGAGTTTTCCGGATGCGGGACGGCTTGGCCATACCAGCCGCCGGAGCGCGGGGCGCACTCCGGAACACGCGGGGGCGCGTGTGGTCCCCGAATCAAAAGAGGTGGCGACCGGTGATCGCC
>CAZVSA010000400.1:0-2004 GCA_964629955.1 uncultured Luteolibacter sp.
GCCTGCCGGGAAAAAGTGGGACGGCCCGGCGGTCCGTCCCTACCGGGTGGGCTGCCTGCGGCGGGGCGGGCTGTTGAAAAAAGGTAGGGCGCGACCGCCGGGCGCGCCGTGACTCTCTCTCCGCAACGGGTGGGGCTGCATCCGGTGGAGAAAGCGGGAATCCCGCGGAACACCTCCCACCTGCCGGGAAAAAGTGGGACGGCCCGGCGGTCCGTCCCTACCGGGCAGGTCGCCTGCGGCGGGGCGCGCCGTTGAAAAAAAGGTAGGGAGCGACCGCTGGGCGCGCCGTGACTTTCTCTCTGCAGCGGGTGGGGCTGCATCCGGTGGAGAAAGCGGAAATCCTGCGGAACGCCTCCACACCTGCCGGGAAAAAGTGGGACGGCCCGGCGGTCCGTCCCTACCTTCAGGCTTTTCAGGGGTGCGGGGGGTGGTTCAGAGTCCGCCATGTCGATTTTTGAAAAGGCCCGCGAGCATGCGTTGATCCATTCTTCCGCGGCGGTTCTGGGGTGGGAGCAGGAAACGTATCTTCCACCGGCGGCGGCGGGGTATCGGGCGGAACAACTGGCCTGGCTTTCGGCGAAGGCGCACGAGCTTTCCACTTCGGAGGAGTGGCGGCGCGACCTGGAAGCGGCGGAGGCCGCCGACGATGGGAGCGATCCGAAGCGCACGGCGAATCTCCGGGAGATGCGGCGGGAGTTCGGGCGGGCGACCCGGCTGCCGGTGGAACTGGTGGCGCGTGCGTCGGAGGCTTCCTCGCTGGCGAAGCATGCCTGGGTGGAGGCGCGGGCGAAGTCGGATTTTTCGCTGTTTGCTCCGCATTTGGAGACGCTTTTGGGAATCGCCCGCGAGCAGGCGGATCTCTGGGGGTATGAGGGGGAGCCTTACGACGCGCTGCTGGAGGGCTACGAACGGGGGACGAGCACCGCGGCGGTGGCGGCGCTTTTCGATACGATGCGGCCGCGGCTGCGTGAAATCGCCGCGGAGGCGGTGGAAATTTCCACCGGGCGTCCGGTTTCGTTGCCGCCCGGTCCTTATCCGGTGGAGGCGCAGATGGTTTTCAACCGGATGGTTGCGGAGTCGATCGGTTTTGATTTCGATGCGGGGCGGATCGATACGACGGCGCATCCGTTCTGCACCACGCTGGGGCCGCGCGATGTCCGCCTGACGACGCGCTACGATGAGGGGGATTTCACTTCCTCGCTGTTCGGGGTTCTCCATGAGACGGGCCATGGATTGTATGAGCAGGGATTGCCGCAGGGGGATTTCGGTTTGCCGTCCGCGGCGGCGGCGTCCCTTGGCATTCATGAGTCGCAGTCGCGGCTGTGGGAAAATCACGTGGGGCGCTCGGAGGCGTTCTGGGACCGTTGGTATGAGGCGGCGGCGGAGTGTTTTCCGCAGTTGGCGGATTTTTCCATCGGGGATTTCCTGCGCTATCTCCGCCGGGCGGAGTTTTCCCCGATCCGGGTGGAAGCGGACGAGGCGACGTATGATCTGCACATTCTGCTGCGCTTCGATCTGGAGCGGCGCATGCTCGATGGCAGGCTGGCGGTGGCGGATGTTCCGGCGGCGTGGAACGAGGGTTTCCGGGATCTTTTCGGTTTCGTGCCTCCGGATGACCGGCACGGCTGCCTTCAGGACATCCATTGGTCGATGGGTGGGCTGGGTTATTTCGCGACCTACACGCTGGGGAACATCAATTCCGCGCAGATTTTCGAGTCCGCCCGGCAGGACGGCGGCATCGCGGCGGCGGTGGACGGCGCGGACTACGGGCCGCTGCTTTCCTGGCTGCGTGAGTCGATCCATGCCCATGGTGCCCTTTTCGAGGGGCCGGAACTGATCAAGCGCGCCACCGGCCAAGCCCCTTCTCCCGATGCCTACCTCCGCCACCTCTCCAGCCGTTATCTCCGCTGAGGCTCCCGGGCCTGTCCGCGGGTGTTTCATTGTGATCGAAGGCATCGACGGGACCGGGAAATCCACGCAGGCGAGGACGCTCGCGGATTGGTT
>CAZVSA010000400.1:2014-3150 GCA_964629955.1 uncultured Luteolibacter sp.
AGCACGCCTTCCACATTCTGGGACGAGAAGGCGGTGTTGAGCCGGGAGCCGACGGACGGGCCGTGGGGGGCGCGTTTGCGGGAATCCGCGGCGACCGGCCGGCTCACTCCGGAGGAGGAGCTGGATTGGTTTCTCCGCGACCGCCGCCAGCATGTGGAGGAGAAGATCCGGCCCGCGCTGGAGGCGGGAAAGGTGGTGATCCTCGACCGCTATTATTTTTCGACGATGGCGTATCAGGGGGCGAGGGGGTTCGATCCCGGGGAGATCCGGCGTCTCAACGAGGTTTTCGCGCCGCGTCCCGATCTGCTCCTGATTCTGGACCTCGACGTGGATCTCGCGCTGGAGCGGATCGGAGCGAGGGGGGATTCCGCGAACGAATTCGAGAAACGCGGGAATCTCCAGCGGTGCCGGGAGATTTTCCTTTCGCTGGCGGGGGAGTCATTTGTGCGGGTGATCGATAGTTCGGGACCGCTTGAGGAGGTTTCGGAAAGAATCCGGGGTGAGGTGGAGGGAAGGGAGTGCCGAGTGATCAGTGATCAGTGATCAGAAGTGGAAGATTTCCGTTTTCAGCGCATTCGCATCATGTCATACCAACTCTCACAAAAAATGTGACTTTTCCAAGATTGAGATTTGAAACCACTGATTACACTGATTTCACGGATTGAAAGAATCCACCGGAGCAAGTTTCTTAAAATCAGTGTAATCAGTGGCAAAAATTCTCCGCATGCCGGAAAAGTCACCTTATCTCTGGAATTTGGTATCAGTCGGAAGATCACGCCATGAAGAAGAGCAAAGATACCATCAGTGCTGAAGAGTTCGACCGCAGGTTCGATGAAGGGGAGGATATTGGCCGCTTTATGGACTGGAGCACGGCTCGCCGTCCCGGGCTTGAACAACGGCGGGTGAATGTCGATTTGCCACTGTGGATGATCGAATCATTGGATGGCGAGGCGAAGCGGGTCGGTGTTACCAGACAGTCCATCGTCAAGGTCTGGCTCGCCGAACGCCTCAAAGCGGAACAAGGAGGCGGGGGCAACTCCGCCGCGCTCCGTGCTTCTCCTTGAGCGTTGAAAGGCGGCCGCTCATACCAACTCCATGAATCAATCGGACTTTTCGCAATGAAGAGGAGGACCACG
>CAZVSA010000401.1:0-3120 GCA_964629955.1 uncultured Luteolibacter sp.
GCGCCGATTTTGAAGCCGAGGCCGATCATCACGAGCGCTACGCCGAAGAGAAGAGGAGCCAAGAGCTGAGGGTTGGGAGTTGAGAGCGAAGAGGAGATCTGATCGAGGTTCATCGTGCCGGTGGTGCCGTAGATCCAGGCGATGCCATACACGAGGAAGCCGGTGCTGAGGGCGCCGAGGATGAGGTATTTCACGCCGGCTTCCAGCGAGCCGGTGTTCCGCCGCATGAAGGAAACGAGAATGTAAAACGTGATGGTGACGAGTTCGAGGGCGACGAAGGCGCCGGCGAGGTCTTTGGCGGAGGCCATCCACATCATGCCGGCGCAGGCGAAGACGGGGAGGCAGTAGTATTCCCCGGTGCCGTTTTCCGAGCCGGGATGATCGGTGTAACGTGTGAGGATCTTCCGATAATCGATGGAGAGAAGAAGGACGAGGATGGTGGTGAGGAGGGCGAAGATTTTGTAAAACTTCGCGGCGGCGTCGAATTGATAGAAGTTCCAGAGCGGCCATGTCGCCCATGCGGCATCCGGTTTGGCGGCGGGGCCGATGGCGGTGAAGGTGAGCAACAGGATGACGGCAAGGCCGGCCGATCCGGCGATGCCGAGCCATGCCTTGTTTTTGCCCGAAGAGAAGGCTTCGGCCATGAGCAGGACGATGCCGAGCGCGACGGTGAGGGCTTCGAGGTAGTAGGCGGGCATGGAGGAAAGTTGCTAGTTTTCAGTTTTCAGAGAAGAAAGCCGAGATCACTTGAGGAGATTGAGAAGGAGGTTCGGATAGAGGCCGACGGCGAGGAGGGCGATCACGAGGAGCATGGCGGGAATGCGGTCCTGCAAGGTGAGATCGGGGCTGTCTTCGGTGGCTTTCACCAGCGGGCCGTGGAAGATCTTGCGGAACGCGCGGAGCATGTAGACGGCGCTGATGACGACGCCCCAGATGGAGAGGATGCAGGCGATTTGCACGGGGCCGAGTCCGTTGGTGGGGATGTAGTTTTGGAATGCGGAAAGGAAGACGAGGACTTCGCCGGAGAAGTTGGCGAGGCCGGGGAGACCGATGGAGGCCATGGCGGCGATGCCGAAGAGGAAGGCAATTCCGGGAGCGGATTTCGCGAGGCCGCCGAGATCGGAAAGATCGAGGGAGCCGGTGTTCCGTTCGATGCGGTCGGCGAGGCTGAAGAGAAGGGCGATGGAGACACCGTGGGCGAACATGAGCACCACCGCGGCGGGAAGGGCGAGGGTGTTTCCGGGAACGGCGATGAGGGCGGCGATGGCGAGGAAGATGTAGCCCATGTGCATCACCGAGGAGTTTCCAAGCAGGCCGTCCAGCCGCTTCTGGTTGATGGTGACGAGGCCGACCCAGAGGATGTTGCCGAGGAGAAGGACGAGCAGCGGGGTGAGCCACGCCTGGAGACCTTCGGGAACCATGGGGATGGCGACGCGGAGGAGGCCGTAGAGGCCGAATTTTTTCAGAACCCCGGCGTGGAGCATGGCGACGGGGGCGGGGGCGCTGGCGTAGGCTGGAGCGGCCCAGGAGTCGAAGGGAAAGAGGGAGACGAGGGTGCCGAAGCCGATGAGGAGGAGGGCGGCGATTCCTTTTTGTGCGGCGGGGTCGATCGTCCCGGCGGCTTCCGCCATGCGGCCCATGTCGAGGGTTCCGGCGAGGTTGGCCAGCCATGCCAGCCCGGCGAGCAGGATGATGGAGCCGAGGCCGAGGTAGATGGTGATTTTCCAGGCGATCTCCTTCCTGTCGCCCCGGCCGAGGATGCCGATCATGAGGAAGGTGGGGATGAGGGCGAGTTCGTGGAAGGCGTAGAAGAAGAACAGATCGGTGGAGGCGAATGCGCCGAGCGCCCCGCCGGAGATCAGGAGCGAGGAGCCGTAGTAAAGGGTTTCGCGGCCTTCGGGAGCTTTTCCGGAGAGCACGGCGGCGAGGGTGACGATGACCGAAAGCAGCACCATGACGACGCTCATCCCGTCGGGAAACCCGAAAGCCAGGCGGATTTCGGGTTGATCGAGAACGGTGGCGGAGAACGACCAGATGTCGTCCGATTTCCAGCTCAATGCGGCGATCAGGCCCAGAGCCAGGTTGATGACGGAGGAGCCGATGGCGGTGGTCCGCGCGGGGGCTCCGAGCAGGATCGCGAGGAATGCGAGGATCGGGATGAAAACGACGAGGGCGAGCATGGTGGTTAAAGCACGAAATCTTAAATGCTAAATTCTAAACGAAGAGGAGTGGTGGTGATGACGTTGAATGGAGGTTTGGAATTTAGTGCTTAAGATTTAAGATTTTAAAAGAAGACGGTGAAGTAGATGACAAGGAGGACGCCGAAGCCGAAGGCGAAGGAGTATCCGGGCAGGCTGCCGGATTGGACTTTGCGGAAGACCTGGCCGGTGCCCGCCGCGGCGCGGCTGAGTCCGCCGCCGATCAGGCCGTTGATGAGGAATTCGTCGAGAAAGTGAATGATGGCGGCGAAGGCGTCCTGAAAGTAGCGGACGATGCCTTTTTCATAGATGGCATCCAGATGGAAGCGGTTGCGGAAAAGCGGGATGGAGACCGGGTCTTTCTCCCTGCCGTTGTAGAGAACGAATCCGGCGAGGACGCCGAGCACCAGCGTGAGGAGGGAGGCGATCAATGCGACGGCGCTGGATTCGTGTTCCGGACGGATGGCCTGGAGGGGACCGGAGACGAAACCGAATCCGGAAACGATGGCGAGGACGGCGAGGATGGCGAGGGGAACCCACATGAGCGGGCCGACTTCGTGGGCGTGATCGGCGTCTTTCGAGCGGGTTTTTCCGAGGAATGTGACGACGAAGGCGCGGGTCATGTAGAAGGCGGTGAGGAAGGCGACACCGACGGCGATGGCGAAGAGGGGGAGGTTTTTCTTCAACGCGGCGATGAGGATTTCTTCCTTGGACCAGAATCCGGAAGTCACATACGGCACGGCGATGAGTGCGGCGGTGCCGATGGCGAAGGTGGCTCCGGTGATGGGCATTTTTTTCAGCAGGCCACCCATTTTCCAGATGTTCTGTTCGTGATGGCAGGCGTAGATGATGGCGCCGGAACCAAGGAAGAGCAGGGCCTTGAACCATGCGTGGGTGAAGAGGTGGAACATGCCTGCTTCCC
>CAZVSA010000402.1:0-3083 GCA_964629955.1 uncultured Luteolibacter sp.
CCGTTCATCGTCGCGGTGTGGCAAACTCCGGCGGCTTCACCGGGCACTCTCACCACGAGGGTATCGAAATATGCCTCTGTCAGCACTTCCGCTCCGGCGGATTTCAATGCGGCGGCGAGGATGCGGGTTTTGCGGTTGATTTCCCGGGCGATGTGCCTGAGCCCGTCCGGCCCGTGATAGACGGCGTACATGGAGGCCATCACCGCCAGCAGCACCTGGGCGGTGCAGATGTTGGAGGTGGCCTTGTCGCGGCGGATGTGCTGCTCGCGGGTTTGCAGGGAAAGGCGGTAGCCGGGTTTTCCCCGGGAATCGATGGAAACGCCGATGAGCCTTCCCGGCATTTTTCTTTTGAGGGAATCGCGGCAGGCCATGAAGGCGGCATGGGGACCACCAAAGCCCATTGGAACCCCGAATCTTTGGGAAGACCCCACGCAAATCTCGGCGCCGAATTCTCCCGGAGCTTTCAGCAGGGTGAGTGCGAGAAGATCCGCGGCGACGATGGTGGTGGCTCCGGCGGATTTTGCTTTTTCAAAGAATTCGGAAAAATCATCGATTCGTCCCTGTGTGTCAGGATATTGCACAAGAACGGCAAAGAGATCCGGCGTGGCGGATGGATCAAAGGTTCGCCAATCGCCTTCGAGGACTTCGATGCCCAGAGGTTCCGCCCGGGTGCGGACCACATCGATCGTCTGCGGATGACAGCGGTCGGAAACGAAGATCGTTTTCGCCTTGGCCTTGCCGGAGAGCGCCAGGCTCATCGCCTCGGCGGCGGCGGTGCCTTCGTCGAGCAGCGAGGCGTTCGCCACGTCCAGCCCGGTGAGGTCCGTGATCATCGTCTGGAAGTTGAGCAGCGCCTCCAGGCGGCCCTGCGCGATTTCCGCCTGATAGGGAGTGTAGGCGGTGTACCAACCGGGGTTTTCCAGAATGTTCCGCTGGATCACTCCGGGGGTGTGGGTGCCGTGGTATCCCTGGCCGATGAAGCTTTTGAGCACCCGGTTTTTGGCGAAGAGGCTTTTCAGCCATGCCAGCGCGTCGTGCTCGGAACGGGCGTAGGGGAGATCCAGCGCTTCATCGGGACGGATGCCCATGGGAACGGCGATGTCGATGAGTTCGGGGAGGCTGGTATGGCCGGTTTCCCGGAGCATTTCTTCACGATCCGCGCCGATGGGTCCGAGGTGGCGGCTGCGGAAATCAATTCGGGTGCTCATGGTTTTTGGAATCCTCCGTGCGGGGGAAGCCTCATCCAAAACGGAAAACCCTCCGCAGGCAACCCCCGGGCAGCCCTTGCGAATGGAAAAATGCACAAGCCGGACCGCACGATTTTCGCCAGGATCAATCCAATGCTGGACAAGCGGCGCGGAAGGGAAATCCTGTATGGATCATGAAAATCCAGTTGCTCCTCGGTTGGGCCTTCGCCCTTGCGGTTTCCGCTTCTCCTGTCGCCCTTTTCAACGGGAAGGATCTTTCCAATTGGACCGCCGATGTGCCGGAGGCGGATGGGAAGGCCGATTTCCAGCCCAGTTTCATCGTGCGGGATGGAATGCTGGTCAGTTTGGGCAAGCCGCTCGGGCATCTTCTCACCAACGAAACGTATTCGGATTACAAATTGGAGGTGGAATACCGCTTTCCCGGTGAAGGGGGAAATTGCGGCGTCCTCGTCCATTCCTCGGACCTCCGCGAGCTTTACGGGATGTTTCCCAAGTCGATCGAAGTGCAGATGATGCACGAAAACGCGGGGGATTTCTGGTGCATCGGGGAAAACATCGAGGTGCCGGACATGGAAAAGCGCCGTCCGCGCAAGGAAGGGCAGGCCTTCGGAGGCGCGTCTTCCGATGCCCGCAGGATTTTGAACCTGACGGACGGTTCGGAAAAACCCCTGGGCGAATGGAACCGCATGACGATCGAGTGCAAGGGCGCTGAAATCATCGTTCATGTGAATGGCGAGCTGGTGAATCACGGCACCAACTGCACCGCCGCGTCCGGCAAAATCGCGATTCAGGCGGAAGGAACGGAAGTCGAGTTCCGGAAGGTGGAGCTGACGAAGTTAAAGGACGAGGATTGAGGGGTTATGCTATGATTTACAGCATTTTGTGAAGAGTCGTGGCCGTTTTTTGTGCGATCACGTTTCGAGGCGTAGGAATTCAAGGAGCGTGGGCGTCCCGCCCACATTCCTGCTCAAGTGGGCGAGACGCCCACGCTCCTTGCTCATGATGGCGGCGGGCAGAATGCCCGCGCCACGGGGGCGCTCTCCTTTGCGAAATCAGCGGCGCTTTTTGCCGCCGCCGGTTTTCTTGCGGCGGACGGGCTTGATGGGGGAATCGTCGAGCAGGGCGGTGTAGATGTAGGAGAAGTTGTCGAGCTTCCGCCGGGGGATTTTCTGGTCGATGAACACCTCGACGGATTTGGCGTAGTCGAGTTCGTCGGCGGTGAGGATGGTGAAGGCGTCGCCTTCGGCGGCGGCGCGGCCGGTGCGGCCGATGCGGTGGACGTAGTCCTCGGCGTTTTCGGGGACGCGGTAGTTGATGACGTGGGAGACACCGGAGATGTCGATGCCGCGCGCCGCGACGTCGGTGGCGACGAGGATCTCGTAGTCACCGGCCTTGAATCCGGCGAGGGCTTTCATGCGGTCCAACTGGCTGATGTCGGAGTGCATGGCGGCGACTTTGGGTTGTCCGGTGGCTTTGATGAGGGAGGTGAGTTCGTCCGCTTCCTTGCGGGTGCGGGTGAAGACCATTACGGAGTGGTAGTCGGTCTGCTTGAGGAGTTCGAGCATCAGTTCGTCGCGCTGGTCCATGGCCACGGGGTAGAAGGCGTGGGTGACGCTGGTGGGGATGGATGTGCGGGCGATTTCGATGCTTTGCGGATCGGTGAGGCACCACTGGGCGAAGGTCTGGATCGCCGGGGGCATGGTGGCGGAGAAGAGGAGGGTCTGCCTGCCTTCCCACGGGCAGAGGTTGACGATTTTGCGGACCTGGGGGAGGAATCCCATGTCGAGCATGCGGTCCACTTCGTCGAGGATGAGCATTTTGAGTTCCCCGAAGCGCATGGTGGTGCGGTAGAAGTGGTCGAGAAGACGTCCGGGG
>CAZVSA010000403.1:0-3073 GCA_964629955.1 uncultured Luteolibacter sp.
CGGAGATCATCTCGTCCTCGGCGGTGCAGGAGCCGAACCAGCGGTTGCCCTGGAGCCGGAGGCTGGTGCGGAAAGTGCCGGTTTCGTCTTCAACGCGGCCCTGGATGAAGAGGTGGTTGCCGAAAATCTGGGTAACGGCTCCGTCCTTCTGCAACATTTCTCCTCTTTTCCGGGCTTCTTCCGGGAAACTGTTGAGGAAATTGAGAGTCGCGCGGTCGGGATTCATCGTGTCTGTGGTAGGCAAAGTTAAGCCGGTGGCAGGCGGGGGGATGGAAAGCCCTGCGGCATGCCGCCGGGGCGCGAATCTAGTGCAGGAGGGATTGCCGGTGCAATAAAAACCTTAAGCCGCAAGTATTGCAGGGTGGCTGCGGCGGCCGATGGCGAGGCACGCACAAAAGAAAACGCCGCCCGCGATGATGACGGCGGCTCCGTAATTGCAGCCCCACCAGGTGGCGAGATAGAGGCCTCCGGCGGAGGAAATCACCGAATATACAACGATTCCCGCGAGCAGGGGAGGGATGCTGCGGGCGACCAGCAGCATGCCGGCGGCTGGCAGAACGAGCAGGGCGATGGCCATGATGGCACCGACCACCTGGAATGCCACCACGACCATCGCGGCGACGATTCCGAGCAGGAACGACTGCATCAGGGCGGGGGATTGGCCGGTGAGCCGGGCGAGGGAGGGATCGAAGGAGGTGGAAACCAGGCGATGACGGAACGCCAGCACAAACCCGGCTCCGGTGAGGGCGGCTCCCGCGGTGGTGATCACGATCCGTGGAATTTCCATGCCTGCGAAGGAGGCCCGGGTGCCGTGAATCGCGGTTTCCAGATTTCCGAAGAGGACGCAGTCGGGATCGAGATCCACGCGCGAGGCGTAGAGCTTGAGAAGCACGACGCCGATGGAAAACATGGTGGTGAAAGCAATGCCCGTGGCGGCGTCTTCCCGGACCAATCCGTTGCGGTGGAGCGCCTCGATGACCATGACGGTGAGCCAGCCCGAGATCGCGGCTCCCGCGATGAGCCAGGGGGAATCAAGGGAACCGGCCACAAGAAATCCGATCACGATCCCGGGCAGCACGCTGTGGCTGATCGCATCCCCGGCGAGGGACATCCTGCGGAGAACGAGAAACGCTCCCGGCACGCCGCAGGCGATGGAGGTGAAGATGGCGGCGACAACCATCCAGACGCTGGAGGGAGAGCGCCACGGATCGATCCAGAAATCGAGGGTCATGGCCGCACCTCCTTGTTTTCCTGAGGTGGTATGGGGCTGCCGTGGGGGTCGGTGGTGGGGTGGCCGAGTTTGTCCGCGATTTCGTCCAGGGTTTCGTCGTCGATCCAGTGCTCCGCTTTCTCCGCTTCATCGTGGACGTGATCGGGCTGATAGGCGGCCCGGTCGGTCAAATACCGTTCCCACAGGCGATGCCTGCGGACGAGCCGGGCGGCTTTGCCGCGCCCGGGAGTGGTGAGGCGGAGAGCGCCGCTTTCGCACTCCACGAGGCCGCGGCGAAGCAGGGATTTCATTCCTCCCGGCAGCGGGGTGGAAGGAGGGGACGGGTCGCCGCTTTCCTCCCGCATCCAGAGTCCCTTGAGAAGGTCTTCGCGGAGAATGCGGTTTCCGGCGCGGCGTTTCCGGATCGTCGTGGGAATCCAGCCGAGCCGCGGGCCGGTCAGGGCGGACAGGATGAAAATCGCCGTGACGGAAAGGGCCATGAGGGGCCCGGTGGACAGCCCGCCCCGCGATGCGGAAAGGAGAACGCCCGCCATGCCGCCGATCGCGCCGAAGAGGCATGCCAACCCGGCGGAGAGCTTGAGCGAATGGGTGAAAAACCGCGCCGCCGCCGCCGGGGTCACCAACATGGCCGTCACGAGAATGACACCCACGGCCTGCATGGCGATCACGATGACGGCGGTGAGCAGGAGGTAAAACGCGGCATCGAGCAAACGCACGGGAAGCCCCAGAAGCTTCGCGAAAGGGGGATCGAAGGCGATCAGCGTCAAGACCCGGAAAGCGAGCGGAACGAGAACCAGCGTGAAAATGGTGACCCCGAGGAGCAGTTGCAGATCGCGGCGGTCGATGGCGGCCACCTGGCCGAAAAGGAATGCCTGCACGCCCGCCGGTTGGAGGCGTGAGATCATCGCGATGCCCACCGCGAAGAACACGGAAAGCACGATCGCCAGCGCGGCGTCCGGTTTCAGGCGGGTGGATCTGAGGATCGCGGCATGGGCCCAACTGCCGAGAAATCCGGCAACGGCCGCGCTCGCCAGGACGATCAGCGGGTTTCGCGATTCGCTCCATGCCAGTCCCGCCACGATGCCGGGAAGAACCGCGTGGGAAAGCATGTCGCCGGTCAGCGCCATGCGCCTTGCCACCACGAAGGTGCCGAGCAGTCCGCAGACGGCGCCAAGCAGCAAAGCCGTGATCAGCGCCGAACCCAGGGCACCGGAAATCCAGCTCACAGGGGATCGCCTCCTTTCCCCCGCGTGGTGCGGGCCGCGATTTCGCTGAGCAGCGTGAGCTTGCCGCCGTAGGTTTTTTCCAGAATCTCCTGCCGGAAAACTTCCCGGACGGGGCCGTGGGCGACGACCCGGAGATTCAGCAGGAGCAGCCGGTCGAAGTAGCGTTCCGCCGTTTGCAGGTCGTGGTGGACTACGACCACGGTTTTTCCCGCGTCGCGCATGCCGCTCAGGAGCGCGATGATCGCGCGTTCGGTGGCGGCGTCCACTCCGGCGAAGGGTTCGTCCATCAGATAGATTTCCGCGTCCTGGGCGAGGGCGCGGGCGAGGAAGGTGCGCTGCTGCTGGCCGCCGCTGAGTTCGCCGATCTGGCGATGGGCGAGGTCCGCGATGCCGGTTTGTTCGAGGGCTTCCATGGCACGGGCGCGGTGGGGTTTTCCGGGTCTGCCGAACCAGCCGAGGCCGCCGTAGGTGCCCATGAGAACGACATCGAAAACGGTGACCGGGAAATCCCAGTCCACGGACTCGCGCTGCGGGACGTAGCCGACTTTTCCGAGGACTTGCTTGAGCGGGAGGTTCATGAGTTTCACCCAGCCGGATACCGGCTGGGTGAAACTCA
>CAZVSA010000404.1:0-3070 GCA_964629955.1 uncultured Luteolibacter sp.
TGACGGCGGAGGGGTTGCCCGTGCCGCCGTCGATGATGCGGTGGAGCAGGCCGCGTTCGTCGTAGGTGAAGTCGCAGTCCTGATCTTCCCCGGAGCCGCGGCTGGTGCCGGGGGTGGAAAGACGGACGATCTGGCCGGCGTCGTCGCGGACAATGTCGAGGACCGCGAAGTTTTCGATGCCGAGGGCGGCAGGGTCGGTGACGCCGGGCTGGGCATCGACGGGGCGTTCCTCGGCAGCGGTGCGGACGAGGCGGGCGCGGTGATCGAGGACGTGGAAGGTGGTGTAGGCGGGGTTTGCAGGGTCGGGTTTTCCGCTGGGATCGAGGTGGGCGAAGTCCTCGCGGACGAGGCGGCCGGAGAGGTCGTAGGTGGCGCGCCAGGAGATGCGGGTGGGGCTTTCGGGGCTTTGGACGTGGACGGGGATGTCGAGGGCGTTGTATTCGCAGAGCCATTCGTGGCCGAGGGGGTCGGTGATGCGGGTGACGCGGCCGAGGTCGTCGTGGTCGCAGGAGGTGGTGATGGCGAGCCCTTCGGGGTCGTGGACGACGCTGCTGGGGAAGTGGGTGGCGGGATCGTAGTGGTATGCCGTGTGGAAGGAGGAGCCGGGGCCGTCGAGGAGGATGAAGGAGACGGGCTGGCCGAGGGCGTTGTATTCGGCGGCGAAGCCTTCGCCGGGGATGGGGGTGGTGCCGCCGGTCGCGTCGCCGCGTTCGTTGTAGGTCCAGGTGAAGGTCTGGCCGTGGGCGGTGACGAGGCGGACGGGTTTGTGCTGGCGTTTTCCCGTCGGCAGGCCGGAGGCGGCGTCGCGCGGGCTGAAGCTGACGGGCTTGTGCTGGCGTTTTCCCGTCGGCAGGCCGGAGGCGGAGTCACGGGGGCTGAGGCTGACGGGCTTGTGCTGGCGTTTTCCCGTCGGCAGACCGGAGGCGGCGTCGCGTGGGCTGAGGCGGACGGGTTTGTGCTGGCGTTTTCCCGTCGGCAGGCCGGAAGCGGCGTCGCGTGGGCCACTGCCGTTGCCCGCGACCATGCCTTCATAGAAAGGGCTTTCTCCTCCGGAGCCGCTTCCTTCGTAGAGGGGATTGCCGCGGCTGGCGTTGTTGGAGAGGTCGCCGCCGGGGTTGCGGCCGCCTTTGATGGTGAGGCCGCCGATGGGGTTGCCGGGGCGGGCGCTTTCCGGGGTGCCGAAACCGGGCAGGTGTTCCATGGAAACGGTGCGCGCTTCGCCGCCGGGGGCGAGCAGGGTGAGGGTGCGGAGGTTGCCGCGCTCGCGAGCGGGGGAGCGGGGATCGAGGTCGCGCTGCCAGGTGGCGCGGATGCCGGTGCCCGGCGGCAACTGGCAGCGGGTGATGTGGTGGTCGGCGTTGTAGGCGAAGGTGGTTTCGTAGAAATCGGGATCGGCGGAGCGGAGCTTGGAAGCTGGATTGGGGCGGTTGGTGGAAGAGGTGACGGGTTGGCCGGGGGTGGCGAAGCCGGTGTGTTCGCGGACGCTGACGGGGCGGTGGAGGCGGTCGAGCACGGCTTCGCTGACGCGGCCGAGTTCGTCGTTTTCGATAAGGAGGGTGTGGCCGTTGGGGAGGAGTTCGAGATGGAGGGTGACGACCTGATCGCCGTGGCGGTCGTGGGTGGCGAGGGTGTCGTAGTCCACGGCGAGGGGGTCGGCCTGCGGGGAGTAGGTGAAGGCTTCGAGCAGGCGGCCCGCGCCGTCGGTGATGGAGAGGAGGTTGTGGTTGAGGCGTTCGTCGAGGGAGCCGGTGGTGTAGGTGTAGGCGGTGGGTCCGGCGACGGGCGGCAGGCCGGGAGCGGCCGGGGCGGAGGCGGATTTCAGGGTGCCGGGAGAGCCGCCGGGTTCGCCTTGCTGGTGGTATTGGAAGTCAACGGAGCGACCGGTGAAGTCGGCGACAGAGACGATGCGCCCGGCGTCCCAAGTGACGGCGAGGCTGCGGCCGAAGGCGTCGGAGACGGATTTCAGCAGACCGGTGGCGGCGTCGTAGTCGCAGGAGAGGGAGACGTCGTGGCTGTCGGATATGGAGGCGATTTTTCCGGAGGCGGGGGAGCCGTCGAGCGGGCGGAAGATCCATTTCCCCTGATCGGCGAAGGTGAGGGTGAAGACGCCGCCGTCGAAGCGGCCTTCGCGGAAGAGGCCGTCGGCGGTGTAGGAGCCGTCGGGCTGGCGGTGGAGGATGTCGGCGCGTCCTCCGCCGTCGTGGACGCGCAGGCGGAGGGCGGCGGCTCCGGCGGAGGCGGGAATGGGCTCGATGGAGATGTTGTAGGAGAAGTCCCAGCCGGGGCCGTGGCCGGAGGAGAGCGGGGCGATGGAGCGGTAGGTGCGGACCCAGGCGAGGGAGGGACCGGCGGGAGCGGCGAGGGCGAGGTCGATGGAGTGGAAGGAGACTTCGCCGGGGAGGCCGGAGGCGGAGGGGACGATGCGTTGGGAATCCGCGCCGGTGCCTTTCTCCTTGATGGCGACATCGACTCCGGCGACGGCGGTGAGAGGTGGGACGGGAGGCGGAGGAGGGGGGGCGATGCCTTGCGACTTGTTGGAGCGCGAGGAGTTGTAGTCCGCTCCTTCGGCACGGGAGCCTCCGGAGCCACCGGACGAAGAGACGGCGCTGCCGCGCGACGACGACTCGTTGGAGCGCGAAGAGTTGTGGTCCTGGGCACGGGTGTTGAAGAAGCCGTCACCGTCGTCACCAGGGCCGCCGCCTGGGAAGATGCGCTTGGTCGATGATGGCTTGTTGCGTTTGACGACGATGCCGACGCCGGGAATCGGGTTGCTCTGTGCATCAGGCACGGGAGCGGCGGGCGGCAGCGAGGCGGGGCCGTCGTGGGCGCGACCGGTGGGGGTGATGGTGATGGGCTGGCCGATGACGACAAGGGGGACGCCGGAGGCATCGGTGACGGTGGCGGAGAGGACGAGGGCATCGGCGGGGAATTGGCCGGAGAAAACCGCGCGCCAGACGCCGTCGCCGGCGGGAGTGAGGGGCGCGGAGACGGTTCCGCTGCCTTCGATTTCCAAGGCCAGAAAGCCGCCGCCGAGGCGTTGGCCGTGGAGGAGGATTATGCCGCCGGTTTC
>CAZVSA010000405.1:0-3066 GCA_964629955.1 uncultured Luteolibacter sp.
TGGCGGCGATCACCGGTCGCCGCCTCCCACTCCCCGGCGGCCCGCACAACCAAACCACTCCGCATCCGGAAACCTCCCCACCATGTCCGCCCGTTTCCGGCGGGGGCGCCGAAAACCGCACGCGAGGGCGCGTGCGCTCCCCTTCCGCAAAATCCCAAACAGGCTCTCATGTTCATCCGCGGCATGCGCTGTGTGATTCCGTTGTCGCACACCGGCTCAGAAATCGAAAAGCCCCTGCGGCCCCTTTGCTTCCAGTTCCCGGTCCACCTCCACCCCTTGCCGGAATCCCGCGGATGCGAACCGGATGAAACGGGCCACCGTGGTTTCCACCGGCGGAGTCCCGGAAACCCCTCCGGAAAGCCTGTACAGTGCCTCCTGGTGCATCAGCATGTGAATCATGCTCCCCGCCATGAAATGCATGCGCCAGATCAACTCCTCCGAGGTCAGCGCGGGCAAAACCCTGGAAAACGCCTGCATGAAACGCTCCACCACAGGGCGGCAGCTATCCTCCAGCGCGGACGACATGATCTCATCCTGCTGCCCGAGAATCCGCCCCAGCAATCGGCAGAACAAACGCTCGGAAAGCTCCGATTTCTTCACCTGGCTCACCAACGGGCGGACGAACGCATCCACCACTTCCTCCAGGGGCACGTTCTTCGCCCCCCAGTTCCGCTCCGCCGCATCCAGCCGGGCCAGCCGCTCCTCGCTCACAGGCTTGACGTAGCGCATCATCACCAGGGTCAGCAGACCTTCCCGGCTCCCGAAGTGGTAATTGATCGCAGCCACATTGGCCCCGGCCTTCTGCGTGATGTCCCTCAGGGAAACCGCCTCAAACCCCTTTTCGGCGATCAATGCCTCGGCGGCCTCAAGCAACCGCCGTTTGGAACCAGTGTTGGGAACAGTCGAGTTTCGCATACGCGCGCACCAAGCAATCCGATGAATCAATAATGTCAAACAAACGTTTGACAAACAAAATTAAAAAACCGTCAGAAAATTAACCATAAATGATTTATGATGATTTTAACAGAGAATCATGAATCGACCCATCCCGGATGATCAGGGTCCTATCCCCCGCCTCGGCCAAGGCCGGATCGTGCGTGACCACGATCAAAGTCACTCCATGCTCCGTCGCAAGGTCCATCAGGATCTTCATGATTTCCGCGCTGTTGCGGGAATCCAGGTTTCCCGTAGGCTCATCCGCGAAAAGTACCTTCGGCTTGTTCACGATGGCGCGGGCGATCGCCACACGCTGCTGTTCGCCACCGGAAAGCTCCGCCGGAAGATGATCCGCCCTGTCGGCCAGCCCCACCCGTTCCAGAGCGCGGATGGCATCCTCCGTCCGGTCCTCTCCCGCGATGGCACCGGGCACCGTCACATTTTCCAGCGCCGTGAGTTCCGGCAGCAGGTGGTAATTCTGGAACACATAGCCGATCCGGGCGTTCCGGAACCGGGCCTGCTCCTTCCGCCCGAGCGCGTAGAGATCCGTTCCATCGATCCGCACGCTCCCCTGCTCCGGGCGCTCCAGTCCGGCGAGCGTGTAGAGCAGCGTGGTTTTTCCCGCCCCGCTCGGCCCGCACAGAAACACCCTCTCCCCCGCCCGGATGGAAAGATCGATGCCGTGCAACACCTCGATGGATTTTTTCCCGATCCGGTAGCTGCGGTGCAGATCCACCGTCTCAATCATCGCGTCGCCCATGCCGCAGGCTGTCCCGCATGGCGGCGGTTTGCAACCGCCAAGCCCGATGGCGCGGATTGCTTTGAAAATCGTGGCTGCGACGTCCCGTCGCAGGCCGTGGCGGTGGCGTCCCGCCGCCGCGTTGGGCATTGGCCATCTTCCCCTTCATTCCCCCGCATGCCCGTCATGACTCCACTTCATCACTAAATCCATGGACATCCGGGGCGTGCTGGCAAAATCTCCGGGCCTCCCAACTTCGCACCCGCTCCATGTCCTGGCAAACCTACAACCAAAGTCTCGTCCGCTACCCGGATCTCGGTTTCTCGCTCGATCTCTCCCTGATGGAGATTTCCCCCGATCACACGGCCAAGCTGGCCCCGCGGATCGCAAAGGCATTCGAGGACATGAAACAGCTCGAATCCGGTGCCATCGCGAATCCGGATGAAAAACGCATGGTCGGCCACTACTGGCTGCGGAATCCCTCCCTGGCTCCGGACGCCGGATTGCGGCAGGCCATCACCGGCCCCATCGCGCAGCTCAAGGACTTCGCCGAGAAAATTCGCACAGGCGGAATCCGCCCGCCCGGAGCATCCCGTTTCACCCAGATCCTTCTCATCGGCATCGGCGGCTCCGCGCTGGGCCCGCAACTGGTAAACGAAGCGCTGGCACAAAACGCCGTGCTGCCGATCCACTTTTTTGACAACACCGATCCCGCCGGAATCGATCAGGTGCTCGCGCAATTGGCCAAAACCGGCCTCGGGCGCACCCTCGTGCTCGTGATTTCCAAATCCGGCGGCACCCCGGAAACCCGCAACGGAATGCTGGAAGCGAAAGCCGCCTACGAAGCCGCAGGCCTTCACTTCGGCTCCCACACGGTGGCCATCACCGGCAGCGGATCGAAGCTCGACAAATTCGCGGAAGAAAACGGCTTCCTCGCACGTTTTCCGATGGAAGACTGGGTTGGCGGGAGAACCTCCGTCCTTTCCACCGTCGGCCTTGTTCCCGCCGCCCTCCAGGGCCTCGACATCGACCGCATGCTCGCCGGTGCCGCCGCGATGGACGCGGAAACCCGCAAGCCCGACGTTTCCACCAACGCCGCCATGCAACTCGCCCTCGCCTGGCACCACGCCGGAAACGGCCGCGGGGAAAAAGACATGGTCGTCCTTCCCTACAAGGACTCCCTCGTCCTTTTCTCCAAATACCTCCAGCAGCTCGTGATGGAATCCCTCGGCAAGGAGCACGATCTGGACGGCAACACCGTCCACCAGGGCATCGCCGTTTACGGCAACAAAGGCTCGACCGACCAGCACGCCTACGTCCAGCAGCTCCGCGACGGGGTTTCCAACTTCTTCGCCACCTTCATCGAAGTCCGCAAAGGCCGCGAAGGCGCG
>CAZVSA010000406.1:0-3063 GCA_964629955.1 uncultured Luteolibacter sp.
AAGTGGGACGGCCCGGCGGTCCATCCCTACCGGAAAACCCGCCTCCGGCGTTGCCACCGCGATTCCCGGAACACTTTTGGCGGAATGCCCGCGCCATGGTTTGATCCCTTGTCCATCGTCCGCTCAAGCGAGCGGCGAACGGTTCGGCGGCATCATCGTCATGTTGTTCTTCTTCGCCGGGCGAAAGCACTGGCCAGTCCCGCGATTCCCGCCAGCAGGGGCGTCGAGGGCTCGGGAATCTGTCCGGCGTAGATCGGTGCGCCGGGGATGGAGTTGTAGGCCCAGGTGTTCACCCAGCCGCCGGGTATGTTTCCTCCGGAAGGAAGACCGTGTTCGTGGGAGACACCCCACCCGACATAGTGAATCCAGCCATAGTGGGTGTTTTCCCCGATCTGGAACTCCACTCCGATGTAGGCGTTAGAGAATTGCAATCCGCCACCGGAGGTGTAACCCAATAAGGAGACATCTCCGTACCACTCCCCGCCAATCGAAAAAACCGCGTCAGAGCCGATCAGCGTGCCCGCCCCAAGCGGGATCACTTTGGGGTCCACATGCCAGGCATGTCCGCCTGATTCGATCAAAACGGGGGGGATTGCCACCACCCGGCTCCCTCCTTCGGGATACAAGACCGCGAGGAGGCCCGAACTGTTGCTGAATGTAAAATCCGCTACCCCGTCGCCATTGATGTCGAAGGGTGTTGTGTTGAAGGCCGCGGCTCCGAGTCTGAACACGTTGGGCAAGCCCGTATCGGCCCGGTGGACCACCACGATGGCGGCTTGCGCCTGCGCCAGCCACAGGCACGCACCGATCCATAGCCATCGGAAGATCCGGGTTCCCGCCATCATTCCTCTCCCCGTTTGATTCTCCAGAAGCGGCGTTCTTCCGCGGGCGAACGGCTCAGCAGAACCGTCGTCACGTCATCCTCCGCGGCGAGCGTGTCCACCGCCGACCATGAACCGGTCTCCAGATTCAGGCTGCTTTCCATGGTGTAGTAAGCTCCGGGGTCCGAGGTGAAGGTCAAATACATTTCGTGCTCGTCGGCGGGATTTTCCGTGGAGGCGAAGGCCTTGATCTCCGGGCCGTCCGGAACCACGCCGCCGAGAACCAGCGAGACTTTTTGCGGACCGTCCTGAATCGTCCCATATGGGGAGATCGTCACACGCAGCCGTCGCTCCTGAGAAACAGGCCCGATGTCGATGCGCTCGACGTTGTTTCGGTCGTCGCGTGGTTCCACCTCGTCGATCACGGTGTTGACGGCGGAAGCGCCCCGTTTGGCGGGAGACTTGTCATCGAAGGCCGGATCGAGAATCCAGGGATAGTATTTGTCCCCGGTGCCGATGTCCTCCACCAGCAGGTCGATGTCGTTGACGAGCATGGGGGTATCGTCATCGAGCGCTTCAGGGAAGGTGGCGGGACTCCCCGGCAAGTCGGTCCAGGTGAGGGTCAGCCGCGCGGCGGTGTCGGCAGGGAGGCTTACGGAAAAGGATTTGGGCTGCCCCTGGGCGATCGCGAATTCCTTGACGAGCGTACCCCGGCCGTGGGTGGCATCGGCCTCGATCTGCTCCACCAGAGCCACGGCGTCGAAAACTCCCCATCCCATCCGATAGTCCGGTCCCGGATCGCCGATATCCTCGGCGGCATGGATGGCCAGCGCCCGCCAGGTCGAGGCCAGCCAGGGTCCGGCCACCGGATAGAGCTGGGCATGGCGTTGCTGGGCCAGAGCCAGCGCTCCCGTCACCTGCGGGGCGGCGTAGCTGGTGCCCTGCTGGCCGGCGGAGCTTCCGTAATAACCCGTGTCGCTCCCGGCGTGGGGAAGGAAGAGCGAATTGCCCAGCCCGAGATCGGGATTGCGCTGACCCACGGCCACCACGTCCGGCTTGATGCGCCCATCGTCGGTGGGGCCGGTGCCCGTGAAATAGGAAAGCCAGAGTGCCGGGCCGTCACGGTCTTCGATGGAGCCTACGGTGAGGACATTCTTGGCGGTCGCAGGGGACAGGACCGTGTTGTAGGCCACCGAGCCGGGTGTCCAGGCTTCTCCCGGCAGTCCACCGTTGAACCAAGCTCGCGGCACGCTGGAAATCACAAAGTCTCCCGCAATCTCGTCCCAAATGTAGTAGGTGGCCGGAGTGGCGGGACCGCCATAGGAATCGTTTCCCGCCGCGTACACCGGAAGCTTGATTTCGGTGGCAAAAACGAAGGCGTCCAGATTGGCCGAGGAGACGCCTTCAGTGGTCGATGACGAATACGCCCCCAATCTCGGATCGCTGGTGAATTGTGGATAACGCCAAAACCATTGCCAGGTTCCATGGACAGGCGCCACCTCCCATCCACCCGGCACCGCGTAGGAGTGGTTGGAGAATCGCTGGCCGCCGAGAACCGCATTGGTCATTCTCTGGGGAAAGTTCGCGAGGCCATGCCCCAGCACCTCCGACTGGTAGGCAACTCCCCGGAGCATGCGACCGAGGTTGCTGCCGCCGACGATCACATCGAGGTTGCCGCCTGCGGCAATGGCACCGGCCACGGCGGTCGCGTGGTCGCCGGGCGCGGCCGAATCGACCTGCAGTGCCCGCCCGCCGAACTCGAGATGGGTGGTCCGAATGCCCGGGTCCGGGTCCGCCTCCCAGATGGCCGTAGTGACGCCCGCTCCGGTCAGGTTTCGTGACAGGAGAGGATTCTGCCAAGAGTGCAGGCCGGAGGGCCAGAGGTCGGAAGCATAAATTGAAGCCGCGGCCCGCGCGTTCTGCGTGGTCATCAGGATGGGCTGGCCCCCGCTCTCGCCGACGAGCGTCCAGCCCCGGCCGTCGGGATGGCGGCCGGAACGTCCGATCCCGTGGCGGGCGGCGATGTCATCGAGTTCCGCCTCGACCTGTCCACGGTTGGCGATGGCCTGGTTGCGGCGGGCTTCGAGGCGGGCGCGCCATTCGGCGTTGTCGTGGCGGAGGGCGTCGGGTTCCGGCTGCCCGGCGGGGAAGGTGGGCCGGAGCGTGCGCTGGATCTCCGCCCTCCGCACCTCCCGTTCGCGAACCCGTTCCTCCGCACGCACCGCGGCGCGTTGACGCATTT
>CAZVSA010000407.1:0-3035 GCA_964629955.1 uncultured Luteolibacter sp.
CGGCCTGCACGAGCGCGCCGCCTACTTCACCCTGCTCGTCCCCGGCCGCCACAGCGACTACCTCATCTGCACCAACTGCGGCAGCATCGAAGCCATCAACGCCCCCTGCCCCGTCCACGATCTCGAAGACGAAATCCGGGAAAAAACCGGCTTCCGCAACCTCTACCACGAACTCGAATTCTTCGGCCTCTGCCCGGCCTGCCCGTAAAATCTTCCTTCGGGGACCATAGGCGGCTTCATCCCGAGTCAAGGAGCGTGGGCGTCCCGCCCACTTGTGCAGGGATGTGGGCGAGACGCCCACGCTCCTTGAATTCCTACGCCTCGAAACCTGTCTTCCGTAGTTTTCATTCTTCTTTCAATCCCCCCCTACTCCACCGCGAGCGCCTCCAGCTCCTCCCATCTGGCGTACAACCTGGCGACATCCGCTTTCGCCTTCTCCAGCTTCGCCACCGTGTCCGGAACCTCCGCAAAGCGATTGACCTGGAAATCCGGATCGTTGAGCAAAGCCTCGATCGCGGAAACCTTCTCCTCCGCCGCGAGGATTGCACCTTCCACCGACTCCAGCTCCATCCGCTCCTTCTGCGAAAGCTTCCTCGGTTTGGCGGGAGCCGTCCGGGGCGGGGCGGCCTGCTTCGCCCACGCCTGAGTCTGGGCTCTCCGGGCATTTTCCCGCGCCTGCCGCTTCTCCATGTAATAGGAATAATTTCCCGTTTGCACCACCACTCCGTCGTCCTCGAACGCCACGATCTGGTCGCAGATTCTATCCAGAAAATAACGGTCGTGCGAAACGACGATCACCGACCCATCGAAGGCCGCCAGCGCCTCCTCCAGCATCCTCAGCGAAGGCAGATCCAGATCGTTCGTCGGCTCGTCCAGCACGATCAAATTGCCGCCGTTCTTCAACACCTTCGCCAGCATCAGCCGCGCCCTCTCCCCTCCCGAGAGCAAATCCACCCTCTCGTTGATCCGCTGGTCATCGAAAAGAAACCGCCGCAGATAGGCTCTCGCTCCCAGCATTTCGTTGCCGAACTGCAATTTTTCATTACCTTCGGAAATCTCATCCAACAACGATCCCGTCCCGTCGAGCTGCATGCGGGTTTGGTCGATGTAATTCACCCTCACCCTTTTTCCCAGCTCCGCCACCCCCTCATCCGGCCTGATGTGTCCCAGGCACAGTTTCAGCAAAGTCGTTTTCCCCACTCCGTTGCGCCCCACGATTCCGGTGCATTGACCCGGGCGCATGCTCAGCGTGAGGTTCCGGAACAACCACCGCGGCGACCCCGCGCCCCCCACATTCACGCCGGCTTTCTCCAGCTCCACCACCACGTTCCCTAGATCCGGCGGCGGGGGAATGAGCAGATCCATCTCGCGCTCCTCCGGCGGGGCTTCCATTCCCTCCACTTCGTAAAATTTCTCCAGACGGTTCCGCGATTTCGTCCCCCTCGCCTTCACCCCGGATCTCACCCACTCCAGCTCCTCGCGCAGAAAACGCTGCCTCCGCCGCTCCGTCTGCCCGGCGATCTGCTGCCGGATCGCCTTCGATTCCAAAAACGCCGTGTAATTCCCCGCATGGGAAAATGCCTTCCCCTGGTCGATCTCCACGATCCGCGTCGCGATCACATCCAGGAAATACCGGTCGTGCGTCACAAAGATCACCGCGCCCGGAAACGTTTTCAGATAGTCCTCCAGCCAGCGGATCGATTCCGCATCCAGATGGTTCGTCGGCTCGTCCAGCAGCAACAAATCCGGCTGGCACGCCAACGCCCGGCACAATGCCACCCGCCTCTTCTCCCCTCCGGAAAGCGGGCCCACCTCCGACTCCAGCGGAGGCGCGCCGAGAGCCCTCGCCGCCGCTTCGATCCGGTTTTCGAGATTCCATCCGTCCGTGTGGTCGATGAAATGAAGCAGTTCCGCCAGCTCCGCCTCGCTGCCGTCCCCCTCTTCATACCGCCTGACCGCTTCCACCACATCCGCCGCCCCCGCCGCGATGTTCTCCCCCACGCTCAGTCCGTCCTGAAGCTCGAACTCCTGCGGCAAATACCCGATCCTCGATCCCCGCCTCAACGAAATCTCCCCCGAATCCGCCGCCTGCTCACTGGTGAGGATTTTCAAAAGAGAGGTCTTCCCGCACCCGTTCCTCCCCACCAACCCCACCTTCTCCCCCGCCGAAACGGCAAGCGTCACGCCATCCAGCAGCGTCTGGTATCCATAACTCAGGCGGATTTCATTGGCGGAAAGCAGGGACATCGGGCCGCGGATATTGCCCGCCAACCGGCAAACGTCCATGCCCGATCTTCAACCCGGAAAACAACACCGGCTCACTGCTTCCATTTGATGTTGCAGCCGCTGCTTGGATACGGTTTCGGCACCGGAGGCTCTCCGTCCAGCAAACGCCTCACCGCCTCGCGGAGATCGCCTCCATGCGGAGCCTTTCCGCTCCGGGGGCGGGTCTCATCGAACTGCCCCGCGTAAAACAATTTCCCCCCGCCATCGAAGAGAAAGAAATCCGGAGTACATGCCGCGCCGTATGCCTTCGCCACCTGCTGCGATTCATCGAGCAGATAGGGAAATTCCCAACCGCGCTCCTTCGCGAATGTCTTCATATGCTCCGGACCGTCCTGCGGATAGTTTTCCAGATCGTTCGAGTTGATCACCACCGTACCGATTTCCCGCGCCGCGATCTCCTTCGCAAAAACCCCCAGCTCCGTCGCAAGATGGATCACGAACGGGCAATGGTTGCAGGCGAAAACGACCAACAATCCACTCTTTCCCATCACCTCGGAAAACCCCGTCACTTTCCCATCGGCATCCGGCAGCGAAAAATCCGGCGCGGCGGCGCCCCGGCCCAGTTGAAATGTGGATAATGTCTCAGCCATGGCCCCACCCTAAACCGGCCTGCCCGCCGGGGCAATCCCACCGATGGGGCGGGCACTCTGCCAAAAGTTCCGGGAATCGCGGCGGCAACGCCGGAGGCGGATTGGTCGGTAGGGATGGACCGCCGGGCCGTCCCACTTTTTCCCGATTGGTATGGCATC
>CAZVSA010000408.1:0-3014 GCA_964629955.1 uncultured Luteolibacter sp.
TGTTGAGCGCGGTGCCCATGTGGACGTCGCCGTTGGCGAAGGGCGGGCCGTCGTGGAGGATGAATTCCGGCGCGTTTTGTTCGCGGCGGCGGGCGATGATTCGTTCGTAGAGTCCGCTCGATTCCCAGCGCTCGAGGCGCTTCGGTTCGTTTTCCACGAGATCCCCGCGCATCGGAAAAGTCGTCTGCGGCAGGGTCAGCGTGTTCTTGTAGTTCGGGGCGGCTTCGCTCATAACGGGGCGCGGACGCTAGCAACCGCTTTTCCGGGGGTCAATCATGGGGAGGGAGGGTGCGGAGATGGAAATTCCGGCCCCGAGTGGAATTGACCTTTCGCGGAAATCAAGGGATCACAAACGGCATGAAATGCACCAGTTGCGGAGGAGCCCTCAGCGGCGCGATGACTTTCTGTCCGTTCTGCGGCGTGCGGCAGGCGATCGATCTGCGCCAGACGCATTTCCGTGAAATGAGCAGCCCGGACCAAAACCTGCCCTGCCCCGGCTGTGAAACTCCCATGCAGGTCATCGAGGTGGACACCCTGCCGCCGCTGCACATCGAACGGTGCGGCAAGTGCTACGGCATGTTTTTCAATCCGGGAGAGCTGGAGGCCGTCCTCAACTACAAAACCGAAGCCGCCGTGCGCTTCGATTCGGTGATGCTCGATCAGATCCACGAGGATTTTGGCAGCCATCATGAGGTTGTTTACCGGAAATGCCCGTTCTGCGCCGAGCGGATGAGCCACCTGAACTTCGGCGGGCGCAGCGGGGTGATTCTCGACAAATGCGGAACCCACGGAGTGTGGCTGGACGGCGGCGAGCTGCGCCGCCTGGCGGAATGGTGGAGGGCGGGAGGAAAGCTGATTCACAAGAAACACGAGGCCGAGCGGATCGGAAAGCTGTTCATTTCTCCAGGACCGAAGGAAAGGGTCCGGGGAGCCATCGAGCCCGCCGATTCATCCGGCGGCGGCAAATGGGAGCGGGCTTCGGATGCCTGGTGCATTTTTGAAGTGGTCGGCGGCATCGCTTCGGTTTTTTTCAATCCCTGAGGAGCCCGGCTGATTTGGAGTTTTCACTCGGCGGGTTCGTGAAGCGCGTCGAGTTCCTGCCGCCATTGGTCGAGAAGGAGGAATTCTCCCGGCAGATGCTCCCCCGCACGGGCAAGGGTGGAGCGGAAAAGTTCCGCGGCTTCGTCCCGGCGGCCGGCGGCGGCGAGGCCGCGGGCGTGGTCGAGGGCCTTGTAATGGGTCTGGAGATGGGAGGGGCCGAAGTGGCGGGCGGTTTTTTCCGCCACCATGGCGAGATCGGCGAGGGCGGAGTCCCGGCCGGGACCGGGGATGTTTTCGAGGGCAAGGACGGAGATGGCGTCCCAGGTTTCCGGATGGTCGGGGCCGAGGGAGGTTTGGAGGAGATCGAGGCGGCGCTGGCAGAGGCGGCGGGTTTCATCGTGGTGGCCGAGGCGGCGCTCGGCGCGGGCGAGCGCCCAGAGGGATTTGGCGAGGAGGGGGGAATCGGGGGGATCGAGGGCTTCGGCGAGGGAGACGGCGCGGCGGGCGGTGGAGGCGGCTTGGGGAAGGTGGCTGCGGTCGGTGTCGATGACGGCGATGAGGCAGAGGGCGCGGATGCGCATGCGGTGGTGTTCTTCGAGGGGCAGGGAGGCGAACCGGGCCTCGGCGCGGGTGAGCAGGTCGCGGGCGCGGGCGGGATCGTCCGGAACGGCGAGGGCGGTGTTGTAGAGGATGCCGGGAAGAAGATCGCCGGAACGGGAAAGGGGGAGGTTTTCGGCGAGGGCGAGGGCGGTTTCCAATTGGGCGAGGGCGAGGGCGGTTTCTCCCATGCCGAGGAGGGAGTGGCCGAGGGTGTGGCGGGCGCGGGCTTCGGTGAGGGAGTCGTGGCGGAGTTCGGGGGGAAGGTTGCGGGCGAAGTCGGCGACGGCCTGGTGGAGGGGGTAGTCGCGGGGGGTTCCATGTTCCGGGCTGGCGGCGGTGATGAGGCGGGAGAAGCCGGAGAAGAGGTTTTCGGCGGTTTGCTTTTCGTGTTGGGCGTGTTGTTCGGAGCGGTGGACGAGCAGGGTGGCGGCGAGGACGCCGAGGATGGCGGCGGCGGCGGAAGCGGTGGCGAGGGGGCGGCGGCGGATGAAACGGAGGGCGACGTAGGCGGGGGTGGGCTTGCGGGCGGAGACGGGGCGGCGGGCGACGAAGGCGCGGAGGTCGGAGGCGAGAGCGTCGGCGCTGGGGTAGCGGCGGGCGGGGTCGGTTTCGAGACATTTGAAGGCGATGGCGGAGAGGTCGCCGGGGAGGAGAGGGATGAGTTCGCGGAGGAGGACGCCGAGGGAGTAGATGTCGGTGCGGGCGTCGAGGGCGGCGTGGTCTCCGGCGAGTTGCTCGGGGCTCATGTAGGCGGGGGTGCCGGGGAGGTGGCCGGGGCGGGTGTGGGAGGCGGCGGGATCGGGATCGAGGATGCGGGCGATGCCGAAGTCGATGACGCAGGGGCGGGGCGGGGCGTCCGGCCGGGCGGCGACGAGGATGTTGGAGGGCTTGAGATCGCGGTGGATGACACCTTTCTGGTGGGCGTGGTGAACGGCGTCGCAGACTTCGGCGAGGAGGGCGGCGCGGTTTTCGATGGAGAGGGAGTGGTTTTCACACCAGGTGGTGATGGGTTCGCCGGGGACGTGCTCCATGGCGATCCAGGGGCGGTTTTCGTCGGTGAAACCTGCATCGAGGACGCGGGCGATGCCGGGGTGGTCCATGCGGGAGATGGCCTGCTTTTCGACTGCGAAGCGCCAGCGGGGTTCCTCGTCCTCGATGGCGGTGCGGAGGAGTTTGAGGGCAACTTCGCGGGAGATGGGTTCGGTCTGGCGGGCGAGGAAGACAATGCCGCTGCCGCCGGAGCCGAGGCGGCGGAGGATTTCATAGGGGCCGATGGTGGAGCCGGGGGCGAAGCGGGGGGTGGGTTCGTCGGGGATGGCGTTGCCGGAGGCGTCGAGGGTGGGGCTGCGGAGGAAGTGGCCGGCGCGGCGGGC
>CAZVSA010000409.1:0-3004 GCA_964629955.1 uncultured Luteolibacter sp.
CGCGTCAACAGGTGCCGGGGCTGGAGCCGGGGTTTGGACTGGGGCCGTTTCTTCCGCCGGAGTCCGGGCGTCGGATGAGGAAGGTGGTGCGGACTCTTCCGATGTTTCGGCTTTTTTTCTGGCGGTCGTTGCCTTTCTCACCCGGACCACCGGCTTGCGGCGGGCAGGGGGCGGAGTGGTGGCTTCGGTTTGGATTGGAGTGCCGGAGACGGATGAATCGTCGGTCATGTTCGTGAAAGGGAGAGAAAGAAGCCCGCCGGGACGGCGGGCGGTGATTGGAGAAAAGCGGATGATTCGAGGATGAGGGGGGGGAAATCCGTTCAGAAGTTGCGGATATCGTCCCGGTTGTCCTCGTGCTCGGGATCGAAGGGCTGGGAAGTGTTGGTGAGCCCGTCCTTGCCTACGGACCAGAGATCGAAATCGGGATTCTGGGTGGAGGAATTGCGGCTGCCCTGTTCATTTTGGGCGGAGCGGTAGCGGTATTCGTTGCCCCAGGGATCGACGATTTTGTAGCTGTTGCCGTGTTTTTCCGTCCATTTCTGCTTTGAATCCATGGGATCGAGCTCGGAAAGATAGACTTTCTGGTCCCGGTCCTGATCGCCCGTGATTCCGTCGTCGTCGCTGTCCCAGAAGAGTCTGTCGAACAGCACCGTGGAGTTGTTTTCACCGGATGCGTTGTCGCCGACGGGCGGATAAATGCCGTTGTCGAGCTTGTATTCCTCAAGGGTTGCGCCAAGGAGCGCGATCTGCACGCGGGCGGTCTCACGCGCCTGTTTGTCGGTGGCGAAGCCCAGGCCGACCACCACGAGACTTGCGAGGATCACGATGATGGTGATGACGGCGAGCATTTCGACCAACGTGAATCCGGCCGTTCGGTTTGATGGAATGATTTTCATGGTCCTGGGTTTTCGGATGATTTCGCGGGCGGGCCGGAGTTCACTGGCCTCCCATCGTCGAGATCATCTTAATCAAAGGTAGGAACAATGCAAATACAACGGAGCCGACGACCAATGCCAGGATGACGATCATGATCGGTTCCAGAATGGAGGTGAGGGCGGTGACGGCGTTGTCCACCTCGTCGTCATAGACGTCGGCGACTTTCAGGAGCATTTCGGGGAGCTGGCCGGTTTCCTCACCGACGTCGACCATGGAGATGACCATGTTGGGGAACACGCCGGAGGCTTGCAGGGGGGTGACGATGGATTCGCCTTCTTTCACCGCTTCGTGGACTTTCTCGATGGCGCTGGAGATGACGACGTTCCCCGCGGTGTCGCGGGTGATGTTGAGGGCCTGCAGAATGGGCACGCCGGAGGTGACGAGGGTGCCGAGGGTGCGGGAGAAGCGGGAGACGGCGCTTTTGCGCTGGATGTCGCCGAAGATCGGCATTTTCAGCTTCATGGTGTCGATCGACTTGCGGCCGCCCTTGGTTCTGCCCCAGAGGTTGAAAAGGAAGATGCCGATCCCGAACACGATGAAAACGAAGACGACGTTGGGGACGACGAAGGGGCGGGCGAGGAAGAACTCGGACATGCCGAAGACGACCTTGGAAATCGTGGGAAGCTCGGAATCGGTCTCGGTGAACATCTCCTTGAACTTCGGAACGATGAAAATCATCAGGAAGATGAGGATGGCGACGGCGATGAACATGACGATCACCGGATAGACCATCGCGGAGACGATCTTGTTTTTCAGCTTCTGGGCTTTTTCCTGGTACTCGGCGAGGCGGTTGAGGACGATTTCAAGAACACCGCCGAGTTCGCCGGCTTTCACCATGTTGACGTAGAGTTTGTTGAAAATCCGCGGATGCTGGGCGAGCGATTCGGAGAAAGTGGAGCCGCCTTGCACGGAATCCGCGAGCGCGCTCACGGTGGCCCGGAGGACGGGGTTGGGCTCCTGTTTGCCGAGCACGGTGAGGCTGCGGAGGAGGGGCAGGCCGGAGTCAATGAGCGTGGCGAGCTGGCGCGTGAAGATCATCAGGCTCTTGGGCTTGATGCGTCCGCCGACCTGGCCTTTTTTCGCGGAGGATTTGGCTTTTCCCTTGCCCTTGGCGGCGGCGGCTTTCCCGGCTTTGCCGGCCTTGCCCTTGCCTTCCTCGGTGATCTGGGTGGGGTAGAGTCCTTGTGTGCGGAGTTTCTGGATGGCTTCCGCTTCGCTTGCCGCGGAAACGGAGCCGGTGGTTTGTTCTCCTTTGGAGTCGAGGGCTGCGTATTGGAAGTTGGCCATGGGGCTGGGTCTTTGGGAAGGAGGTGGAAGGGATCTTTAGGGAAATAAGGGGAAAATTCGGCGGGATGGCGACTGGAAAATTGAATTTCTCGCGAGGGTTTTCAGGTGTATTTGAGAACCTCTTCGATGGTGGTGGTGCCCAGGTAGATGTTTCGCAGGCCGTCTTCGCGCAAGGTGTTCATCCCCAGCTCCACGGCTTTTTGCTTGAGGACGACGGTGGGGGCGCGGTCGGTGATGAGTTCGCGGATGGGGTCGGTGATGTTGAGGAGTTCGTAGAGGCCGCGGCGGCCGCGGTAGCCGGACTGGCCGCAGACATCGCAGCCGGCGCCGGTGAAGAATTCCTTGTCGCCGAGTTCGTGGGGGGAAACGCCGAGCTGGCTGAGGATCGCCTCGTTGGGCTCGTAAGGGGTCCGGCAGTCCTTGCAGATGGTGCGGACGAGGCGCTGGGCGAGGATGCCCTCGAGCGAGGCGGAGACGAGGAAGGGCTCGCAGCCCATGTCGACGAGACGGGTGACTGCGCCGGGGGCGTCGTTGGTGTGGAGGGTGGAGAGGACAAGGTGGCCGGTGAGAGCCGCCTGGATGGCGATGGTGGCGGTGTCCTTGTCGCGCATTTCCCCGATCATGATGCGGTCCGGATCCTGACGGAGGAAGGCGCGGAGAATGCGGGGGAAATCGAGGCCGATGGCTTCGTTGATGGGAATCTGGATGATGCCGTCGATGTCGTATTCCACGGGGTCTTCCGCGGTGAGGAGCTTGGCGTCGATGGTGTTGATGCGGCGCA
>CAZVSA010000410.1:0-2989 GCA_964629955.1 uncultured Luteolibacter sp.
ACCGCTCTGTGCAGGACTACGAATCCTCATCCGCCGGAGCGGACCCGGACAGGAAGGCAATCGCCCTGCCGGGTGACAAGAATTATTTTCGCAATCCGATGGAGGGTTCCGTCATCGGGGAAACGCCGATGAAAGACCGGAACGGTATTTTTGAAAGGGAACGCGGGCCCCGGCCGCCCTATTTGCAGGGTTGCAGGAAGGATGTCCGCGCTCTCTTGCCCTGCCTCGGATTGAATCAGCGTTTCCCTGATGGAGGAGCCCTTCCGGGAGGGGTGGAATTTTTGCCTTGGACGGGCAGGGGGGACTTTCTACATTCCGCCCCGGCGCAAGCCGCTATCCCATGGCCAGAAAAGATTTTACGATTCTCAACAAGCTCGGGATCCACGCCCGGCCCGCGGCACAGTTCGTCAAGACCGCGAATCGCTTCCAATCGGACATTTTTGTCGAAAAGGATGGGGAGGAAGTGGACGGCAAGAGCATCATGGGCCTCATGATGCTGGCCGCGGGGCACGGCTCCATCATTTCCGTCAACGCGGAAGGCACCGATGCCGACGCCGCGCTGGACGCCATCGGCGATCTGATCACGCGGAAATTCGAGGAGGAATGACCCTCATCCCGGCCGGGAACGCGGGAAATTGCGCCTTGATCGCGTGACCGTGCTGCCGGCACTCTGTTGCAGGAGCATGCCGAAAAGCGGAAACCAGGAACAAATTGTCTACGAGGGAATCCCAGCCTCTCCGGGCATTGCCATCGCTCCGATCCATGTGATGGCGCGGGGGTTCTCCGCGCCGGAGGTTTACGAGATCCCGGATGACGAGGTGCCCCGCGAGCGGGAGCGTTTCGCGGAGGCCGTGGAGATGACGAAGAAGCAGCTCGTCGAAATCCAGAACCGTCTGGAAAGTCTTTCCGGAGAGGCGGAAAGCGGGATTTTCGAGGCCCACGTGATGATCCTCGAAGACCGGGCGCTGGTGGACCGGGTGCAGGAAGCGATCAGCGACCGCCTCCAGAACGCGGAATACGCCTTTTATGCCGTCATGCAGAACTTCCTGGAAGCCATGCGGCGAATTCCGGACCCCTACCTGCGCGAGCGCACCGCGGACATCGAGGATGTTTCCCAGCGGGTTCTCAGGAATTTCCGGATGGACGCGGAGATCCGCACCCTGCTCCCGGAGGACCAGCACATCCTCATCGCATACGATCTTTCCCCGTCGGACACGGCCACCATCAACCGCCGCCATGTCTTCGGGTTCGCCACCGAGCAGGGCAGCGCGAACTCCCACACCGCGATTCTGGCCCGCTCCCTGGGCATCCCCGCGGTGGTGGGCCTGGAAGGTGCGGTGATCGAAATCGTCGCCCTCGCCCCCGCCATTCTCGATGGCTACACGGGCAAGCTCATCCTCCATCCCAACGAGGAAACCCTGCAACACTACCGGGCCCTCGGCGAGGAGAAGGAACGGGTTCGCAGCTCCCTCGACGCGATGCGCGGGGCCGCCACACAGACGGTCGATGGCCGTGCGCTCACTCTTTCCGCGAACATCGAGCTGGTGGACGAGCTGGCCATTGTCAAACGCAGCGGAGCCAAGGGCGTGGGGTTGTACCGGACCGAATTTCTGCTGCTCAACAGCGAGGAAATGCCGGGCGAGGGCTTGCAGGCGGCGGCCTACACCCGTGTCGTCCGGGAAATGAGCCCGCACCGGGTGATCATCCGGACGCTGGACGCCGGGGGGGACAAACTCCCGGTGGAACCTCTCACGGATCCGGAACCGAACCCTTTCCTCGGCTGGCGGGGAATCCGGGTTTCCCTGGCACGCCCCGCGATGTTCCGCGAACAACTGCGGGCGATCCTGAGAGCCAGCGCTTTCGGGAAAATCTCCGTAATGTTTCCGCTCATCTCCGGCCTCTCGGAAGTGCGCCGGAGCAGGGAGATCCTGCAACGCTGCATGGACGAGCTGGACAAGGAAGGCGTGGCGTTCGATCCGGACCTGCCGGTGGGCATCATGATCGAGGTTCCGTCCGCCGCGGTCTGCGCCGATCTGCTGGCGCCGGAAGTGGACTTCTTTTCCATCGGCACCAACGATCTCATCCAATACACCGTTGCGGTGGACCGGGTGAACCCCCACGTGGCCGATCTCTACCGCTCCACCCATCCGGCCGTCATCCGGTTGATCAAGCGCACGATCGATGCCGCGACCGACAACGGCATCTGGACCGGAGTTTGCGGGGAAATGGCCGGCGACATCCGCCTGACGCCGCTCCTCATCGGCCTCGGCGTGGAAGAGCTTTCCGTGGGGCCCCAGCAGGTGCCGCGGGTGGGGCAGGCGATCCGCTCGCTCAGTCACGCGGAATGTGCCGTCATGGCGGATGAGGCGCTCAAGCAATCCCGCAGCAACGGAATTCTCGATCTCTCGCTCCACCTCGCGAGGAAACACTACGCGAACCTGCTGGATTGACCGCGCCACGGTGTAGCGGCGATCATTGGTCGCCGCTGCCGCCGGAGATTTCGCGGAGGGCGATTTCCCGCGGAGGGCCGGGCGGGAGCTGGTGCGCCCATTCTCCGGCCATTTTCGGATCGTGGGAGGCGAGGGTCCGGGCGTAGGCGCGGGTGGCGATGTCGCGGGCCTCGCCGGCGGGTGCGTCGAGAAGCCATCGGGCGGTGGCCTGATAATCCATTTCGGCCCAGGTTTTGACGATTTCGCGGATGTTGGCGTCGGCGGTTTCGGCGGGAAGGTTTTCGTGCTGCCAGAGAATCCAGTCGGGGGCTTCGCCGGTGGTGGGAATGGCGGGTTGGATGGCGTCGGCGAATTGGACGAGTTCATCTCCGTGCAGATTTTCTGCGGCCCAGCGGCTGGTGGTGGCGAAGCCGTCGTCGAATGCGTCTTTCGAGAGGATGGTGATGGTGGAGGCGAGGAGGTCTTGTCGAAGAGAGGTGTCGGTTAGAGCATTTTCTAATTAATTTGTCGTATTCTGAGTGAGATGTGCGACCATGTGG
>CAZVSA010000411.1:0-2857 GCA_964629955.1 uncultured Luteolibacter sp.
GAAGACTGGTTCAAGATCGAAGTCACGGAACCGGGAATGCACTGGTTCCATACCACCGGAACCACGGATACCCGGGGGTATCTCTACAGCCACGCCGGCAGCCAGCTCTCAACAGACAACAACGGCGGGGACTCTTACAACTTCGAGATCTCCAGAGCCCTCGCAACCGGCACCTACTATCTGCGGATCATCGGCGGCACCACCATCGCCAATACCGGCGCATACACCTTCCACGTCCGCGGCCCCCGCTTCGCCACGGATTTCACCGCGCCCAACATCTCCGCGAGGCTGGACACTCCCGGGGAGATCCAGCTTTACCGGATCAATACCGTCGCGGAAGGCCGCCATTGGATTTTCAGCACCGGCGCCACCGACACCTATGCGCGCCTCTACGATCACGGGGGAAGTCTCCTTACCTACGACGACCACGGCGGCACGGGAACCAATTTTTCCATCGAGCGGGTTCTCCAAGCCTCCCGGACCTACTTTCTCATGATCCGCTCGGGAAGTTCCGTCGCCGGAACCGGCCCCTACGCGCTTTCATGGAGACATGCGGCGAACGCCATCCACATGACCGGGACTTCCCGCGACCTGTCCCTCGTCGTGCCCGGCGACCTTGATCTGTTCGCCATCGACGTGCCCGTCGGCGGGGGCGCGTGGATTTATTCGACAGGATCCACCAACACTTACGGGCGCCTCTACGACAACGGATGGAATCTCATCGGATACAACGACAACAGCGGCACGAATCTCAACTTCGAGATCACCAGAACCCTGACTCCCGGCCGCTACTGGTTGGGCGTCGATGCGGGCGGCACTGGAGGCACGGCGACCGGCCCGTACACCCTGCACGTCCGCCAGTGGGCCACCGCCACGCTGCTGCATGGCTCCGGCTCCACGAATCGCTCGATCGATCCTGCCGGCGACCAGGACTTGTATGTCTTCAGCACTTCCGGCGGCGCGGTATCGTTCTCTTCGTCGGGAACCACGGATACCTACGGCCGCCTCTACGGCAGCGGAATGAACCTCGTCGCGTACAACGACAACAGCGGCACCGGTCTCAATTTCCAGATCAATTCCAATCTGGTTGCGGGCACCTATTACCTCCTCGTCACCGGATCGGGCGTCCAAACAGGTTCCTACCAGTTGAATGCCAGCTTCCCGTCGGGTGGAACCATCACGACCCTTTCCTCCGCCTCCGCCGCGGTCTCCGGCTCCGGTTCCGCCGCCGTACAAATTTCCTCGACCGGCGCCTGGACCGTGGGCGGCCTGCCATCGTGGGTTTCGGTTTCGCAAAGCTCGGGCTCGGGAGACGCCGACCTCACCTTCACCTTCGTCCCCAATCCCACCGGCTCCCGCAGGGAAGCCACGGTGACCATCGGCGGCATCGCCCACGTTCTCGTCCAGAACCCCGCGGGGAATACGGGCGGCGTCACCCCGGAGCCCGTGCTGAGCATTCGCCCCGCCGTCATCCTCGCCATTGAGACGATCGCCGGTTCACGCTACAAGATTGAGACCTCCACGGATCTCGTCCACTGGCAGGACACCGGCATCGAATTCACCGGCGACGGCCACGAAATGTCCGCCGCCATCGAGCGCACCCAAGCCAAGGCCTTCTTCCGCGCCGTGGTGGATTGATCCACTTTTTCAAAAGGCAGGCGCGGCGGTCCCAGGCGCCGCCGCGCCGAAGATTCCGCTCTGTGGCGGGGAAACCGGACAAGCGGGCCGCTTGTCCTTTTTTTTATCCCAGATCCGGCACATGGAAGCGGTACAGCCCGTCGTAGCCGCCGACTTCCGATTCCCGCTTCACCAGCGATTTCACGCCGAGCGCCTGCCAGGCGTCTTCGCTGCACAAACGCTCGTCGCCCCATGATCCGGCGAGTTTTTCCATGCGGAAGACGAAATTGACCGCCGGGCCGTGCAGGTTTTGCGCGGTCAGCGTCGGCACGCTGCCGAGCACCGTCATCCCGCGATGGACGACCACCCGGAAAGCCGGGGAGGCGGTCGATTGGAGATCCGCCAGATCGCGCAAAGCAGCCAACACGCGGCCATTGGCTCCCGCTCCGTCCTCCCAATAACAGAAAAAGCCGTCGCCGAGATATTGGTTCATGTGGCCGTCGTGCTTTTCGATCACTTCGCGGCAGGTCTTGAACCACCCTCCGGTAATGCGCGGCACCTGCTCCGGCGGCAGTGCCTGCGCCATGCGGGTGGAACCGGCGATGTCGGCGACCATCAGCCAACAGGATCTCTTGACAACGCGCAGCAGGGTGGAGCCCAGAGAGTCCTCATCGATCCCGGCATCCGGCGGTTGGATGGCCGCGTGGAAAAGCATCCCGCTGCCCGCCAGATCGAGCCGGTCCCCGTCCTTGAGCGCCTGGGGCCGGGAAATCCGGCGTCCATTGACGCTGGTGCCGTTGCTGCTGCCCAGATCGACCAGCCAGAATTCGCCATTTCCCTGCGCCTGGAGAATCGCATGGTTGCGGGAGGCGTGGTCGTTCGCCAGGCGCACCGTATTGTCCAACCCGCGTCCCAGCGAGCAGTTGCCGTGCAATTCGAAGATGCCGCCGCCGGGAAGAACGAGGCGGGCGGGAGATGGGACGGACTGGTGCATGGGGGGCTTCCGGAAGCCGGGGGGGACATATCACGGAACGGCGGCTCCGGGCAAGGGAAAGGGTTGCTTGGGGACGGGAGAACTCCCGGATGCTCCGGGAAGGATTCGCCGGGCTTCGGGCCATTCGCGTGAGCCTGACGCCAAAAGTGTTCCGGGAATCGCGGCGGCAACGCCGGAGGCGGGTTTCACCGGTAGGGATGGACCGCCGGGCCGTCCCACTTTTTCCCGATTGGTATGGCATCCATT
>CAZVSA010000412.1:0-2851 GCA_964629955.1 uncultured Luteolibacter sp.
TTTGCCGGGAACGGTTTCCTCCACCCGGACTTCCATCCCGGACACCGGCGCGCCAATGCGGGTGAGGCAAATCCTCTCCCCCTCCTCCAATCCTTCGGAAACGATCACGGATTCCCCTTCGCTCCACGCGATCTTCACCTTCCGGAACTCGATCCGCTCCGCCCCGTCCACCACCAGCACCTCACCTCCCTCGCCGATCGCCCGCCGAGGCAACACCGCCACTCCATCCAGCTTCGTTCCCCGGATCTCCGCCTGCACGAAAAGCCCCACCGGGGGCAGCGGATACGCCCCCTCCCCGCGCGGCTCCACCTTCACGATCAAATGCCCGGTCAACGTGCGGCGGTCGATCTCCCGATCCAGCCCCACCACCTCCGCGGACCACGCGAACGTTTCCCCGCCGATCACCCCTTCCAAAGCAACTATCCCGGCAGGTTCGCCGCCGGAACCCCGCGGCAGAAAACCGAAGTCCTGAAGCCGCAAAGGCAAACGAACCTCCAAATCCGCCGGAGAATAAAGCTCCGCCACCATCTGCCCCGGTGCGGCCACCGCCCCCGTTTCCACCTGCGCGACCCGCACGGCGGCGTCAAACGGCGCACGGATCTCCGTTCTCTCCACATCGCGCGCCGCCCGCTCCACCTCCGCCCGGGCGGATTCCGCTCCCGCTCTCGCGGCTTCGAGCTGGGGCTCCCGCAGCACCAGCGGATTTCCCGCCCCTCCCCGCCCCAGACGCTCCCAGTCGAGCCGTGCCTGCTCGTGACGCGCCTCCTCCTGCGCCAATGCCAGCTCCACCTCCGCCAGCGCCGACCGCGCCCGGGCCAGCCCCGCCCGGTAATCCGCCGCATCGATCCTCACCAGCAACTCCCCCTCCCGCACCATCAATCCCGTCTTCAGGTTCGGTGAAATCTCCAGCACCCGCCCGGAAATCTCCGCCGCCAGCCGGGTTTCCCTCCTGCTTGCCACCACCCCCTGGGTTCCGATCCTCACCTCATGGCTGCCCAGCTCCACCGCCATCACCTCCACCGCCGGGATTACGCGCTCCGGCTCATCCTCCTCCGCCTGCGGCCTGCTGATGAACAGCAACACGATCAGGCCCAAGGTCCCGACCAGAATCGCCAATACAATGACAAACGAAAGCACCGCACGGACTTCCACCTTGCGTTCCTTTTCCATGGTTTCGAGAGAGGACATATCGTTGGAAGTCGGTCACATGGTCTCACCGGAGAGTCCTGCATCTTGTTGGAAGCGATCCATCATAAGTTTGAAATTTTCCATTCAAGCGGTTTAGAGAGAGAAATCCCCTCCCAGCGCGAGGTGCAAATCGACCCGGTTGTTCAGCCGCAAGCGCCGGATCGCCGCCACCTGGCTTGCCGTTTCAATCTCCCGTTGGCGGGCCTCGATCAGGACCAGCACATCCCCCGTGCCCGCATCGAATTCCTCGGTCGCCCGGGCGGATGCCTCGCGGGCCAACCCGGCGGATTTCACCACCGCCGTCTCCCGTTCCCGCAGCAACGCCTCCGCAACCAATGCCTGCTCCACCTCTCCAAAGGCATGGAGAACCACCCGCTGCAAATCCGCAACCGCTCCCCTTTCCGCCGCCGCGGCGACCTGCTCACCCGCCGCCAGACGCCCTCCTTGAAACACCGGTTGGGCGATACTCCCGCCCACCGACCAAACTCCGAAATCGCTGTTCAGAACATTCCGCAAGGCATCGGTGGCCGTCCCCATGGAGCCCGTCAGCCGGAGGCTTGGGAAACGCGCCAGACGCGCGCTCTTCACCCTTCTCCCCTCCGCCGCAAGCCGCCTCTCCGCGGCCAGCACATCCGGGCGGCGCAGCAACAGCTCGGACGGCACACCCGCGGGCGGCGTCGCCGGAACCGGCGGCAGTTTCGCGGCCGCCACCAAACGCCCCGAAGGATACCTTCCCAGCAGCAGTTCAATCTGGCGCACCGCCCGTTCCTTCTCCTGCTTTCGCTCCGCAAGAACCGCCTCTCCGGCCGCAAGCTCCGCTTCCGTCAACCGCACCTGTGCGGCGGATCCTCCACCCGCTTCAATCGCCCGCTCGAATCTCTCGCGCACCGCATTCGCCAGCAGTTTCCTGGCTTCCAATCCCTCTTCCGCCAAGCGCACCTGCTCGTTCGCCTCCGCCAGCGCCAGCCAGGCCTTCGCCACCTGCCCGGCCAAGGAAACCCGCGCCGCCTCACGATCTCCAACACTCGCTTCAAACTCCGCAAATGCCGCCTCTTGTCCCGCTTTCACACGTCCCCAGACATCCAGCTCCCACGCAGCCTCAAGCGAAACGCCAAAGCTGTTTGAAATGCTTCCGGGAGCACTCCCCATCCCGGGAATCGGCAAGCCGATGAACCGCTGCTGGCTGCGATTTCCGCCACCGCCAAGATCCAGGGACGGCAGCCGCGCAGCCCCGGCGACTTTCGCTTCCGCCGCCGCTTTCTCCACCCGGGCCGCCGCCGCGCGCAGGTCCGGATTTCTCCTCAAAGCCTCATCCACCAGTGAAACCAGCTCCCTCCCGCCGGTTTTGCCGATCCATTTCCGGTCAACCCCGGCCCGCGCTTCAGGAGCCGCCGCCCACTCCGCCGGAACGCCACCCGCCTCCTCCATCCGGAACGGAGGCGATACCGCCGCGCAACCCGCAATGACCAGCGACACCGCCAGTATGAAAATCCCCAATCCTCCCGGAGCTTGTTTGAAATTCGGAGAGCACACAGTGACGTGGCGGCGATCACCGGTCGCCGCATCTTCTTTGCCTTCGGGGACCACACGCGCCCCCGCGTGTTCCGGAGTGCGCCCCCGCGCTCCGGCGGCTGGCACAACCAACCCACCCCGCATCCGGAAA
>CAZVSA010000413.1:0-2110 GCA_964629955.1 uncultured Luteolibacter sp.
ACGCTCGAACGCTCGAACGCTCGAACGCTCGTCAGCGGGCATTGCGGCCTGCGGCTGGCGATGGAGGAACATCAAGGGTTTCATGGATCTCAGAGGGAATTAGCGGGGGGCAATGCCAACGGTATTATGCAAGGCAAATAGGATTTGAATAGCCATGCAAAGGGATGGTTTTTCACCATGACATCGGGCAATTCACGCATGAAGCAGTTCAATTGTATGGGCTCCTGGCTGTGGATGGAGCGCCAAGCCCAAAGGGTGGCCTCTCTGTCTCTGAGGTCCCGAATGATTGACCCGAATGATGTAGATAAGTTCCGTTTCAAAAGATAGGAAGCCCGTTTGTCCGGTTTCCCCGACACAGGCGGAGTCTTTGGCGCGGCAGGGCCTGCCGCGCCCTGCCTTGATCGGCTCGAACCCCTGACAACCCCTCAAAAGCCCGCCTCTTTCAATGCCGCGCGGATCAACTCCGGCTTGTCGGTGGTGATCGAGTCGATCCCGAGCTTCGCCAGACGCACCGCGGTTTCAGGTTCGTTCACGGTCCACACCGCCAGGGTCAGCCCTTTGTCTTTGATCATCTTCACGGACACTTCATCGAAAGGAAAACCCTGGTTCAGATCCAGCCCCTCGAATCCCGCATCGATCGCCTTTCCCGCCAGTTCGCTCATCGGCGGATAAACGCGCTCTTTCGTTTTCGGATTGGTTTTCCCTCCATCGAGCCACAAGAGCCGGATGTCCGGAAACATCGGCCGGGCCTTCACCAGGCTGTCGAAGTTGAAATCAATGATCACGATTTCCTCCCTGGACTTGGTTGTTTCGTCCAGCACGCGCTTGAGTTCGGGCAGAATCTTCGCATCCGATTTCAGCTCGATATAGACCACTTTCCCATCGGGGATGGCGGCGAGGGATTCCTCCAGAGTGGGGATGGGTTCGCCCTTCCACCGCTCCCCCTTCCACGCGCCCGCCTCCTGTTTTTTCAGTTCCTCAAGCGTCTGCCCCTCCACCGGGCGGTCCACCCCCGTCGTCCGCAGGGTGGTTTTGTCATGCATGGTGACGATCCGCCCGTCCTTGGTCAGATAGACATCCAGTTCGGTGCCATCCGCCCCTTCCTTCCACGCTTCCTTGAAGGCCGCCACCGTGTTTTCCGGAGCCACATGCGAAGCCCCCCGGTGGGCGATGATCTCGGGCATGGCCTGCAAAAAAGAACCGAGCGCGAGAAAGACGATGGATGATAACAGTCGTGTTGTTGGTTTCATTTTCATAAGTTGGAGTTGGCAAAATGGATCAGGCTTCGCTGGCCGGCACGGGCTTCTGTTTCAGGGTCATCGCGCTGAAAACCATGGTGAGAAGGCAGCAGGCCACCATGGTGCCGAAGACGGCATTCCAGCCCCAATGGTCGGAAATCCAGCCCACCCCCGTGCCGGCGATGGCGGCTCCGAAAACGTAGCCGAAAAATCCGGTGAAGCCCGCCGCCGTGCCCGCCGCTTTCTTCGGCACAAGCTCCAGCGCGTGCAGGCCGATGAGCATCACCGGGCCGTAGACAAAAAAACCGACAATGCCCAGGGCGAGATAATCAATCCACAACGGCCCCTTGGCATTGAACCAGTATAGCAGCACCCCCAGCAAGGTGAGCCCCATGAAAAGAATCGTCGCCGGAGCACGCCGCCCGCGGAAAATCCGGTCGGACACCCAGCCGCACAGAATGGTGCCGGGAATGGCCGCATATTCAAAGAGCGCCCATGCCACGCTGGACTGCCGGAAGGAAAAATCCTTCGCCGTCTGGAGATAGGTGGGAATCCAATCCACCACCCCATAGCGCACGAAGTAAACAAAAGCATTGGCCACCGCGATCGCCCACAGGAGGCGGTTGTTGAAGACATGTCCGAAGAAAATCCCGCGGAAGGAAAGGATCGCCTCGTCCTTTTCCGAGTAGTCGGGCGGATAGTCCTTCTTGTGCTCCTCCACCGGAGGCAGGCCGCAGCTCTGCGGCGTGTCCCTGATCAGGAAAAAGACGATGATCGCCAGCACCGCGGCGATGAGGGCATTGAAATGAAACTTCGCCCCCCAGTCCCCGAAAAGAATCACGCCGAGGAGGGCGAACTTCGCCACCAGCGCG
>CAZVSA010000413.1:2120-2851 GCA_964629955.1 uncultured Luteolibacter sp.
GGAGGCCAGCCCATCCCGTTCACCCAGCCATTGAGCGCCTGGAGCGCCACCATGAGAACAAGCGACGAATAAATCGCCTTGATCGTGCCGAACGAAGCGATGACCGCCGCGGAAAGAAGAAGCCCCAGGGGAAGGAACCATTTGGGGTTGCTGCGGTCGGAAACCGATCCCATCACGAATTTCGACAAACCATAGGCGATCGAAAGAGCGGTGATCGCCGTGCCAAGCTGGGCTTTGGTATATTGCGGATATTCCTCAAGGATGTCCGGGATGGCCAAAGCGAAATTCTTCCGCACCAGATAATACCCCGCATAGCCGATGAAAATCCCCGCGAAGACCTGAAGGCGGAGCTTCTTATAGGCCGGGTCAATCTCCTCCTTGGGCAGGCGCGGCGCCTCCGGAGCGGGTCGTAAAAACGCGAATGGATTGGGGAAACTCATAAGATCAATTCGTCGCGACCGTCAGTCCGCCTTCCGTTGCGGAGTCCAGCCAACCTCATACAAACAAGAACGACAAACTCTTCCACCCGGCTCCGGCCAAGTTCCTCCGCAACCGCCCCGGTCCACCAAATCAACATCCTCGTCACGAACCCGGACGCCCCTCCATCCGTCATCTGCCACCCGTTCCCAGGGCCCCCTCATTTTGAAAGCGTTGATTTCCAATGGTGGCCTCTTCTCCTCTTCAAGTGGCTGCCGCGTCTCGCGGCAGGCCGTGATTGCGGCGTCCCGCCG
>CAZVSA010000414.1:0-2838 GCA_964629955.1 uncultured Luteolibacter sp.
CGCTTCGCCCGCCTCCGCTCACCCGAACCGAAGACTTGGGTTTCCTCCGCCCCCCGAACGCCGCCACCGGATAAGCCCTCCGGTGGCCGCGTTTGGGAAGCATTTTTACAGACCGAGGGAGGTCTTAATATTGTTGCAAAACGCTTGCCATGAGCGAAAATCCACGGGCGTGAGCACGGTCATTCCGCCTTTTACCGACGATACGTTCAGCTCTCCCGCCATGGAAACGGAAACTTTTCCCATCCATCCTCTTGTCGAGCAGCGGTATTATGAGGTCAAACCCATGCCTGACGACTTTCATCTGTATAAGTATGGAGAACGGAAATACCTTGAGCCGCTTTTGAAAGAAGGAATCGTATCGCTCGCGATTGCCACCAAATATCAGGATGCGAAATTGACCGTTGGTCAGCAAGATAACGAAACTAAGCGTTCGTATGCACTCGACCCAGAAAAACATTCCATCGTCGTTGGAGAGCCAGTGGTTCCGTTGAAGAATGTCTTTAATATAAATCTGTCATACAATTTGAAGGGTCGCGATGGCAACCCGGCAAAATTTTACATTTGGTGTGCCTCTAAAGAATACAGCCCAGAAGCAGCGGGTGATTTCCCAGCGGATTGCTGTCTCAAAATCAGAAACTTCAAAGAATTTGCGAAGCGTCTGGAGGCAGAGGTCAGGAGAAACCATCCCACCCCCCCGGATGGAGTGCCAGGTTGCGACTTCTATGGAAGGGATGTAATCTATCACGATTCCAAGGAACTTCCTCCTACAACTCAGCAGATTGGATTAGTATTCCTAAAAGATCGTGAGAAATACGAGCATCAGAAGGAGTTCCGGATTTTCTTTGCGATTGATCCGCTCAAATCTACCGAAGAGAGGATTAATTTCCGCATCGGAAGCATTGAGGATATAGCCGAAATAGTGGATTTGCCTTAGCTAACCTATTTCAGCACCGGAACGGGTGCAGAAGCAGCCCGCTTTTCGTTTTACGATCACGCCCAAAAAGGGCATGATTAAGCGAAAAGGAAAATCTCCGGCGGGACCACCCGTCGAACAACTCAGTTTCTTCGACCTATTCGATTCTCATGAAAACCGCACTACCAATCACCGGCTACGGCATGATGGCGGAACGCCATTGGAGGGAACACCGCCCGAACATGGTCCGCGAACTGGAGGCACAGGGCAAACTGGAGGAAGCCCTCTACGAAGCTCAGGAACAGACCTTGGACGAAATGGAAGCCATTACGGAACGTCTGGAGAGCGAGCAGGGGCTGACGGTGCAGCAAGCCCACGATCAGGCGTGGGAGATCGTCCGGGAACGCTACATCCTCCTGCCAGCGGAGGAGGACGACGAGTAAGCGGCGGAAACTACCGCATCGGTCCCGACGACGATCTTGGCGGCGGCTCGCTCAAGGAAAAATGCGCGGCCAACTTCGCCGCCATCGAACTCCTTCAACGGCTTCAAACCGAACGCCGCAAGGCCACCCCGGAGGAGCAGGGTGTTTTAGTGCGCTATGTCGGATGGGGCGGCTTGCCGCAGGTCTTCGCCACTCACGACGATCCCGCTTGGCAGCCGGAGCGCGAACGCCTCCGCGAGTTGCTCGGCCCGGACGAAATCCGGGCGGCACAGGCATCCACGCTCAACGCGCATTACACATCGCCCACCGTCATCTCCGCCATCTACGATGGCGTGCAGCGTCTCGGCTTCACCCACGGGCGCATTCTTGAACCCGCCCTTGGCATTGGCCACTTCTTCGGCCTGATGCCCGACGAGATGCGGGGAAACTCCACTCTCACAGGGGTGGAGCTTGATCCTACGTCGGCGGCCATTGCGCGGGCGCTCTATCCGGGGGCGCAAATCAGCCAGCAGGGATTTGAGCAGACCATGCTTCCCGACGGGCGTTTCGACCTCGCCATTTCCAACGTCCCCTTTGGCAACTACACCGTCTTCGATCCCGCATTCAACCGGCACCACTTTCTCATCCACGACTACTTTTTCGCCAAGGCGCTCGACAAGGTGCGACCCGGCGGACTCGTCGCCTTCGTCACCTCGATGGGCACGATGGACAAGACGGACAGCCGCTTGCGCGATTATCTTGAGGAACGGGCTGAATTGCTTGGGGCGATCCGCCTGCCGAATACGGCATTCAAGCGGAATGCGAATACCGAAGTCACCACCGACATTCTTTTTCTCCGCCGCCTTGAGGACGGAGAACAACCGTGCGGCTATGTCTGGAGAGAATTGGGCGAACACACGAATCTCGCCGGGGAGAAGTTTCAGATTAATCAATACTTTGCCTGCCACCCGCAAATGATGTGCGGCACGATGGCCAACGAGGGCACCATGTATCGGGACGGCGAACCCGCCTTGATTCCCGATGACCGGGACTTGGCCGATGCCCTCCGGCAAACCGTCAACCAACTCCCGCAAGGCATCTTCCGTTCCCTCCGCGTGGACCGTCTGGCGGAACAGGAGGAGCCGGACATCATTCCCGCCCCGCATGGCACCAAGGAAGGGGCATTCGTCTTGCACGAGGGGCAGATCGCCCGTTGCCAGAAGGCGGAGCTGATCCTTGTCAAAAATCTTTCTGGCGAAGGCTCCCGCCGCATTCGCGGCCTGATCGAAGTCCGCGAAGCCCTCCGTGAAACCATCCGCACCCAACTGGAGGAACTCGGCGAACCCGCCATTGTCGCCGCCCGCCAGCAACTCAATCTCCGTTACGACCGATTCGTTTTCCGTTTCGGGCCGGTCAACGCCTCCGCCAACCGCCGGGTATTCCACGATGATCCCGACTTTCCCTTGCTCTGCTCGCTGGAGGACTACCGCCACGACACCAAGC
>CAZVSA010000415.1:0-2831 GCA_964629955.1 uncultured Luteolibacter sp.
TCGCGCAGCCAGTGGCGGACGGTCGTGTTGTGGATGTGCATGAACTCGAAGCCGATCCTGCCCGAGTAGGTCGCCTGGAGCGCCGCGACCATGTCACGGAGTTTCATCTTGTCGCCATGGCGGAAAAACGGAACGGAAGCCTCGCGGTCCAGATCCTGCTCGGTGATCTGATACTGCTCCAGCCGGAGGCGGGGATTTTGTTCCGGCTCGTCCTCCAGCGGATTGATGTGCGCCTGCGTGTGGCCGAGGGTGCGGAAATTATAAACCAGACTCACGACCCGCCCGTAAAACGCGAGATCGGGTTCCCCGGCAGGCGGAGCGCCTTCCTGTCCCGCGCTCTCCTCCTTGCGGCGGGCCTGCGCGGCACCCAGCTCGAAGCCCTCGAAAAAGGCGGACCACGTGGCTTCCACCGCACGCGGATCCTCACTCCATTGGGCATATTTCTCTTCCAGCAAATCCGCGTTGAGCCGCGCCGAAACCGATGAGTTCATGAGCAGAAGGATGATTCGGCGGACAGCCCGCGAAATTTCCCGCTTGGCCCGCCACGCACAACGCTTAGTTAAGGGGCCTGCCCTGCCACGTCAACCGAACAAGCCGCTATTTTCAGCGAATTCACGGCCCGAAACAAGGATATGATCGAAGTCAACCAGCTCACCAAGCACTACGCCCGCCACGAGGCGGTCCGCGGCATTTCTTTTTCCGTGGAAAAAGGCGAGATCGTCGGCTTCCTCGGACCGAACGGCGCGGGGAAAACCACCACCCTCCGCATGATCACCGGCTACCTCCCGCCCACCGCGGGGACGGCCACCGTCGCCGGTTACGACATTTTCCGGCAATCCGTCGAAGCCCGCCGCAAGATCGGCTACATGCCCGAAAACGTGCCTCTCTACGAAGACATGCGGGTGCGGGAATATCTGCGTTTCCGCGCGCAGATCAAAGGGCTGTCCTCCTCCGACATGCGCCGCCGCGTGGGCGAGGTCATCGAGACCTGCGGGCTCGGCAGCGTCCGCCGCAAGATGATCCGCACCCTGTCCAAAGGCTACCGCCAGCGCGTCGGACTGGCCGACGCATTGGTTCACGATCCCGAACTTCTCATTCTCGACGAACCCACCAACGGGCTTGACCCCAACCAGATCCGGCAGATCCGCGAGTTGATCCGCCAGCTCGGGCAATCCCACACCGTCCTGGTTTCCACCCACATCCTCCCCGAGGTGGAAATGACCTGCAACCGCGTGATCATCATCGACGGCGGGGTCATCAAAGCCGCCGACACCCCGGCAAACCTCACCACCCGGATGCGCGCCGCCGGGCGGATCCACGCCGAGATCCAGGCCGATCCGGAAGTCGTCGCCGGTGCGATTTCCCGCCTTGAAGCGGTGAAAAAAGTCACCCCCGAGCCGCTCGACGGCGGCTGGAACCATTTCACCGTGTGGGTGGACTCCGGCACCGATTCCCGGGAAAAAATCCACAACCTCGCCGCCCAGCACGGCTGGCCCCTGCGCTCGCTCCACCGCCGCGAAGCCACGCTGGAAGACGTGTTCGTGGAACTCACCCGCCGCGACTGATGCGCTCCCTCCGCTGCTGCCTCGTCCTGTGTCCGGCCCTCGCCCTCGGTGCGCCGGAGACATTTCCGGAGGCCAACGGACTGGTCCGAACCCTCGTCGCCAGCGAGCCCCTGTTGCAGAACCCGGTCGCCATCGCCGTGGATGTGGACGGCACGATTTATGTGACGGAAACCACCCGCCGCAAAGCCGCCGATCTGGACATCCGGGAGTTCACCCAATGGATTCCCAACGACCTCTCGCACACCACCGTAGAGGAAAAACTCGCATTCTTCCGCAGCGAACTGAAGCCCGGGCGTTTCGACAAACATCCTTCCCTCAAAGACCACAACAAGGACGGCAAGGTGGACGTTGAGGACCTCACCGCCCTCTCGGAAAAAATCATCCGTCTCACCAGCAGCACGGCAGACGGCGTCATCGACGGATCGGAAATTTTCGCGGAGGACTTCAACACGGAAATCACCGGCATCGCCGCCGGGGTCTTCGCCTGGCGCGGCGATGTCTACGCCACCATCGCGCCGGATGTCTGGAAACTCCGCGACACCAGCGGCGATGGAAAAGCCGATCAGCGCGAGTCCATCGCCCATGGCTTCGGCGTCCACATCGCCTACGCCGGGCACGACATGCACGGCCTCACCTGGGGACCGGACGGGCGGCTCTACTGGTCGATCGGGGACAAGGGCCTCAACGTCGTTTCCAGGGAAGGAAAACGCTGGGCCGCCCCCCACGAAGGCGCGGTGCTCCGCTGCCACCCCGATGGCAGCGGTTTTGAAATCTTCGCCCGCGGCCTCCGCAACGTGCAGGAAATCGCCTTCGACGACTTCGGAAACCTCTTCAGCGTGGACAACGACGCGGACTTCAGCGGCGAGCGCGAGCGCTTCGTTTACATCACCGAGGGCTCGGACTCCGGCTGGCGCTGCTACTATCAATACCGTGGCTCCGCCTACAACCCGTGGCTTGCGGAACAAATCTGGCAAACCTCCGGCAGCGACCAACCCGCCTACATCACCCCTCCCCTCGGCTACTACACCGACGGCCCCTCCGGCTTTGCCTACAACCCCGGCACCGCCCTCAACGAGCGCTACCACGGCAGCTTCTTCGTAACGGAATTTCCCAAAGGCCACCTCCGCTCCTTCAAGATCGAGCCCGATGGCGCGGCATTCCGCATGACCGGCGACCACCTCGTGATGGCGGGCCCCATGTCCGTCGGCTGCAACTTCGGCCCCGGGGGCGAGCTGTTCCTCGCGGACTGGTCCGGCGGCTACGCTC
>CAZVSA010000416.1:0-2759 GCA_964629955.1 uncultured Luteolibacter sp.
CCTCGTTTCGCGGAATCCGCAGACCGCGCCCGTCACCGTTCCGCTGCCGCAGCAGGACGAACTCCTGCCCGTGCTCTCCCATCTGGCGCTCCGCTACCCCGCCCCGCTCAAACCCTTCGCGGAAAATTTTCAGGAACCCGCCGCCGCCCTTTCCGGGGCCACCCTCCACTCCATCGAAACCCTGCTCCAGACCCGCGAGCATCATTCCAGGGAACTCACCAGCCGCGACCTCGTCACCCTGAAAAAGGAACTCGTCGAAAAAGACGCGCAGGGACTCATCGAGTTTCTCAAACCCGACCGCACGCTCGACGACCTCCACGGCCAAACCGCCATCAAAACCTGGCTGCGCCAGGACATCTCCCTCTGGCGCGCCGGAGACCTTGCCGCCATGCCGATGGGCTACCTTCTTTGCGGCCCCGTCGGCACGGGGAAAACCTTCATGGTCGAATGCCTGGCCGGAGAAGCCGGAGTGCCCGTCGTCAGGATGAAGAACTTCCGCGACAAATGGGTCGGGAGCACCGAGAGCAATCTTGAGAAAATTTTCCGTCTCCTCGACGCGCTCGGCCGTTGCATCGTCTTCATCGACGAGGCGGATCAGGCGCTCGGCAGGCGCGACGCGGGCTCCGGGGATTCCGGCGTGTCAGGCCGCATTTATGGAATGATGGCCGCCCGCATGAGCGACTCCCGCAATCGTGGGAAAATCCTCTGGGTCCTCGCCACCAGCCGTCCGGACCTCGTGGAAATCGACCTGAAACGCCCCGGCCGCGTGGATGTGAAAATCCCGATTTTTCCCACCGCCACCGCCGAAGAGGGATACCACCTCATCCGCGCGCTGGCCAAACGCCGCGGCGTGGAATTGGCAGGCGAGCTTCCCGAAGAATTCCGCCACAAAATCCCGGACCTGCTTACGCCCGGCGCCGCCGAAGCCCTGGCGGTGAAGCTCTACCGCACTCTCCGGACCGAATCCACGGAACCCGCCGCCGCGCTCTCCATCGCCCTCCGGGACTACCAGCCCCCCGTGCCGCTGCACATCATCCACGCGCAAATCGAGCTGGCTGCGAACGAAGCGACCGATCGGAGCTTCGTCCCGGAACGCTTTCACACCCTTCCCGGGGCATTTTTTCAGGGGTAGAGCCTCAAGGAGCGTGGGCGTCCCGCCCACTTGTGCAGGGATGTGGGCGGGACGCCCACGCTCCTTGATCTCAGTCGATCAAGGTGATCCGCAGGCGGACGAAACGGGCGGGATCGGCGGAGGCGGGTGTTGTGACGCGGACGGTGATCGTCGCCGTGCCATCGTGATTGGGTGCCGTTGCCACTTCTTCCAGGACTTCGCCTCCGCTTTGCCATGTTTCGAGATCGGTGGAGGTTTCCACCTCGTAGTGGATTTCGTTCGCATCCAGGCGGCGGCGGTAGCGGAGTGTCAGATGCGGTTCCTCCCCGGTGGAAAATCCCGCGATGGGTAGGGCGTTGAGGGGATCACCGGCGAGATCCGCGCCGAGGGCGTACATCATCAGCAGGGACATGCCGGGGATGGCTTCGGCGTCGGGATCGGATTCGCCATGCATTCTCAACCAATCCTCGAAGCGGCTGTCTTCTCCGCCGGGAGTGCCGAGATAAACATCACTGGCTTTCCAGTTTTCCGCCAGGGAGTGATCGGGAACGGACCAGGGATCGATCAAAACCAGCGAGAAGCCGTTCCCGTCCGCCGCCGTCGGCCAGGGATGCGAATCATCGTAGGTGAAGTCCCGGATGGGAACGTCCTGGCCATAGGCGAGGGTGAGCTTTTCCCCGCTGTTGGAGAGGTTCTGATCGGCCCGCCAGACACCGGCGACGGGCAGGTCCGTGCCGTAGCGGATTTGAAATGCGGTGAGGTTTTTTACGATCAGCACGCGCTGGCCGGGCGGAAGACTGGTGATGGCGGCGTCCGCGAAATCGAAGTCGATGCCCCGGGTGAAGCGGAGGCTGGCGAGATCGAGGGTGACGGAGCCGCTGGTGTTGAGCAGCTCGATGAACTCGAAATCCTCCTTGCTGCCACCGAAGAAAGCGGGGCCGGGAGGATTGTACATGAGTTCGGAGATGACGAGGTGAGTTTGCAAGTCATCCAAGCCCACCGGCTCGGTGGCGGTGAATTGATAAGGCTCCGACCAGCGGCTCCAGCGGCCGGTGTTGTCCTGCATGCGGACGCGGGCACGGTAGGTGCGCCCGGGCTGGATCACTCCGGCGGGGACGGCAATCTGGTTCTGGAAATTTCCGAGGACGCCGGATTCCCAGATGGAGGTGTATTCGAGGATGAAATCGGTGGGATCGTGGGCGGGGGCGGAGGGGTCGAAAATCTCGCCGATGCGCCAGGCCATCGCGCCGAAGGTGTGGGAGCCCTGGGGATCGGAGAAGGCGGAGCATTGGAAGGAGAGGCCGCTGGCGGGGTGGCCGGGCTCGCCGGTGTAGTCGATGACGGGCCGGTGGGGAAGCTGGCCGGCGTCGGGATTGTTCGCGATCTGATCGAGGTAAACGGCGCGTCCGCCGGGGCCGACGGTGGGGCCGGTGTTGCCGTTCCAGCCGGTGAAGCAGAAATTTTTCATGTCCTGAACCTTGTAGGCGAGGGTGTCGTCATTGGCGGTTCCGGCGGAGAGCGGGGCGTTGCGCCAGCGGTCCTGGTCGGCCATGGAAATTCCGGCGATGACGGCGGCGCGGTGGTCCATGAGGCCCTCGATCTGGTCGGGCTGCCAGATGAGGTCGCGGAACTCGCGGAGGACGTTGCG
>CAZVSA010000417.1:0-2757 GCA_964629955.1 uncultured Luteolibacter sp.
CCTTCGACCGCATGATGATCGCCCAGGCCTTGAGCGAGGATCTGGCCATCGTGGGCAACGACGAGGCTTTCGACGCCTACGGGGTGCGGCGGATTTGGTGAGGGGCGGGCGGGCGCATGGCTGGCAGCAAGGGACGGCTTTGCCGGAAAGAAACGTATCCGGCCATCTCGCTCGGTTCCCCAGCCGTCCGGTTGGGGGCGGCGTGTTCTCGGGTTCGGTGCCGATGGGATGAAGCGATCCGCCCCCCGCCGGACGGCTGCGGAGAGCCGTCCCTGCCAACGCCTGCGGTCGTCCCTCCCTTGGCCATTCCGTTCCGTTCGCTCCGCTTCTTGCTGTCTCATGGGACTGAACTGCGGGCGAGACGGAAACCCACGTACGTGTCTGTATGTCTCGGGCCACGTGCTCCACGGTAGGCCACTCGACAAGTATGCGCACCACTCCACCATGAAGATTCTCCTCCTCGATATACTCGTGCATCATACGGATAGCCACTCCAAGGGCCTCTAGGATCAACTTCTGACAACGAATTATAATTAGCCAAACGCCAATCCCAACACCATTCATGAACATTTCCCGCAACATCATACAAGCCATACCCATTTGGAGCAAAACTCCCCACTGGAAGTGTGGCAAAAGCCCCTGCAGGAAGTCCTGCGTATGGATCAATTTCAAGAAGCGGGTGATAGCCTTCTTTCGTTGCTATATCGCCACCATAAAATGGTCGATATACATCATCCGCATCAACTCTCCAATAACTCCTGTAATTTGCATAATTATGATTGATTGTATTCCCCCACGGAAAACGGCAGTCAACCAATTTCCCCCTAGCTGCCTTTTCCCATTCCGCTTCGGTAGGTAATCGATATCCGTTTGCATTCCAGTCACAAATAATCCTGTAATTGACGCCCGGATACTCACCAGTGCGAAAAATTACGGGTTTTGCATTCACATAGTATGAATAGCATGGCGTTAGACCCTCTTTCTCGCTTCTTGCATTGCACCATTTTACTGCATCATACCAACTAATTGACATAACTGGATGATCCCCTCCTTTACCATATCCAGAATATCTCCAGTCTTTATATCCATTAATTTCACCCCAAGCTTTCACCTCATCCCAAAGTGCTTTAGTTACCTCATATCTTCCCATATAAAACGTACTCACATACACCGTGCGAACCGGAAGTTCATTGGAGAATCCATCGACTGAATCCCCCATCGAAAAACTCCCCGCAGGAATCAACGCGAACTCCCCGGAAATCGGGCCTTGCTCGCCCTCCATCGTCAGCACCGCCACCTCCGATTCAAGGGTGACATCACCCAGCGTCGCCGTCACATGATAGCTCCCCGCGTATCCCTGCTTCACATGATGAAGGAAAAGGCTCCGGCTCTTTTGCCCCGGAACCGGCGACCCGTTGTGATACCACTGGAACTCCGGTTCCCGCGATCCCGCGGGAACATCCACCACGCAACTGAAATTCACACCGCGCCCCTCCTTCACCGTCTGGCTTTCCGGGTGCGTGGTGAAGGAGAATTCGCCGCAGGACTTTCCCGACCAGATGCCGAAGCTCAATCCGGTGGCGATCTCCCCGAACATGGGATGGACGTCCGGAGCGATGGTGAAGTCCAAAGATCCCTCAAGGCACAACTTCGGATCGCCCCCGGAAGAACTCACGACAACCCCGCCGCTGGGAACCAGTCCCGCCTTGATCCCCGCCAAACCCTGCACCAGAAATTTCACTTCCGGCTCCAGCGAAAGCTTCCACGAAAACTCCCCCGCCAGCCCGGCATCCCCCTCCAGAACCGCGGGCGTGGTCTGGAAGCTCCGCACCCATTCCACATCCTTCCCCTGCCGGTAGCTCAGGCCGTACGCCGCGCTCACGCCCTGCTGGTAGAGCCCGTGGAAAGCCAGCGCCACCTCCGCCCGCGCCACGCTTTTGATTTTGAACTCGAAGGACAGCACGGCGAACACCGGAACCATCCCGACGTTACCGAGATAGACGATCCTTTTCGGAACCTGGTGGGCCGGCAGTTCGTAAAGCGTCCTTTCCGTGGTCACGCCGGGCAGATTCACCTGCCCGGCGAAGCCGTAGGAAACGGCCAAGTCCCCGCTCGCGATCGCCTCGAAGGCTTTCAGATCCCCACCCCCGATTTCCAGAGTCGTCTGGATGCGCGGCGTGAACCACCACGAATGCTGCGTCGTGGTGACTTCCAGAAAGGTCGGAGCGCTTCCTTGCCAATGGGTCACCCCCAGCACCGTCGCCTCGAAGCCGTCGCTCCTCAGCTTGAACGTGCTGCCCGACAGATCGTAGCCGATGCGCGGGAAGGTGAACGTCCGGTCAAAGGAAAACGCCCGGGACAGATTGCCGGACTCGTTGAAATCGAAAAACACGGAATCCTCCGAAAGCGCCGCCGCGCCCTGGACGATGAAGTCCGTGAGCGGGGCCTCCTCCGTCATCAGGGTCAGCCGGGATGTCGCGGGATTGTCCGCGGCGGAAAGAACCCTGCGGTAGAAAATCTCGGCTTCCGATGAGGGGGCGAGGTTGCACACGAGGTGATCCGCCGCAAAGGCGGGCGGCCCGTCCGCGCCGTAGGCGATGACGATGCGGTCCGCCGCCACCAAGTCGATGCTCCACTCCGGCGGATCGTTCGCCCTGACCGGCCCGGCAGGAGCCGGGAAACGCATCGCCAATGCCGCCGTGAGCGTGGCCTCCACCCGCTGCCCGGCCCGCTGGGAGGTCGGAGAGCCGAAGACGA
>CAZVSA010000418.1:0-2748 GCA_964629955.1 uncultured Luteolibacter sp.
GCGGTCACGCCCTACCTGCGGGAATCATTCCCGGAACACTTTTGGCGGAATGCCCGCGCCACTTTTCGGAGAGCTTCCGCTGTGTCGCGGCCACTCGAATCCTTGAAGGCATCGGGCTTCAACCGGCATGGGGCATGGGCGGGAGAGCCGGGCCGTCCTCTGATTTGATCCGCGTTTCCCTTGCATCCCGGTGGGGGGTTCACCCATCTTCCCCCCGCATGTCCCGCAACCACCGCATCACCATTCTCGCCGGAGACGGCATCGGCCCGGAAGTCATGGCCGGGGCCGTCCGCATCCTCGAAGCCGCCGAAGCGAAATTCGGATTTTCCGTCGCACGCACGGAGCATCTGGTCGGCGGGGCCGCCATCGACGCGACAGGCCATCCCCTGCCACCGGAAACCGTTTCCGCCTGCGAGGCGGCGGATGCCATCCTTTTCGGTTCGGTCGGCGGTCCGAAATGGGAAACCCTTCCTCCGGAGATCCAGCCCGAGCGCGGGGCGCTTCTTCCGCTCCGCAAGCACTTCGGCCTTTTCGCGAATCTCCGCCCGGGAGTTTGTCTGCCCGCCCTCACCCACGCGTCTCCGGTGAAACAGGAGCTGATCGGCGAGGGGTTCGATGTCCTCTGCGTCCGCGAGCTGACCGGCGGCGTTTACTTCGGCACGCCGAAGGGGCGCGAGGAGCGCGACGGCGAGCCGGTGGCCTTCGACACGATGATTTACCGCAAGAGCGAGATCGAGCGCATCGCGCGAGTGGCGTTCACCGCCGCGATGGGCCGGAAGAAGAGACTGCTTTCCGTGGACAAGGCGAACGTGCTCGCCACCTCCGTGCTGTGGCGCGAGACGGTGCTGGAAATCGCGAAGGAGTTCCCCGAAGTGGAGCTTTCCCACATGTATGTCGATAACGCGGCGATGCAGCTCATCAAGCGTCCGGGTTCCTTCGATGTTCTCGTCACCGAAAATCTCTTTGGAGACATCCTCTCGGATGAAATGGCGATGATTTCCGGCTCCCTCGGAATGCTCCCGTCCGCGTCGCTCGGGAAGCAGGGTGAAAACGGCCTCTACTTCGGTCTTTACGAGCCCTCGGGCGGTTCCGCTCCCGACATCGCGGGCCGGGGCATCGCCAACCCGATCGCCCAGATTCTTTCCCTGGCCATGCTTCTCCGTTTTTCCCTTGGCGAAGCGGAGGCCGCGACGGCGATCGAAAACGCCGTTGCCGGAGCCATCGCGGATGGTTTCCGGACGGGGGACATCTCCACCAGCCATTCCGGCGAAACCCATGTCGGCACCACGGCGATGGGCGATGCCATTCTGGCACGGTTTTGACGTTCCGGCGTGGTTTGGGGCATTCCTGAAAATCGTGAGGAAGTTTGGACCTTGCCATTTTTCTCCATTCCCGGTTTGAGTGGAGAGGGCGTTGTTCCGGGAGATCGGCTCTCATCGATTCCCGCGGAACCGTCCTCAAACATCCTAACACACGATCATATGAAATCCTATGCAGCGGAGTGCTTCGGCACGTTCTGGTTGGTTCTCGGAGGATGTGGCAGCGCCGTTCTGGCCGCCGCGTTTCCTGATGTCGGTATCGGCTTGCTCGGCGTCTCGCTTGCCTTCGGTCTAACGGTGCTGACGATGGCCTATGCCATCGGGCACATTTCCGGTTGCCACCTGAACCCCGCCGTTTCGGTCGGTCTCTGGGCGGGCGGCAGGTTTCCCGCGAACAAACTTCTGCCCTACATCGTCGCCCAGGTGGCGGGCGCGATCCTCGCGGGCGCGGTGCTGTATGTCATCGCATCCGGCAAGGAGGGGTTCGACGCCGCGGCCGGTTTCGCCTCGAACGGCTACGGGGATCGCTCTCCCGGCAACTACACGCTTCTGGCCGGACTGGTGACGGAAGTGGTGATGACCGCCGCCTTTCTTTTCATCATTCTCGGAGCCACCGACAAACGGGCTCCCGCAGGCTTCGCACCGATCGCGATCGGCCTCGGGCTGACCCTGATCCATCTCGTCAGCATTCCCGTGACCAACACCTCGGTGAACCCCGCCCGCAGCACGGGTGTCGCGCTGTTCGCCGGCAGCGAAGCCATTTCGCAGCTCTGGCTGTTCTGGGTGGCTCCGGTCATCGGCGGAGCCATCGGAGCGATCGCATACAAGTTCGTCGCTTCGGACGAGGCCTCCTCACGCTGATGGGGCGGCGATGAAACGTCTCCTTCCGCTTCTCCCGCTCATCGTTCCCCCCGCGGCGCGATGGGCGGCGTGGCAGGAGCGGAAGATCCTGAGGGAGGGCACGCCGTTGGGCGGGCAGGCGCTTGAGGACGCCGTGCGGATGGGTGTCCGTCATCCGGAGCGCATACGTGTGCTGGAGGTGGAGAGGATTCCCCTTCTCAATGCAAAGCCGCTGGATTTTGCATCGCGTTTTTTCCCGGAGGTCACTTCCCACACCATCGGGCTCTCGCTGCGCTACGGCATCTACCTGCGGCGGCAACACTCGGGAAACCGCCGCCTGCTGGCGCATGAATGCGTCCACACCGCCCAATACGAACGCTTGGGAGGCATCGAGGAATTTCTCGAAGTGTATCTCAGGCAATGCCTCGAATCCGGCTACCCGCAGGCTCCGCTGGAAAGGGAAGCCGTCCGGCGGTCGTCGGAGCTGTGAGGGGCGGAAGCCGGGCGGAATGCCAAAAGAGTTCCGGGAATCGCGGCGGCAACGCCGGAGGCGGGTTTCACCGGTAGGGACGGCCCGGCGGTCCATCCC
>CAZVSA010000419.1:0-2746 GCA_964629955.1 uncultured Luteolibacter sp.
TCGAGACCGCCAAGGAACTCGCCGGCAAGGAACCGCACCGCGGCGTGAACCCGGACGAAGTCGTCGCCATCGGCGCCTCCATCCAGGGCGGCGTGCTCCAGGGCGACGTGAAGGACGTGCTGCTGCTCGACGTGACCCCGCTCACGCTTTCGATCGAAACCGAAGGCTCCCGCGCCACGCCGATGATCGAGCGCAACACCACCATCCCGGCGAAGAAATCGCAGGTCTTCTCCACCGCCTCCGACAACCAGCCGGCCGTGGACATCCGCATCAGCCAGGGCGAGCGCCCGCTGTTCAACGACAACAAGCTGCTCGGGAACTTCAAGCTCGACGGCATCGCCCCCGCCCGCCGCGGCGAACCGCAGATCGAAGTCACCTTCGACATCGACGCCAACGGCATTCTCCACGTCTCGGCCAAGGACAAACAATCCGGCAAGGAGCAGAAAATCTCCATCCAAGGCTCCTCCGGACTCTCCAAGGACGAGATCGAGAAAGCCAAGCAGGAAGCCGAAGCCCACGCCGAGGAAGACCGCAAACGCGTGGAAAAAGTCGACGCCCGGAACAAAGCCGAAAACCTCGCCTTCTCCGTGGAAAAACAACTCGGCGAACTCGGCGACAACGCCCCCGCCGAACTCAAATCCTCGCTGGAAGAAAAGGTCAAAGCCGTCCGCGACGCCATCAGCAGCGACGACCTCGACAAGATCAACGCCGCCAGCACCGACCTCGAAAGCTCCCTGCAAGCCCTCGCCGCAGCCGCCCAACAGGCAGCCGGTGCCGCAGGAGCCCAGCCGGAAGTCCAGCCCGACGAAGAACCCGATTCCAACGAGCCCAAAAAAGCCAAAGGCAAAGTCGTCGACGCCGAAGTAGTGGATTGATCCCCATGTAGCGGCGATCACCGGTCGCCGTCATTTGCTCACCCGCTCGCGGCGACCAATGATCGCCGCCACATTTCCAGCCAATGCCCGATCTCACCACCAAACACCAACGCCTCGCCGCGCTGCGTCCGCTCTCTCCCGAGTCGGTTGCCAGCCTCGCGGCGGCGTGGGATGTGCGGATGGTGTATGAATCGAACTCCATTGAGGGCAACACCCTCACCCTCCGCGAAACGGAACTCGTCCTTTCCAAAGGTGTCACCGTTTCCGGCAAGCCGCTCAAGGATCACCTCGAAGCCGTCAATCTCGCCAAGGCCTGGGAACGCGTGAAGGAACTCGCCCGCCCCGGCGCGGCTTTCACCGAACACGACCTGCTGGACCTTCACCGCATCGTCCTCACCGGCGTGGAAGACAGCTTCGCCGGCAGCTACCGCACCGGAGCCGTCCGCATCGCCGGAGCCAACCTCGTTCCACCGAACCCCGTGAAAGTCCCGGATCTCATGTCCGAGCTTTTTACCGGAATCTCCACGATTTCCGATCCCGTCGAGCGCGCCGCGAAACTTCACCATGGCATCGCCCGTATCCACCCGTTCACCGATGGCAACGGCCGCGCCGCCCGCCTCGCGATGAACTTCATCCTCCTCTCCGCCGGTTACCCGCCGGTATCCATCCCCACCGGTCTCCGCCAAAACTACTACAACGCCCTCGAAGCCGCCGACTCCGGCGATTTCCAAACGTGGCTCGACTTCCTAACCGAACAACTCGACCACGAACTCGATGAGTGGCTCTCCGCCCTCGAACCCTCTTCCCTGAAAACTGAAAACTGAAAACTTTCCACTCCCCACCAACAGGGCGTGGCTTCTCATAGAAACCAACAACCAACACATCGAAACATGGCAAACATCAAACCCCTCGGACAACGTGTCCTCGTCAAGCGCCTCGAAGCCGACGCCATCAGCGCCGGTGGCATCGTCCTTCCGGACACCGCCAAGGAAAAACCGCAGGAAGCCGAAGTGCTCAGCCTCGGCACCGGCGGAAAGGACGACAATGGCAACGCCATTGAGTTCTCCGTAAAAGTCGGGGACAAAGTCCTCATCTCCAAATACGGCGGCACCGAAGTGAAGCTCGACGGACAGGAAGTCCTCATCATCTCCGAATCCGACATCCTCGGCGTCGTCGGCTGAGGCCAACGGCGGTTATTCGTTATTGGTTAAAAGTTATAAGGGAAGAATCCCCGATTAGCGCCAGGAATGAATCATCCGCCCCTCAACAAATAACAAATAACTTCTAACAAATAACTTCCACCACCAACATGGCCAAACAACTCCAATTCGACGAAAGCGCCCGCCAGGCCCTCCTGCGCGGCGTGGAAAAACTCGCCCGTGCCGTCAAAGCCACCCTCGGCCCCGCCGGTCGCAATGTGATCCTCGACAAGAAATTCGGTTCCCCCACCATCACCAAGGACGGTGTCTCGGTGGCCAAGGAAATCGAACTCGAGTGTCCCTACGAAAACATGGGCGCGCAGCTCATCCGCGAAGTGTCCTCCAAGACCTCCGACATCGCCGGTGACGGCACCACCACCGCCACCGTCCTTGCCGAAGCCATCTACAAGGAAGGCCTCCGCAACGTGACCGCCGGTGCCAACCCGATCTCGCTCCAGCGCGGCATTCTGAAAGCCACCGAAGCGATCGTCGCCAAGCTCGCCGAGCTTTCCAAGCCCGTCTCCGACGCCAAGGAAATCGCCCAGGTCGCCTCCATCTCCGCGAACTCCGACAAGGAAATCGGCGACATCATCGCCGATGCCATGGACAAGGTCGGCAAGGACGGCACCATCACCGTGGAAGAAGCCAAGGGCCTCGAAACCACTCTCGACG
>CAZVSA010000420.1:0-2723 GCA_964629955.1 uncultured Luteolibacter sp.
TGTTGAACGAGCCGTGCTGGTTGTAGAACGCGGCCACCACCGCCACGGAATTCGCCACCTGCTGGGCCTCGGGCGAGGACGCCGGGTCGAAATTCAGGTGGTACGTGATGTCGGCCCGCACCAGCGGTGCGAGGATCAAGGCGACGAGGCCGCAAAGCGCGCGGCGGGCGGGAATGGTCATGGATTTCGGGTTTTTGCGGAACGCGGGCGGGCTGCGGGAGCCATCGCACGCAGGGTCACCATCGCGGTTCCCTCCGGCGATCGCTAGGAATCGGGCGACATTTTCGTGTAGGGTTCCGCCAGCGGCAGCCATAACCCGGCGGGGTGATTGTGCAAAAGCACGGAGCACGCGCCTTCGCACTCCGGAGACGCGCGACCCGTGGAATCATCCGTTCCGGTGGAGGAATTCGAGGAGTGCGGCGGCTGCTTTCTCGGAAATGCCGGGCAGCCCGGCGATCTGCGCGGGCGTCGCGTTTTTGATGCGTGTGACGCTGCCGAATTTTTCCAGCAGGAGCTGTTTCTTGCGCGGGGAGATTCCGGGGCATTCGTCGAGGATGCTTTCCTTCATCCGGCGGCGGTAGAGAAGTTCGTTGTATCCGTTGGCGAAGCGGTGGGCTTCGTCGCGGATGCGCTGGAGGATTTTCAACGCGCCGCGGTCGTGGGGAATGCGGATGGAATCGGAACGGCCCGGCACGAAGATTTCCTCATGTTGTTTCGCGAGGCCCACCACGGGAAGCTGGTGGAGCCCCAGCGCGCGGAGTTCCTTCACCGCCATGCCGAGCTGGCCTTTTCCGCCATCGACGATCACGAGATCGGGCAGGACGATGCGGGCGCGTCCCTCGCGGGCGAGGCGGCGCTGGGCTTCCACGGCGTCTTCCTGGGTGAGCTGGAGATCGGGATTCGCGGCGACGTTTTCCAAAAGGATGCGCGAGTAGCGACGGCGGATCACCTCCGCCATGGACGCGAAGTCGTCCTGCCCGGAAACCGTGCGGATGCGATACCGGCGGTAGTTTTGGTTGTCCGGTTTCCCGTCCGTGAAGCGCACCATGGAGGCGACGATGTGGTTGGAGGAGACGTTGGAAATATCGAAACACTCCATTACCCGCGGAGGGCCGGAGAGGTGCAGGGCCTCGCCAAGGTCGGCGAGGTCCTCCAGTGGTTTTACCGTGGTCTGGATGCCCCGCCCGCGGGTGAAGCGGCGGGCGGGAGTGAGGGTTTTGCGGAGGTTGTCCAGGACATCGCGGAGCTTCGCGGCTTTTTCAAAATCGAGCGCCCCGGCGGCGCGGCTCATGTCGGCCTGGAGGGCATCGAACAATTCGCGTTTTCCCTTTCCTTCGAGAACGCGGCACGCCTCCTCGACGCGGGCGAGATAGTCCTCGCGGGAAATGCGGCCGATGCACGGGGCCGAGCAGTTGCGGATGATGTCGGCGTTGCAATGCCGGTAGTCGTTCTCTCCGGGGATGGAGGGACGGCACACGCGGAGGCCGAAGTGGCGGGAAATCCAGGACAGCGTTTCCCGCAGGGCTCCGGAGTGGGGAAACGGCCCGAAGTAGCGCGAACCGTCCTCTTTTTTCATCCGCGTGGTGGCAAAACGCGGCCATGGGTCGCCCGGCCGGATTTTCACGAGGAGGAAGCGTTTGTCGTCGCGGAAGGTGATGTTGTAGCGGGGGCGGTAGTCCTTGATCAGTTTTCCTTCGAGGAGCAGGGATTCCTCCTCGTTGCGGACGACGTGGATCTCGAAATCGTGGATGGTGTCGATGAGCGCGCGGGTCTTGAGGTCCGCGCGGGTTTTGCGGGACGCCATGAAATAGGACGAAAGGCGCTTCCGCAGATCGCGCGCCTTCCCCACGTAGATGATCGAGCCGAGGCGGTCCTTCATCAGGTAAACGCCGGGCTTGTGGGGCACGTCGCGGAGCTTGGCTTTCAGGTCGGGCGCGGACATGGCGGCTGGAAAGACAGGCTGGACGCGAAATTCCCAAACGCAATCCCGCGGTGGCGGGCGGGCTCCGGGGCGAAAGATCGCCCCTTCCTCCGCGTATTGACCGGCTCCGGAGGCAGGGCTTGCGTTGGCCGGGCCGGAGTTTAGACTGACCGCCATCTTCATGAAGTGTTTTTCTTTGATTTCCGCGGGGATCGTCCTGTCTTCGCTCGCCGCGTCCGCACAGGAGGAGCCCGTCGCGGAGCAGCAGATCGACTTCCTTGAGATCGTCGCCGCGGGCGGCATCATCATGTATCCGCTGGCCCTCATGTCGGTGATCGCGGTGGTTCTCATCCTCCTCTATCTGCTCACCATCCGCCGCAACGCCGTGGTGAGCGACCGCTTCATGAACACCGCCGAGGCGATGATCCGGAAGCGCGACTACCTCGGCCTCATCGCCTACTGCCACCGGCAGAACGAAAGCATGGCGCGCCTGACGCAGAAGACGCTGGATTTCTTCACGAAATACCCCGGAGCGTCGTTCGGCGAGATCCGGGAAGTCGCCGAGGCGGAGGGTTCCCGGCAGGCCGGCCTGCTCACCTCGCGCATCACCTACCTGGCGGACATCGGTTCCATCGCGCCGATGATCGGGCTGTTGGGCACCGTGATCGGGATGATCAAATCCTTCCTCTACATTTCCTCCGGCGACAGCGGCGTGCGGCAGATGGAGCTGGCGGAGGGGGTTTCCGAAGCGCTCGGCACCACCGCCGCCGGACTCAGGATCGGAATCCCCGCGCTGATTTTT
>CAZVSA010000421.1:0-2691 GCA_964629955.1 uncultured Luteolibacter sp.
ATGCGGCGGCGGGACGCCACCGCCACGGCCTGCGACGAGACGTCGCAGCCACTTTTGGAAGACCCTTCCGTGAATTCCGTGCTTTCCGTGGTTAAAAATCCAAAGGCCAATGGCCTCCGCACTTCATCAGGAAACCACGGCGTCGCAGCGTTCGCAAAGACCGCTCTCCAGCAGCGGCTCGTGCCTGCGGCAGCGGGGGCAGAGCGGGAGTTCCGTTTTGCGGGCGGTGGCGGAGACGTGGTCGCTCCATTTCACCTCAAGTTCCGCGATGATGAAGAACTCGGTGGCGAACCCGCGGTCGTTGAGGAGTTCGAGGAGCCCTTCATCGTCCGAAGTCAGCGTCAGGGTGACGGCAGCCTCGTTGTTGCGGGTGAATTCCTTCGCCTGGATGCGGGCCTCGATCGCGGTCTGGATGACGGACTTGATCTCGAACAGACGGTTCGCCTTCGCGGTGGCCTCGCCGGGCGCGAACGCCGGATCGGGCTCGGGGAAATCCTGCTCGTGGACGCTGCCTTCGGTGAACGCCGCGTGTTCCCACGCTTCGTCCGCGGTGTAGGCGAGGATCGGGGCGAGGAGCCTGGTGAGGGTGAGGAAAATGGTGTGGATGGCGGCCTGCGAGGCGAGGCGGCGCGGGGAACTACTGGAATCGCAGTACATCCGGTCCTTCAGCGCGTCGATGTAGACGGCGGAAAGGTCGGTGGTGCAGAACTGGTTCAGCGCGTTGAAGACCTTGCGGAATTCGTAGGTTTTGTACGCGGCGAGGCATTCGGCGGTGACGGCGTGGAGGCGTTCGAGGATCCACTTGTCCAAGAGAGTGTAAGAGTGGGCAGGATGCCCACGCTCCTTGAGTTCCTTGAAGCCGTCGAGGTTGCCTAACAGAATGCGGAGAGTGTTGCGGAGGCGGCGGTAGGGCTCGGCGACCTGCTTGAAAAGATCTTCGCCGAAGGGGACTTCGTTCTGCCAATCGACGGAAGAAACCCACAGGCGGACGATGTCGGCGCCGTATTTGTTGTAGAAGTGGGCGGCGTCGATGGGTTTTCCGGCTTTCTCGGCTTCGGACTTGGAGAGCTTCTTCTTGTCCTTGTCCACGACGAAACCGTGGGTCATCACGGATTTGTAGGGTGCCACGCCGCGCCAGCCGACGCTCATCATGAGGGAACTCTGGAACCAGCCGCGGTGCTGGTCGGTCGCTTCGAGATAAAGGTCGGCGGGTGCGTGCAGCTCGGGATGGCTTTCGAGAACGGAAACGTGCGAGCAGCCGGAATCGATCCAGACATCGAGCGTGTCGCGGCATTTCTTCACTCCTTCGGGAAGACCTAACAGGGAAGCGAGTTCGGCGTCGGATTTCTCGAACCAGAGATTCGTGCCTTCCTTTTCCACGAGATCGGCGATCTTGCGGGCGATGTCGGCGGAGAGGATGGCGTTGTCGTTTTCGTCGAAGAAAACCGGCAGCGGCACGCCCCAGGTGCGCTGGCGGGAGATGCACCAGTCCGGACGCGCCTCGACGGTGCCGTAGATGCGGTTGCGGCCCCAGGCGGGCAGCCATTCGGCTTTGTCGATCTCCGTCAGCGCGAGGCCGCGCAGGGTGTCGAGGGAGATGAAGAACTGCTCGACGGCGCGGAAGATGATCGGGGTCTTCGAGCGCCAGCAATACGGGTAGGAATGCTTGTAAACTTCCCTGCCGAGCAGCACGCCTTTCTCTTCGAGGATTTCGATGATGCGGTCGTTGGATTTGAAAACGTGTTTTCCCACGAGTTCCTCAAGGCCGGCCTCGGCGGTGAAGAGACCTTCGTTGTCCACGGGCGAAAGCACTTCCAGACCGTTCTGCTGGCCGGCGGTGTAGTCGTCCGCGCCGTGGCCGGGGGCGATGTGGACCGCGCCGGTGCCGGTGTCGGTGGTGACGAAATTGGCGAGGATGAGCTTCGACGTGCGGTCGAGGAAGGGGTGCTGTGCGAGCAGTCCGTCGAACTCGCGGCCGCGGATTTCGTCGAGGGACTTGTCGAGCTTGTAGCCGGTTTTCTCCTCGAAGGCCTCCACCAGCTCGCGGACGATCACCAGGATTTTTTCCATGTTGCCCTTCACGAAGCGGCCCACGACGTAGGTGAACTCCGGATGCACGGCGATGCCGAGGTTCGCGGGCAGCGTCCACGGGGTGGTGGTCCAGATGACGAGGGAGGCTCCTTCCAATGCGGGCGGGAGGGTGGCGCTCCCCAGAAGGGGAAACTTCACGAAAATGGCCGGGCTTTCCTTGTCGTGGTATTCCACCTCGGCCTCGGCGAGCGCGGTCTGCGCGCCGTAGGACCACTGGACGGGCTTCTTCGATTGATAGACGCAGCCGCCTTCCACGAGCTTGGCGAAGACGCGCAGGATGCCCGCCTCGTAGGCCGGGGCCATGGTGAGGTAGGGGTTTTTCCAATCGCCGAAGACGCCCAGGCGGCGGAACGAGTTGCGCTGGATGTCGATGAATTTACTCGCGAACTCGGTGCAGCGGCGGCGGATTTCCGGGGGCTCGAGACCGGCGGCTTCCTTGACGACCTTGAACTCGATGGGCAGGCCGTGGCAGTCCCAGCCGGGGATGAACGGCGCGGTGAAACCGGCCATGGTTTTGGATTTCACCACAAGATCCTTGAGCACCTTGTTGAGCGCGGTGCCCATGTGGACGTCGCCGTTGGCGAAGGGCGGGCCGTCGTG
>CAZVSA010000422.1:0-1591 GCA_964629955.1 uncultured Luteolibacter sp.
CGCGCGGTGTTGAAACACCTGTTGGCCGGTCCGAGGGGAGGGAGAAAGGGGGTTGCGGGGGGAAGAGGGAGGTCTCGTCCGCTCGCAGGGCGGGGTCAAGCTCCGCATCGGGCGCGACCCGGCGGCAAAAATGAGGGGAATGGAGGAGTTCATGGCTCATTGAGCATCGGCGCAAGCATAACCCTCCGCCCCGCCGTGCCAAGAAAATCCGGCAGCGGGTCCATGAGGATGAGGATGCGGTCAGTCTTCGAGAACGAGAATGCGGCCGTCGCCGAGCGGGATTTCCGGCGGACGCCAAGCGAGGCGCTGGTCGAAGTCCGGGTCGGGTTCCGGGGGCTTCCGCGGGCGGTTGAACCAATCGAGGTCCGGGTCTTCGTCGGTGATCCACTCCTTCACCGCGCGCCACGGCGGTTCGACAGGCTCCATCGTTTCGATGTCGAAGGGCGGCGGCGGCGGGCGGGGAAGCTGGACGATGCCCTCCCACAAGCCGTGGAGGCGGAGGAAAAATTCGATGTGCTCGGGGCGGATGAACTGGCGCACGGGCCGCATCGTCCCCTTGCAGCAGGGGCATTGCAGCGGATCGCCGCCCCATGTTTTCAGGATCAGGTCGCGCCAGAGCGGGCGCATCGCCCTGGCGGATTGTTTGGGCGGAGCGGGGATGAGTTCTAATTGAAGATTGCGGATTGACGATTGAAGATTGGCGGTCTCTGGAAGCGGCGCAGGCGGGGGGAGGATTCGCACGGGCGGGCCGCCCGTTCCCCTCTTGCCGCGGGATTTGTTGGAATAGACGCCGTAGTAGCGGACGGTCTGCTGGCCCTTCGGCGGCAGGTGGAGCAGGGCGGCGGCGATGAAATGCGGGGCGCTGAAGACCTGGAAATTGCGCCGGGTGGTGTGGTGGCGCTTGGAGCGGTAGATCACGGTTTTCGTGGCGGCGTTCCAGGTGATCTTCTGGAGGGAGAAGGGGTGGCGCAGCAGGTACTCGGCGAGGCGTTTGCGGCCCGCCGCGTCGCGGGCGGGCACGGGGTCCGCGCCGCCGGAGTCGATGTGGAAGCCGGAACGCTTCCACGAAAGGAGGTTGGCGAGCTTGCGGGGGCCGATGAGTTTGGCCTCGCGCAGGACGTGGAGGAAGCGGTGGCGGAAGAGTTCGACGGCGGCGGCGGGGGTTTCTCCGGCGGGCATGCAGTGGAAGCGGCCATCCGGCGCGAAAAGCCCGTCGGCGGCGAGGACGTGGAGGTGGGGGTGGAAGAGGAGGTAGTCGCCGAAGGTGTGGACGGCGGCGACGGCCCCGAGCCGGCCATCCGGCAGGCCGAGCCGGATGCGGAAGGCGTCGCGGAGGGTTTCGATGGCGGTGTGGAAGAGGATGCCGAGAAGCCGACGGCGCTTGCGGAAGATGCCGCGCAGGACTTTGGGGATGGTGAAGACGAACTGGCGGTGGGGGACATCGTGGCAGACGCCGCCGGCGATCCATTCGCCGGTGGCGCGGACACGGCGCTGGTGGCAGGCGGGGCAGAAGTGGCGGGTCTTGCAGGTGAAGGCGAGGAGGCGCTCGTGACCGCAGTCCGGGCACTGGAGGCGGGTGAAGCCGGAGGCG
>CAZVSA010000422.1:1601-2682 GCA_964629955.1 uncultured Luteolibacter sp.
CGGAGGCGAGGTCGCCGCAGCGCAGGAACGCTTCGACGGTCCGGATGGAGCCGGGCCGGAGCGGGCCGAGGTCCCTGCGGTGGCGTTTTTCGTAATCCGCGAGGAAGCTGTCCCAGCCGTGGTGGACGATCTGCCAGAGCGGGGAGGCGCGGGGGCGGCGGGGCTGGTAGATGGAGGGCTAAAGTGTTCTTATGAACACTTTAGCCCTGCCGGGGATTTCCGCAAATCGCGCGGGGTCATCCGCCGGTTTCCGGCCCGCCGCCTTCACGCGGGTTGGGTTTTTCCAGAATCACGACGGTCGCGCCGAAGGGGGTGTCGTCCGCGAAATCGGGGTCGTGCCACCAATTCACGAGAAGGGCGCGGCGGTCCGCAAGCATGGCCGGAGATGAACCGCCCGGTACGCACCGTTCATGGCCGGCAGGGCGATCAGCCCGGCGGAGAGCATTCATACCGTCATCTCCACCGCGGCCAATGTTTCCTACATTTCGCAAACCGCGAAGCTCCTCCACGGCCGCGAAACCCAGGTCCACGCCGATGCCGGATCTATCGGAGTGGAGAACCGGGATGAAATCAAAACGCACCGGGCCGCCGCCATCGGCACGGATTTCCGCGCATCAGAAGGTGGCGGGGATGTGTGGTGACGCACGATCACGACAAAAATCAATCCTTCGCCCCAATCCGGCTTTGTTCAGCGGTTCCCTAATGTAGGGACCCGGCTGCTTTTTTCCATTTCGTTTGGTCTTGCCATTGCCGCCGCCGTTGTCAGCATCGCCGCCCGTTTTTCTTTTCCTGTCAGGCGGTTGGCGCCCCGGTGCCCGGCAGGTCCATTCCTCGGGGCAATCACCAGAAGGAAAACGAACCAACAACCTAACCCCAAACCAAACCACCATGAGTTCCGCACTCGCAGAGCCCACCAACCAAGAACTGAACGACCTCATCGATTCCAAATTCCGCGAATTCCGCGAAGGATCGATCGTCAAAGGCACCATCCTCGAAATCCGTCCGCAGGTCGTCCTCGTGGACATCGGCTACAAGTCCGAAGGCGCGATTCCTTCGAACGAATTCGAAGACGATGAAATCG
>CAZVSA010000423.1:0-2675 GCA_964629955.1 uncultured Luteolibacter sp.
CACGCGGGGGCGCGTGTGCTCCCCGAATCTCAAAGGGCCGCGTCATTCTCCAGCACGATGCGGTATCTCGCCTTGCCCGAACGGAGATGATCCAAGGCGTCGTTGACCCTGGACATCGGGAACTTTTCGACAACGGGAGCGATGCCGTGGCGGGCGCTGAATTCCAGCATGCGGTCGATCGCGGAGGGGCTGCCCGTGGGAGAGCCCGAAACGGATTTCTGGCCGGAAATCAGGCCGAAAGCCGGGACCGGCAACGGTTCGAGCACCGCTCCGACGACATGGAGACGGCCATTGGGCGCGAGGGTTCCGAGAAGCCCGGGAACGTCGAGCGGGACGTTGATGGTGGAGATGATGAGATCGAGGCTGCCCGCGAGACTTTGCAACGCGCCATCGCGCCGGGTGTTGTGGACGAAGTGAGCGCCGAGTTTCCTGGCTTCCTCCTCCTTGCTGTCGCTGGTGGTGAAGGCATGCACCTCACAACCCCATTTGTTGGCGAACTGGAGCGCCAAATGGCCGAGACCTCCGATGCCGATCACCCCCACACGTGAAACGGGGGAGATTCCATAAACCAGCAGGGGCGCGAACACCGTGATGCCGCCGCAGAGAAGAGGTCCGGCGGTGACCGGATTGAGCCCCTCCGGCAACGGACGCACCCAGGGCCATTGGGCGCGCAAGCGGTCGGCAAAACCACCGTGACGGCCCACGATGGTGCCCTGGACCTGCGGGCAGAGGTTGTGGTGGCCGGAAAGACATTGCGAACAGCTCAGGCAACTGGAAGCGGACCAGCCGACACCCACGCGCTGGCCGACGCGGAGCCCTTTGGTTTGCTCTCCCAAGGCGGCAACCGTGCCCGTCACTTCGTGCCCCGGGACGAAGGGGTAGGCGGAAAAGCCCCATTCGTTGTCCAGCACGGACAGATCGGAATGGCAGATGCCGCAATGGCTGACGGAGATCTCCACTTCCTCCGGGCCGAGGGGGCCGGGATCGAAATGGAATGGTTCGAGAGCGCCCCCCTGACTGGTGGCGGCATATGCTTGGATGGCGTTGGACATCGTTCGGTGGAAGCAGGGTGTTGATAGGGATGAAGCCGGAGAAAATTCTCAAGAGACGCTGCCAATATGAATCGCGAAAGCCGGGACACCAATCCCTTTTTAACATAGGCCCATCACAACGCCTTCCAGTCCGACGGCCTCACTCCCTTTTCGGCGACGAAGGCCTTGGTGAAATGGCTGAGGCTGTTGTACCCGACCTCAAGGGCCGCTTCGGTGACATTGCAGGCTCCGTCCCGAAGCAGCACGGCGGCGCGGTCGATGCGGATCTGCCTCAGTTTCCTGCTGAGCGTGCCTCCGGTGTGCTGCCGGAACAAGCGGCTGAGATAGTGCGGCGCGCAGCCCACATGGCGGGCGACGGCATTGAGATCGAGATCCTCGTTGAAGTGCTCGCGCAGCCACAATGTCGCGGCGTCGATCCTTTGGCGAAGCGGATCGTTGACGGGCTGGCCCTGGGCCGCGCCAAACAGGCTGAAGCATTCGAGAACCTTCGCATGAAACCATGCCGTCCGCAGGGAGCGGACCACCGGAGGTTGCAGAAGCGCCTCGCAGAGATCGCGTTCGGCAAGGTTCATCGAGCGGAGCCTGCCCATTTGTTCCCGGGGCATGAAATCCCCGCCGCGCAAGGCGGGATGGAGCGCCGCGACCGCTTCGCCAAAACCGGCGGCCAGCCAGGAGAGGGAGGCGGAAAGGATGAGAAAACGGTGCCGTCCGGCTCCCGGCAAGCGGCTGGCATGGACGTTTTCCTCCCCGCCGGGGCTCAGGAGCGAAACCGTGCAGGGAGCGATCCCCAGACGGATCGTGCGGCCCAACACCACGGCGTCCCCGTCCAGATTGAGAACCAGGTGGGTCATCTTCGGCGCCAGCAGGGAACTCCAATCCACCGCCTGCCGGATGTCCGCATCGACCCCTGTAACCGTAACCCCGGTCTCCTGATGAAGCGATTTGGGGCGCAGTGCGGCGGACATTCGGAGGGACCGATACTTTATTGAGAATGAATCGCAAGAAGAAGATGGGCACTTAGCGCAACATTGTACCAAAGTGGCGGAACATTGCCCGGATCGCCCTCTTTCAGCAAGCGGGCGTCACGGAAAGACAAGCGATCGTGAGCCCCGCGCGGCAGGGCGAAGCATGGTGGGGCACATGGTTCCCGCCGACCTGCGGGTGCCATCAATTGCCAATCATCGTGAAACTGAAATCCCTGATACTCCTCACATCCGCCGCCCTGGCCGCAGGGCATGCCCATGCCGCCCTCGTCTCCATCGACCTCGGCGGAGCTTCGGAAACCGCCGGTTGGGGGGTGCCCGGGACGGCTCTCACCAATGCCAACTACCCCACCATTTCCTTTGGCGGCCTCCCATCCTATCCCATGGGAGCTTGGTCGCAGGGACTGCCTTCCTCCTACGGAAATGCGGCGGGCACCTCGTCCCTCGTCAAGCTAGACGGCAGTTTTCATCCTCTCAGCCAGGGGCTCTACTCCTATGGCATCAGCTCGAATTTCTCGGCGGAAAACAGCGCCACCACGCTCGGATCGATCCGCACCATCGTCTTCCAGACGGAAACCACGAGGAATCCGGACGGCTATCCCGGCGACGATCCGGAGCATGTTCCCGATCCGGAATACGC
>CAZVSA010000424.1:0-2661 GCA_964629955.1 uncultured Luteolibacter sp.
GGAAAAAGTGGGACGGCCCGGCGGTCCATCCCTACCGGATGGGATTCCGCCTCCGGCATTACCTCCACGATTCTCAGAACACTTTTGGCGTTCCGCCCGCCTTATCTTCCGCCACTGCGGACAGCATTTCATCCTTTCGAGCGATCGGGAATGAGCATCCATATCAGGATTGCAACCGCGATTGCCCCGCCGGAGAGCCATAGCGAAAGATAATCCCCGGGCTGCTTCATTGACCCGGCCTCGGGAAAAAGAAGAGGAGCTTTGGCTGGGTCAAAATCGTCGATATTCCTTAGAATGATCTGCGCGTCACTTTCCTTGATCCAAGTCGTCCAGACCGAGGGAGGGTCATTGGTTTGAAAAATCACATAACGCCCTCTGCTTTTATCAAGCCTTTCCATTTCATTATGAGATTTCCTGCTTATGGCGATCAATCTGGACCCGTTATGTTTGGCCATATCCCCTGAACCGGAAAAATCCGGAATCACAGGATATTCCGGCACCAAAACAAGATTATTCATGACTCTCATGAAATTTAACACGGATCTTGCGGAGTAGCCTGGCTGTGAAAGATGACGTTGAACCATCGGCCATTCGCGCGGATCGGATGGAATATCTTCCCCTTCTTCAATAAAGGAACAGTGCAAATCCATTCCGATTTGCCGGAAGGTTGAAAATTGACCCGACATCTCCACGCGAGCGGATACGGATTGCGTGAATAGAAGTATAATTAAATAGAAAATTCCCAATCTGTTCATCTTTTTGATTTTCTAAACCGACACCATCAAAAGCATCATGAAGCTTTCCGTTTGCGGAAGATCACGGCGGCGGCGAGAATGGCGGTGACACCCAAAATTCCGAACAACCACGCCGCCATGCTGCTTCTAGGCCCCGGGTCCGCAATTTCCTGTGCAGGATCGTCGATGGTGGAAATTTGTTCAAAATCACTGGCTTCGCCCGGAGTCTCCGGCAAGTCTTGTGCGGGATCGGCGGACGGGGGGAGTCTCTTTTTGATGTCTCCGACCGGAGCCCACTTGCCTTCAGGTCCTGTGTAATCGGCGAGGTCCAATCCGGCGGCTGTGAAAAGTTTCTCCAAATATTCTTCGGTATACTGCCTCAAATAAATGTGCCCATTTTCCCCTTGGACAAGAAGCAATCTCAATTGAGGATCTCTCACATTCCTCCCCCATTGTCTATGAACTTCTTTGGAAACAGACATTACTATCACGGTTTCCTTCATGTCCGGCTTCGTCAATTTTATTTCAATGGCAGGAAATTGATATAAAAATTCAAAGTTTGGCAAATACCGGGAAATAAACCCGTGAGCCTTCTCGTCAATCCAGCCCTCATTGATAAGATTTTCCCATGTCGCCGGAGGCGCGTCATTCTTATCGAGGTAGCGTTGAATTCCTCGATATATCATGTAAATTGAGTTTGTGGCATTAGTCCTTTTCGAGTCTCCAGAGGCATCTGGCGTGAAAATGAAGATTGCAAAAAATACAATCAATAAATTCCGCAAGATTGAAATTCTTTCTGGAAATTTAATTGAATTGATCATTATTCTTGCCTCCAGTTGAATGTACTTCTGAATCTCTTGATGGATGGTGCTGAGAATGTTACACCTGATCCAATTGTATTGGCTCCGCCACTAGACATGAGCATTCCCTCGTTATGATGATCATTTCCTTTGCTATATAAAGGCATGTGACCCATCTCATGGGCGGTAGTCAGTTTTATTCTCCTTTTCACCTCTTCACGCATAAATTCTTGATTTTCATTTGGATTTCTCAATTCGAAATCAAGTCCATCTCGAATTGTTTCTACATATATTACCGAATAAAGCCCGCCGAATTCCCCGTTCCCTGGGGTCAGTCCATCATCACGTTCCTCAGTATTCGGGTCGCCATCGCTGTTCGGCATGCCAAAATCTCCATTGAAAGGATTGAAAGGATCGAACAGATCTGTTGGTTGATAACCGGCAATTACGGGTGCAACCCATAATTTCGGCCCTTCCTTTTCACTCAAGTTAAGGGCATCATCCCATATTCCAGGGTTTCGGTTGCCAATAATGCCCACCAAAATGGGATAGTTTCTATAGAAAGGAATGATCTTATCCGGGTTGTAGTCCATTCCGTGATGATTGGCGGCATCCACCACTTCGATGAACGCGGGCCTGTAGACGCTCTTGATCGTCTCGTCCACCAGATCGAGACGCGGCAGAGGCGGAGCGTCCAGCCCGAAGTCATCGTCATCATAAAGCCGGAAAGGGGTGCCGGCAGGGATTGAGGAGTGGTTCCCCGCCACAATCACCATGAGTTTCGGCAAGCCCTGCTCCATGGCGCTGTAAACGTTCAGCACGTCATGAAAGACTCCCTGGACTAAAATTCTTCCGTTCTCCAGATTCCTCGCGTTCCAATGGTCAAGCGGTTCGTCGATCCTGAATTGTGTTTCGTTGGCGCTGCTGGAATAATGCACGCTGGTAATCACCCGGTTGGCCAGATCGTTGCTGATGTCGTTCATCTTCTGGCCTTCCGCATCGACGGGAATGGCTTCCATGGAATCGTTCTCCACCCAGAGCCTGCGCCAGACGGTCAGCAGAGGGGTGGCGGGAACGCCGGGGGTTTCCTCCGCGATGGGGCCGAGGTAGCCGCTGCCTCCAGGGTT
>CAZVSA010000425.1:0-2655 GCA_964629955.1 uncultured Luteolibacter sp.
TCTGGTGCGCGGCAAAGCGGAATCCGTCATCGCCGCCCGCCGCAAGCGGCAATTCTTAGGCCACGGAACGCTGCAAGCGTTGGCGGAGGAGTTCGCCCGAGGGATTCGGGCATTCAAGGGCTTCCGCGAACGTGCCACGCACCGGAAACAAATCACCCCATCCATCAAGCCATGATAAAATCATCAGACACAAATGAATCGGACCCGGCGGAACGCTCGGGAGCACGCCCCGGCAAATGCTGGCACCGCGAAGAAGGAACGCAGACGATCCGGGTAATCACGGAGGACAAGGGGAGATTCACATTTCCGTATTTCCACTTTGTTCGCGGCCATCTGCAGGACACCGACGACGGGAAAGAACTACTCACCCTGCGTTTCCCTTCCGACACGGTGGAAATTCGGGGCAAGCGGCTGGAGCCGCTGGAGAAAGCCTTGGACGATCTCTCATTGGCATGGGTCCGCGTGCTTCCATCCCGCTACGCGCCTCTGGCGCCCGAAGGCTCTCCCGTGGTGACGGAAATTGTGGTTTGTCCCACGGCAGAAACGTCCAGCGCTGAACCCTGAAGGTCGGCGGGACAGGCCGGGGTTTTCGGCTGTGCCGGTAATATCCCGGCAGCAAGAGACTCGTGCTTGATGCAACTGGCTCATCGGGAAATATTTGCCGCATGAGTAGCCTGCGCTCCATCGACATGAGACTTCTCGACGACCTGTTCGAGATGGGCGGAGGCTATGTGCTGGATTTTTCAGACCGCACTTTCCGCGATTTCTTCGCCGACGAGCTCAACATCGACATCGACGACAGCACCTATGCCCGTGAAGGAACGTCAAAAGCGAAGCGGCTGCGTTGCTTCCTTCGATCCGTCGATTCTTCCACCGTGGTGAGAACTCTCAAGGCGCTTTGGGAACACCGGGAGGCGGTGCGTGTCCGTCGCTCACGGGAGGAATGGGTTCCCAACGGTCAAGGTCTCCTCCTCCAGTTGATAGACCGGCTGGAGGGGCGGAGCTGCCCGGCTCCGGTCGGAGGTAGCTCGCCAGTCCCGGCTTTCGACCGGGAAAAGTTTCTCAAGTTCAAGGAGGAGCTTACCGCTATCAATGCTCTCACTCCTCACCCCAGAGGGTATGCCTTTGAAAAGTTCCTGCGGGAACTTTTCAGCGCCTTTGGTTTGGATGCACGGGAGCCCTTCCGTCTGCGCGGTGAGCAAATCGACGGCAGTTTCATCCTTGGAAACGAGACTTACCTGATCGAAGCAAAGTGGCAGAATCAGCAATCGGGCGTGGCAGAGCTTCATGCCTTCCACGGCAAAGTGGAACAGAAGGCCGCATGGGCGAGGGGCGTTTTCATCAGCTACACCGGATTTACGGCGGATGGTTTGCACGCATTCGGAAGGGGCAAGCGGGTGGTGTGCGTGAACGGCTTTGATCTGTATGAGTCCCTGAATCGTGAAATACCGTTGCCGCATCTGCTCGAGCGCAAAGTCCGGGGAGCCGCCGAATCAGGAGAGCCTTTCATCGACATTCGCAGTCTGTTTCCGTGAAAGGTGGGCGCGATATCGTCGCCATCAGTGAGGGCTTAGAAAGTGTTGAGGTTGCACCCGTAAGGGAACGGGAATCCGCGTGTTTCGTGGGAAACTCCCGGAATGGCACGAATGGCTCCACACGAATATGAAGCCTTGAGCCGGGAGGAACGGCTCCGGCGGATCGGTGCGCTGTTCTACAAAGCCGTCGTGATTTCGCTGGCGCGGAAGCAAGGCATTGCCGGGGAGACTGGCGGCGACGTTCCCGCTCAGGCTGGCGGGGATTCTCCGCAAGAAACGGATGCGTTGGGGACTGACTTGCTGCCGGAGGAAGACTTGGCCCTTTTCCAGCGATATGCCCGGCTGGGTGAAATCGCGCCACGCGATGCGACGGAGTTTTGGGGCGTATCCCGCACGACCGCTTACCGGCGGCTGTTGGGCTTGGAACAAGGCGGATGGATTGAGAGGCGCGGGGCTGCAAAGGCCACCCGCTACACCTTCACGGACCAAACCCGCGCCCTTCTGGAACGGTTGAAACAATTCACACAAGCCCGCGATGACTCGCGGGCCAGCATGTGATGCCAGCCCGCAAGTCCATTCATGAAACGATTCCGTGCCGGTTTCACCCGGCGCGTCTTTCCGCTCCGGCCTTCATCCCCTCGAAGGCTTCAGCCTGCCGGGCCGGGGGGAGCTTGGCAACGGACATCAGCCGCCGGATGGCAAAGGACTTAATCAAGGCGGGCGAGGTCAGTGAAGCCAAGTATTGCTGTGCCTCCTCGGGCAGCCGGAGCAAGTTGAACATCTGCGTGATGCGGGCCTTGCTAACCCCCTCGTCTTCACTGATTTGCACCTTCGTCAGCCCCTTGTCACCGTCCAAGCGTTCCTGCCATTCGAGCACCTTGCAAATTGGATGGCGCATGGAGGAGGCACGGCCTTCGCCGTTGGTCTGGCAGTCGTCCTCCAAGCCGCTGGAGCGCCATGTGAAATGGAACGGCTCCGCGACGAACGGGGCGAGCCGATGCTGAGGCAAAGGCATCCCCACAATGAGGGGAATCCCGAAGCTGGTTCGTAGATTTGAATCGCCCGCTCCGCCATCATGATCCAAATGCGAACTCGCGGTAGGATTTTCGCAACTCCTTGA
>CAZVSA010000426.1:0-2315 GCA_964629955.1 uncultured Luteolibacter sp.
GGCTGTATTTGGCGGAGAAAGCGGAAGGGCCGGGATGGATGCCATACCAATCGGGGAAAAGTGGGACGGCCCGGCGGTCCATCCCTACCGGAATGCCCGCCTCCTCTCACTCCACGCGCTCCGGCTTCCTTCCCCGCAGGTAATCGGCGGCGCGCATGCGTTTGCCTCCCTCCGGCTGCACATCCGACAATTTCAACGCGCAGGAGCCGCAGCCCACGATCCATTCCTCGCCGGACAAACAAAGACCGGGACCAACCCCGCTCTCCACGACTTCCACCGGCGGAAAAATCTTCAGGCGCTTCCATTTTCCACCTTCCAGCACGTTCGTGAAAGTCCCCGGCCACGGATCGTATGCCCGGATGCGGCGCTCCAGGCTCTCCGCGCTTTGCGACCAATCCAGCCTCCCGTCCTCCCGTTCCAGCTTCGGCGCATAACAGGAAAGCAAGGCATCCTGAGGCACCCTCTCCGCCGTCCCCGCCGCGATCCGCTCCAAGGTTTCCGAAAGCACCCCGGGAGCGAGCAACGCCAGGCGATCATGCAGGCTTCCCCCCGTCTCTCCCGGAGCGATGGTGAGTTTCTTCGCCAGAATGACATCTCCCGCATCCAGCTCCCGCACCACATGCATCGCGGTGATTCCCGTTTCCGCATCCCCCGCATCGATGGCCGCCTGAATGCATGACGCGCCCCGGTAAAGCGGCAGCAGCGACGCATGGAGATTGATCGTCGCCACACGCGCGACCGCCCGGGTCGCCTTTCCAAGAATCTGCCCGTAGGCCATCACCACCATCACGTCCGGCTCGAACGCGGCCAGCTCCGCCGTGATGTCCCCGATCCTCTCCGGTTGCAGCACAGGAATCCCCTCCGCCTCCGTCTTGATCCGGGGCGGCGTCAGCGTCTGGTGCCGCCCCATCGGTTTGTCCGGCTGGGTGACCAACGCGAGCGGACGCGGCCCATGTTCCATCAGATGGCGGAACGCGAGCAGCGCGATGTCTCCCGTGGCGACGAATATCAGACGCATGAACCGTGTTTCGCTGCTCAAATGGAAAGTTTCGCGATCTCCCCGTATGCGGGAAGGCCGATGATCCTCCCGATGATTTCCGATAGCACCTTCACCGGCGGCTGCGTGGCGTCGATATTCATCACGATCTCCGCGGGGTAGTGCGCGATGATCGGTTTCGTCTCCGCCTCGTAGGTCGCGATGCGCTGGTCGATCACCCGGTCGCTCGCGTCGTCCAGCCGGTTCTCCTTGAGCGCCCGTTTCCTCATCCGCCGCGCCAGCTCGTTCCGGTTGGGGCATGACAGGTGGAAAACCTGCAGCACATCCAGATAACGCTCCAGAATCTCCGCCTGCCTCACATTGCGGGGAATGCCGTCGAGCACGAGAAAATCGATGTCGGGCTTGTAAATATGCATGCCCCTCCAGTTGTCGATCTGCGCCTTCCAGAGATCGATCGTCAGCTCATCCGGCACCAGTTCCCCCCGGCTGGAGTATTCCACGAACCGCCGGCCGAGAGCGGTGCGGGTGTCCAGCGAGCGGAAAACATCCCCGCAGGCGAAATGAAAAAACCTCGGGATGTTCCCGAGAATTTTTCCCTGAGTCCCCTTCCCGGAACCCGGAGCGCCAAGAATGATGAACGCGGGATACTTCGATTTTTTCGCGGATTCGGCCATGTCAGGGGCGGACGCTAGGAGTCCCGCCCGTTCCCCGCAAGCATGATCAATCCCTTGGAAATGCCAGAAACACCAGCACCGGAGCCAGCAACACCACACCCGCCAGAGCCCGCAACACGTCCGGAGCGAGATTCCCGCGCCGTCGGCTCAGGGTGTAGAGGAGAGCCGCCCCCGTGAGGATCGAATAAAAAAACGGACGCGCGGACATCTGCCGGTCCAGAAGCGCGAAGAGCAATGCCGCCCCGCCGAGCAACGCCAGAGGGAAAACCAAAGCCAGTTCGTCCGCAGCCTTCGCCTCCTGATCGCGCGCGCGGTCCGCATGCGCCCAGATTTCCACCGCCGAGATGTTCATGGCGCACAGGACGCCGAAGGTGGCGAGTTCCGCCCACTTCGTGCGGATCATCTCGGCAAGCCCCAGGGTCACCTCCTGGATGCCCACGCTCGCGAAACCCGCGCCGGAACCGCTGTAAAGATGCGCCAGCATCGCCGTCCCGTAGGAAAAACACATGCCCGCCAGAATGTTTTTTCCGTAGGGAACCTCATCCGGACTCCTCTCGGAAAAAAGCGCGAGCGCGAAATACACCGCCACCATGCACGCGCCGCCGATGGCATAATTCATGATCATGATCGGCAGCGAGGTGAGC
>CAZVSA010000426.1:2325-2649 GCA_964629955.1 uncultured Luteolibacter sp.
AAAACTTCCGGTGCTTCCGGACAAAATCATGCCGTCCGCCCCCCGCCGCCTGCAACGACGCGCCCAGCAGCCAATCCATCGCGCGCACCACCCACACGGCCAGCGCCAGCACCACGTAAGCCTGCCAGGGAAGGAACATCACCCTCCACGTCTCCGCGAAAACATAAAGCCACGCCACCGCCACAAGCGGGGCCTCCAGGCCCAGCAGACCAGGGTAAAGCCATAGGGGCTTGCGGCTCTCCGACATCACGACGCGCGGACCTTCCGCAAGGCCGGGAGCGATGGCAAGCCCTCATCGTTTCAAGCCATCACCTCTTCGGAAAC
>CAZVSA010000427.1:0-2647 GCA_964629955.1 uncultured Luteolibacter sp.
CTCTCGGGCCACCCTCTTGCGGGGCGACGCGCCCACCCTAGCCGCCCACGACCCCACGGGTCAATGCTTTTCGTGAAGTTTTTTTGAGAATCCCACGATCAACCCTCAAAAATACCGAATCACCGCCACCGGAAATCCATCGCAATGCCTTGATTTCAAATGAAGTATTCTCTCCCCACCCCATGAAAAGGCACTGCGGGGAAATCCGGAAATCGAGGTAAAATCCCCTTCCCGGGCCGATCTCGAACGAGAGTGAAAGCCCCTTCCGAGCTTGGGCCTGCCGACCCTGACCTCGCGGACACCTGATGACTGGGAATTCGGCTGCCAGGTGGTCGCCATTTCCTCGCTCACCGCCCGCTCCATCCGCATCACCCGGACAGGAAGGGCGGAAGGAAATTTCCAGTCGATTCATGAATTGCGGGGTCTCCGGGCGCACACTCTCCCCCGCCTCCGAATGAATGGAAACCCGGATCACCGCGTAGGGAATCGGAAAAATACCGCTTCCATCATGATTCCGGAATCTTCCTCATTCCTTGCATCGCAAGCATCTCCGATTGCCCGCCCATGAAAAAGAATCGGCTCACCGAAGCCCAGATCATCGAGATCCTCAAGGATACCGCATCAGGCATGACAGCATCCGACATCTGCCGCAAGCACCGCATCTCGATGTACACTTACCACGAATGGAAGAGATTGTATGGGAACATGGAGTTATCAGAAAGCAAGCGGCGACTAGCCTTCATTTTCGATTCAATCGAATCCCATCTCCTACTCTTTTCGTTTCTCGCCGCGGCTTTCTTATACTTTCTATATTTGGAATTTTCGGAGCGTTTGTTCACCATCTCCTTTCTATCCTTCGGAATATGGATCATATCATTTCTCCTGCTCCGTGCCATTTTCTCGAAGAAAATCCGGCTGAGTGGACGCGACCGCTTATGGCCAAGCGAACCGAAATCGTTTTTGGCAATATTTGGACTTCATCTGTTAGTCCTTGTGATTTTAATTATTGAACTCATCCGCCTTCTTTTCTTCGACACTTCCAACTTTTGAAAACCCCGGCCAACCGCACGCCCCGAAAAGCGAAACCCGCACGCGGCAATGGCGGCCCGGCGTCAGTTGGATTCATTCCGGACGGCAGGGCGCGAATATCCCTGGTGCATTCCCGCTCTTTCATCCCGCATCCACAGCGCCCTTACCGCATTTACTGCCTGCATCGGCCTTTTCCGGAAAAGAGAAAGCCGCCGAACTCATACGAATTCAACGGCTTTCATGTGGTACGAGGACTGGGACTCGAACCCAGGACCAATCGGTTAAAAGCCGAATGCTCTACCAACTGAGCTATCCTCGCATTGCTTCCCGCAGGCGGGGCGGGACGAATAAAAGGCTCCCGCGGGCTTAGCAAGCTGATTTTCACGGAAAAATTTCCCGCAGCCAATCCGGCAGCCCGCGAAGCGAATTCCGCGGCCGGTCCACATGGAACCACGGCACCCCCGCGGCATCCGCCGCCCCTCCATCCTCGCGCGCGCTATCTCCCGCGAGGCATACCGGCTCGCCTCCGCGCCGCAGGCGGCCGGCCGCTTCCAGAATCAAAAGAGGCGAAGGCTTCCTCGCACCCACATCGGCCGAAGTCAGCACCCCATCGAAAAACCTCTCCAGCCCCAGCTCCCCCAGCACACGATGCAGGCGGCGGTCAAAATTGGAAACCACCGCAAGACGCGCGCCACCGGCCTTCAGTGCAGCCAACGTCTCTTCCACCTCCGGAAAGGGTCGCCACGCCGCCCCCTCCGAGTAATGCACGAACAACTCCGTGAAGCACCGGTCGAATTCCACACCCTCCGTCTCCATCCCCGCCGCCCGGGCGACACGCACCACGACCTCCCTCCACCATCCCCGTTCGATCTCCTCTCCGTCGCCCTCCCCGAACACCGGCTCCGGCAACGCCCGGAAACCCTCCACGAACGCCTCCCGCAAAAGAACGGGATCCACCGTCAGGCCCCGCGCGCCGAAATGCCGCGCATACACCGTCTCCACCGGCTCCGTGAGTTCGATCAAAGTCCCGGCGGCATCGAAAAGAATCAACATGACAAGCGTTTCGCGAAAGGAACCCGCACCCCGGTTTCCCCGGCGGCCCTTATCCTTTCGAGTTTCGGCTTGCAAGCCCGCTGATCCCTCTCTAGTCTCATTGCTGCACAGCTTCTGACGAAAGAAAGGAGTGGGTCTCGCACCCACTCTTTTGCGTCCCCGGACATCAGCAGCGCCGCCCGCCACACGCCAGCCATGACCAACGACATCGTCGCCCTCATCGAGTATTACGAAAAGGAAAAAGGCATCGACCGCGACAAGGTCGTCGCCGCGCTCGAGTTCGCCTTCATATCCGCTTACCGGAAAATGGTTCCCGGAGCGGAAGCCATTGAGACTCTCCGCGCCGATGTGGATACGCGGAAGGGGGAAACCCGCATTTTCGCGGCCCTCACCGTCGTGGCCAACGAGGATCATCAGGACAAATTCAACGAAGTCCCCCTTTCCGTCGCCACCAGGAAAAATCCCGCCGCGCAGCCCGGCGACATCCAGGAATTCAACGTCACCCCGAAGGACTTCGGCCGCATCGCCGTCCAGACCGCGAAACAGACGATGATGCAGCGCCTCC
>CAZVSA010000428.1:0-2611 GCA_964629955.1 uncultured Luteolibacter sp.
GCCGCAGGCCGCAATGCCCGCTGACGAGCGTTCGAGCGTTCGAGCGTTCGAGCGTCTGGATTGATTGCGGGGAACGGGCGTCAAGTCTAATCCGGCGGGTTGCCGGATTTTTCATTGAGGGAATTTCCGCTCTCCGTGGTGGAGAGCATGCCGAGCCACTGAGTGTTTCAGGGGGCTTTTCCGTGTCGGACGAGCGTGCTCCGACCTCTTGTTTCGCCACTCTCACCCTAAAAATGAAATCATGAAAACAAATACATACCCTACTGTGCTTGCAGCCGCGCTGTTGGCTTCCGCCGTCACCCCCATCGTCAACGCCCAACAAACGTTTGCAGGTTCTTGGTCAGATCCAAACCAGGCATTGTGGATTGCACCGGATGTCTCCATCACTTTCCCCACGAGCTATTCCAACGGCCCCTTGACCGTCGGTGCCACCGCTTCGTCGAGTGTCACCGCCGGATCTGCGCCGTATGCTCATAGTTTCGTGGGAGTTCCCGGCGGCGGATACTCCTCGGTTGTGAACACACAAGTTTCGGTGGATCAGGACGCCTATTTTTCGAGCGGGTTTTCCGTAAATTTCGATACCCCAATCAATTTCGGCCCAGATTCCGCGCAACAGTCCGCTTACGATCTCGGCGCAGACAATTACATTAACTATTCGTTCTTGCTGGGATTCAATTCTCCAACCATTGGAGACGCCAACGTTATCCTTCAGCTTGAGGGTGGAGCGACTTTTTCCGATGTCTCTGGCAACTATGGAATATTTGAACTTGTTGGGGGCGGGGTGGGGTTTGACTTTGTCGAGTTCGGATTTGACCAAAACACCACCGAAAACTTTGAGGCGCTGAGCCTGAATGGCATGAAGGTGTCCGGCTTTTTGGAGTCCATTTCGATTTCCCATTCCGCTTTAAAGCTAGGGGATGGATCCGCCGGATCCCAAAATCATACAAGCAGTCTTTGGTTTTCCCAAGCCGTCCCCGAACCCTCCGGCGCGCTCCTCCTCGGCCTCACCGGCATGCTCGGACTCCTGCGCCGCAGAAGGACGGCCTGATCTTTTTTGCAAGGAAGTAACCTCGTCCTGGTAGGGGTGCCGGGGCGGGGTTTTCTCCAGGGGTCCTCCAGGGGTCAGCCCCCGCAACGGAACAAAAATAGTGGCTGGGGCTGGCATCGGAGCGGGACGCGGCAGCCACTTGAAGAGGGCTGCCATTGGAATTCAACGTTCTCCTACAGCGTTTTGCGAAAAGTCGTGGCCGTTTTATGCTATCGCATCCCGAGGTGCATGAACTCAAGGAGTGTGGGCGTCTCGCCCACTTGAGCCGGGGATGTGGGCGAGACGCCCACACTCCTTGACCGTGACGAACCGCCAGTGCCTCCCGGTTTACGGCCACGACTTTTCGCAAAATGCTCTAAAGCGGGCGACCTTGGCCGCCGTGGAGAAGGACCTTGACGGCGTGTGGCCGGAGGGATTTGCCTGATGGGATGAGAGCGATGTTTTTTGCGGCCCGGGCGTTCCTTTGCGGTTTGTTGTTGGCGGAGGAGCCGGAGGTTGCTTCGGATGTTCGTTTTCTGGCGAACGAGCGGATCAGGATCGGGGTGGATATGACATCGGGCGGGGCGATTTTCTGGTTCAGCGAGATGCCGGACGGGCCGAATTTGCTGAACCACGCGGACCGCGGGCGTTTCATCCAGCAGTCGTATTACGGGGAGCCGGATGGTTCGGATTGGGCGGGGAAACCGTGGCGGTGGAATCCGGTGCAGGGAGGGCATTGGCAGGGGAAGCCCGCGAAGGTTCTGGAGAGCCGGATTGAGGAAACGTCCTTGTATGTGAAGGGCGTCCCGATCCATTGGGCGACCGGAAAGCTTCTGGAGGAGTGCGTGATGGAGGAGTGGATCACATTGGATGGCGATGTGGCGAAATTGCGGTTCCGTTTTTCCTATGGCGGGGAAACGGAGCATCCCGCGACGCATCAGGAATTTCCCGCGGTGTTCGTGGATGCGGCCATGGGGGATCTGTTCACCTATCAGGGCGATCAGCCGTGGACGGGCGGCCCCTTGAAGTCCGAACAGCCCGGCTGGCCGAACGAGTATCGCAAGACTCCGGAGGAGTGGGCGGCGTTTGTCGGGCCGGACGGCCGCGGGGTGGGTCTTTACTTTCCCGGAACGGAGGAGATCACCTGTTACCGCCACGAGGGTCCGGCGGGACCTGAAGGGATGGGTTGTTCTTACTTCGCGCCGATCCGGACGTTCGCGGTCCTGCCGGGGCATCGCACGGATTACACCGTTTATCTGGCGATCGGAACCGCGGCCGGGATGCGCGAACGCTTTGCGGAAATCCGGGCGGAGAATCATGCGGAATCCAGGAAATGATCCGGCTCACAAGGGTGGAGGAATCGAAACGCGGAGGCGCGGAGGCCGCAAAGGGAATCGCGGAGATTCGTATGGGCTGCTTTCGTTGCTGTCTGATACCAAATTTCAGAGATAAGGTGACTTTTTGAGACTTTCGATTTCAAAACCACGGATTTCACGGATGCAAAGGAAATCCGTGTAATCCGTGAAATCCGTGGTCCTCCTCTTCATTGCGAAAAGTCCGATTGATTCATGGAGTTGGTATGAG
>CAZVSA010000429.1:0-2611 GCA_964629955.1 uncultured Luteolibacter sp.
TGCCCCATTCCGGTTTCGGGCTGGGATTCGAACGCATGCTCATGTTCGTCACCGGCGTGGCCAACATCCGCGACGTCATCCCCTTCGCCCGCACGCCGGGGCATTGCGAATTCTGATAGCCTACGATTTCCCCGCTCCAAGTTTCCATTTCAGCAGCGGCACCATCACCTCGCGGATTCCGGAGGCGATCGGATGCACGCCGTCTGATACATAGTTTTGAAAAGCGGCGGGATCGTTTTCATGAAGCCGCTTCCAGTTCGCGTGGTGGTCGATGAGCATCAATTCCCGCTCCGCCGCGACTTCACGATACATCTGATAGTAGTCCGCGAGGTTCGGACGCAGCGTGGCGGATTGATTGCTGCCGCCCGGCGAGTCCCACACGGTGTTCATCGTTTGCAGGATGATTTCCACTTCGGGATTCTGCGCCTGGATCGCCTCGATCATCGTGATCAGATTCGCCCGCGCCTGCACTACGGAAAGCTGCGGCGTGCCGTCGCTGTAGAGAAAGGCGTCGTTCATCGCGAATTCGATGAAGACGGTGTCCGGATGGTGGGCCAGCACCTTCGCCTGGAGCTGTGCCACGCCTTCCGCGGAGTTTTTTCCGCTCAGGCCGCTGTTGATGACGGTGACGGCGCCCGGCCAGGTGTCGATCAGCCAGTTTCTCATGTCGTTCACCCAGGCACCGCCAGCGGTGAGGCTGGTGCCATAAACGACGATCTTGCGCGGCTGCCCCGCGGCGAGGCTCCGCACCAAAGGAGAAGGTTCGGTTTGCAGCGAGATACGGTAAAAACCACGCCCGCCCGATGCCGGAACCGGCACCAGAAACTCCTCCGCAGGCACCCAGAACGCGTCCTCGCCCGTTTCCAGGGCGAAGTCCAGGGACGGGCCCTCCGCCAGCAGCGGACGGGTCAGGCGCAGATCGAAAATTTCACCGGGCGCGTGGAGCGAGAAAAAGTGCGGATGATCCTTCACCGCCTGGATGAAGGATGCATCGGACACGGCGGGATCAAGACCAAGGATCCACTCGCGCACATCGCTTATGCCGTCGCCGTCGGTATCGTCGTCCTCATCCACCGCGGAAAACCCAACCGCGTCGGCGATGACGAAACCGTTCGCGCCGGTGGTCTTGATGACGACTCCCTCGCCCTCCGCCCCGGTGAAAGAATGAAAGCCGAGCAGGTTCCACTTCCCGCCGTTGCTCCGCTGATCGACGGTAACGGTGGAAATTCCCTCCTGATGGTGGATTTCCACCATCACGTTTGAAGCGCGGTTGGCATGCGCGGTCCAGCGCAGGAAGACGCGCTGCAGACCTGCAAGTTCCGGCGGAATGCGGTAGAAAACTTCCTTGGTTCCCTGACCGGTGTTGTTGTCGTGCAGGTAGTCGTCGCCGACATAACCGGCCGTCGTGGAAGCGGCCAGCCAGTCGCCGGTGATGGTGACGAGCGAGGGGTGACTGTTGTCGATCATCGAGGTCGGCGCGGCGACGACCGGCTCGCCGAGCGCCTGGCCGGCGGCGGTCAGCAGGGGCCGCAGATCGGAGTAGTCGACATCCTGCACGGCGATGTCTTCGTCGATCGCCAGTCCGGCGGCGATGGCGGCGGATTGGGAGAGGGCCATGAACACCGGCTCCATGCGGATCGAGCCGAAAGCCATGTGGGAGGCGGAGAGGCTCCACGGCACGAGCAGGTTCGGGCACTCGCCCGTTTTCGGCACGATGGACCGGTAGGAAATGGGATACGCCTCGGCCACGGGCATTTGCACATCGCCCTCGTTCTTGACCATGCCGTTTTTCACGTGGCGCTGCACGTTGTGGGAATCCATCGCATAGGCGGCGAGGCCTACGGAATCCGGCGCGATCATGGCACCGCTGCAATGGTGCTGGGTCATCACGTAGTCGGAGACCATGCGCCGCGCCTCGCGGACGTAGATTTGCCACGGCCAGTTGTTGTTGTCGGTGAACTCGTCGGCGGGCAGGCCCCATTGCGAGTGGTTGTTGCGGATGTTGGCAGGGACGCGGGAGTGATTCTGGAGCGTCCAGACAAGGCCGCGCTGCCAGTTCTCGTGCTCCTTGGCCAGGGCGATGCGCTCGTCGTGGTTGAGGGTGGCCCAGTTCCAGCCGGGACCGTAATTTTTCCCGATGAAGTCGGTGGAAATGCCGCCGGTGTTGTTCGAGTCGGTCTTGCGGTTCGGCATGAGGTCGAACTTGAAGAAGCCGGAATTCTGCCCCGCTTCGATGGCGCGGAAGAGCAGTTCGTAGTCCGCTTCGTCGTAGCCCGGAGGCTGGGCGATCGCGACGCGGTTCGCCGCGATGTTGGTGAGCACCATGCGGAAGCAATACGCCTGGAGCCGCTCGTCGGCGGTGCCGTCCGCTCCGCCGGGATCGGGCTCGACGCCGGGAAGCAGACCGCTTTCAGGATCGCCCGGAACGACGTAGGGATCGATGCCGTTGGGCAGCTGGTTCTTCGTCGCGCGGTCGGCCTGGATGCCGCTGAACGTTTCGCCGTGCGTGGCGTTCGCCTCGCGGCCGATGGTGAAGGTGACGCCCGCGCCGGGCAGCAGGTCGCCCTCGTAGCTGGCGTCGATGAACATTTTCCCGGCGAACTCGCGGCCA
>CAZVSA010000430.1:0-2597 GCA_964629955.1 uncultured Luteolibacter sp.
GAAGGCCGTAGTCACCGAAGGCGACGGTGGTTCCGCGCTGGGCGTTTCCGGCGCGGCTTCCGCGGTGGCTCTTGCGGAACTTGGTACGTTTGGGCATCAAAGGCATGGCACTGTCCTCCTGGGAAAAGTTGAATTAAACGGTGGAAAAGGGGATGGGATGAGTGGGAATCAGTTGCGGTTTTGCGGCGGGCGGCGGTCACCGCCACGTCCACCACGGTCGCCGCGGTCACCGCGATCTCCACGGCCTTGTGCGGGTTTGCCGTCGTCTTCCTTGCGGTTGATCCAGCATTTGACTCCGATGATTCCATAAAGGGTGCGGGCTTCCGCGAAGCCGTAGTCGAGCGGCACGCGGAGCGTCTGGAGCGGCACCTTGCCCTCGCGGTAGCCTTCGGCGCGGGCGATGTCCGCGCCACCGAGGCGTCCGGCAACGCGCAGGCGGATGCCTTCCGCTCCAAAGTCCATGGCGGTCTGGAGGGCGCGCTTCATGGCGCGGCGGAAGCTGATCCGGCGTTCGAGCTGGACCGCGATCTGCTCGGCGACGAGCTGGGCGTCAAGCTCGGGCTTGCGGATTTCGATGATGTCGATCTTCACCTGGGCACCTTTGCAGAGGGAGGTGATGTCCCTGGTCATGATCTCGATCTCCTTGCCCTGGCGGCCGATGATGAGGCCGGGGCGGGAGGTGTGGAGGGTGACCCGGACGCTGTTCCATGCGCGCTCGATGACGACACGGGCCAACCCCGCGTTCTGAAGCTTGGCTTTCAGATAGGAGCGGATCGAAAGGTCTTCGTGGAGCTTGTCGGTGTAGTCCTTGCCGCTGGCATACCACTTGGAGCGCCAGTCTTTGTTGACGGCGAGGCGGAACGCGATCGGATTTACTTTTTGGCCCATGTTCGGTGAGGGATGAGATTAATGGAGAGTGGAATCAGGCGTTTTCTTCGGAAGCTGCCGCAGCGGGTGCGGGCGCTTCTTCGGGTTTCTTCTTTGCGGCGGCCTTGCGCGGGGCGCGCGGTTTTTTCTCCGGAGCGGAACCGGTGAGAGTGATGGCGATGTGGCTGGTGCGCTTGAGGATCGGACCGGCGGAGCCTTTGGCGCGCGGCTTGAAACGGCGGAGGGTGGGACCGGCGCCGATGACCGCTTCCTTGATGACAAGGGAGCCGGTGTCGAGGGAGAAGTTGTTCTCCGCATCCGCGATGGCGGTCTTGAGGGTCTTGCCAATGAGCTGGGCGGCCTTCTTGGGAGTGAAAGTCAAGATGTCCAGAGCCGTGGATACGGGCAGGCCTTGAATTTCGCGGGCGACGTCCCGTGCCTTTTTAGGCGAGAGGCGTACGAATTTTGTGGTGCTTTTGACTTCCATGGGTCGTCGGACGTGAGGGGTTACTGCGCTGGAATGGATTCGATTTCGAGAACGGCGAGGTCGCCGGGGCGTGGTGTTTCGGTGACTCTGTCGAGGGATTCGACGAAGGCACCGCTGACGCCCTTGCGGACGTCTGCGAGAATGGCTTTTCCGTAGGGCTGCTGCCCGTGGAAGAGGCGGAAGGTCATGCCGATCCTTGCATCCTGGCTTTCGCCGATGTTCAGAACGAGCATGCCGCTTTCCTGGTCGAGGCTGACGATGCGGGCCTGCTGGAGGGAGCCGGTCCGGACATCGGGGCGGGGCTTCTCGCGCAGACCGAGGGCGGCGTCAAGCTCTCTAAGTGATGTTTCGACACGAAGGCGGGCGTCGGGATCGGAAACCACCGCCTGGCGGAGGTATTCGATGACGGCGGATGCGAGGCGGGTGGCGGCTCCTTCGAGTTCGCTGCTGCGCTCCGCGGCGAGCTGGAGATCGGCGGCGGCCTGGACGAGGCGGTCGTCCCCGCCGTCGAGAAGGTTTTTGCCGAGGGCTTCCAGGCGGACGCGAACCTGCTCCAACTGCCCGGCTGCCTGTTGCTCGGCGCGGTTGGCCTCGACGAGGGAGCGCTGGAGCGCCTTGTTCTGGTCCTGAAGCCCGGCGATGATGGCCTGGAATTCCCGGGCCGTGGGCTCCTGCGCCGGGCACGTTCCCGCCACGGCCAGCATCCCGAGGGAGGCGGCGAATGACTTGAGTTGGAACGTGGCGGACATGATGCGGAGGTTCGTGCGGGGATTCGATCAGGAGGACCGGTTATTTCTTACCGATGCCGCCGTGCTGGCGGAAGATGCGGGTGGGGGCGAATTCACCGAGCTTGTGGCCGACCATGTTCTCCGTGACATAGACGGGAACGAAGGTTTTGCCATTGTGGACGGCGAAGTTGTGGCTGACGAAGTCCGGGGTGATCATGGACTTGCGGCTCCAGGTTTTGATGGGCTTGCGGTCGGATCCGGCTTCGGCAACGGCGTCGATCTTGGCGAGGAGCTTCTGATCGACGAACGGGCCTTTCTTGAGGGAGCGTGGCATGGAATCGTTGGATTAAATGGTTCGCGGAGGAATTACTTGCGCTTCGTTTTGTGGCGGGACTCGACGATGAAGACGCTGGTGGTCTTCTTCTTGTTGCGGGTCTTCTGGCCCTTCGCGTGGCCCCAAGGGCTGAGAAGGTGCTGGCGGCCGCCGCCGGATTTCGATTTACCCTCGCCGCCGC
>CAZVSA010000431.1:0-2593 GCA_964629955.1 uncultured Luteolibacter sp.
CACGCCCCAACCATTCCCGCTTCCCCGGCGATGGAAGCCCCACCCGCTGCGGAGAAACAGTCACGGCGCGCCCGGCGGTCACGCCCTACCTGCCGATGGCCCACCCGCCCTGCCCTTGAAGCACGGGCTCACGAGTTGGAATCATTCCCGGATCAGGCATTCCGGGGGCGTTTGACGAACCAGGCGATCCCCGCGGAAAAAACGACGGCAAAACCGCCGAGCCAAAACCAGAGGGTTGACCCGCGGCCATCCTGCCCGGTGTCCGGATTTTCCGGGCTCGGCTGTTGGATTTGTTGTTCCGGGGCAGGAGCTTCCGGTTCGCGGGGGTCGTTGTCCGGCGGGTTGAGATCGATTCAAAAGAACGTTCTGCTCGTTCAATCCTTTTTCAAACTGGAAACCACCAAGTATGCCTCTGCATAACGTAATCATTTATGCAACGATTTATACCAGCGCCTCCGGGCCAATGACAAACCGCCCAAAGCCGCCCTCGTGGCTGTCATGCGCAAAATGCCCGCCACCCTCAAGAAACTCATGGCGAATCCACGGGTTTCACTTGCCTGAAATCACCGCTGCTTGTCCGGCCCTTGTTCTTCGCGGAATGAGCAGCAAGGCAAAGGCTCCTCCGAGCAAGCCCATGTGCGGTTCAGGAACCGGGTTGGCCGTCACCCGAAATAATAGATCGGAACCAGACATTTCCTCGTATAAAGGTGAATCCATAAACCGCAAATTCGCTCCATCAGCATATCCGGAATGGTCTCCGTATATTTGATACTTGGCTTCGACGGAATCACTTGAGAAAACCAAGGCATAAGCAACGCCTGCCTCCAATGGAAATTTTCCCGGTAGTGTTACCGTGTGTGAGAAGGCGCCGCTCCGTAGAAAGCTTGAAGATAGCGAACTGGTCCCAAATAGATGCGATGGAATCAACGCCGAATCCAGGATATCGGCGGGCTGACCGCCGACCACACTCGTAATGGAGATTCTGAGATCGGCGGTTGTATCAATCCATCGGTGTGCGTTAAATGAAACATCGTGGAGAAAACCGGATGTTGTAGGGGTGAAGGTCTGGGCCTGTCTGAAATCGTCGACAACGCCACCATGTGTGTACATTCCAACTCCGAAGGAGTGCCAGCCGGTCGCGTTGTTGGGCAGGGTGTGTTGTGCTACTATGATCGCCGCGTTCGCAGGATTCATGATCAGCATTATGAGGATAATTGCGTGGATGGATTTCATTTTTCATTCAATGTTAAGGATTAGGCCCGGCTTCAGCCGGTAGGGACGGATCAGGAGACTTGAGGCCGCCTGATAAACCAGGCGATCCCCGCGGAAAAAACGACGGCAAAACCGCCGAGCCAGAACCAGAGGGTTGACCCGCCGCCATCCTGCCCGTCGTCCGGATTTTCCGGGGCCGGCTGCTGGACTTGTTGTTCCGGGGCGAGGGCCCCCGGTGCGCGGGGAGCGTCGTCCGGCGGGTTGGCGATGGGGATCGTCTCCCAGGTGCCGTCCGGGTTGAAGCGGTATTCCACGTCCTGTCCGATGAAGGAAAAGGCGAGTTCCCCGGATTCCACCTGCTTGTACCATGTGCGGAGTCTGGTGAGCGGTTCCTCGCGAAGATCAACGCCGTCATCCATGATCTTTCGATAAGTCTTCAACGGCTGGACGGGTGAATCCCTCAAACCGATGCGGCTTAACGCGACCATGGCGAGGTAGGCGTTTTCTCCCAACTCGAATCCCGGAGGCGCTTCGTGGCGCATGTCATCGAGATAATGCCCGAGAACCTTGACCGTTTCCGGGCTGGGAAGATTTGAAAGGGTTTCGCGTAGATACAAATCCCTCCAGAAATCGAAACTGGTCTGATTGCCGCGTCTTGTTCCCTCAACACTTTCGTGAAGCCGCTCGATTTTGTTCGCAAAATATTGGGCGTGGCCGGGGGTGGAGAGAAGGCGGGCGCGTAAATCAGTTACGATTTGAAGCTTTTCGGGACTATCCCTATAGTAAGGAAGACCTTCAAGCTGCCTGAGCATTTCCCCTAATGTTTCGATCTTTTCTTCAAATGGTTTAGCGTCCGCCTGATGAATTTCCTCTATTCGGCTATCCAACCATTTTTGTGCAGCTTCGGGCTCTTCTGGGATTCGGGGAAGCGCTGCCATCAAAGCGGGAATTTTGATCAGCACGAGGCATAAAAATAATAAAATTTTACCTTGGTTATTCATGGATTTGGTATGTTGGCGTTCAACCATATCTCCGCTTCGTCCCATTCCTTTTTCACCAGCAAGGAAGCGCCGGGAGCCCGGGGGATGCCGGTTCCCGGCTCAAGGGCGCTCATGATCCGGTTGGAAGGATTTACCCCCACCAAGGGGGCCGGTCCACTGTACTGGTTGGGATGGCCACCCCCTATCAAAACATGCCCGATCTCATGCGCGATCGTATCGATGATCGCCGTATCCGGACGCACCGGCTGCCCGTGCCGCGCCACGTTGACGATGCAGGTTCTGGCATCCCGGAATGTCTGGCCATTCAGAAACGATGTACCATCGGTGTAATTGACATCGGCAATCAGGACGATCTCGATGTGATACTCTCCGGCCGGAGC
>CAZVSA010000432.1:0-2591 GCA_964629955.1 uncultured Luteolibacter sp.
AAAAGTGGGACGGCCCGGCGGTCCATCCCTACCGGCAAACCCGCCTCCGGCGTTGGTGCCGCGATTCCCGGAACACTTTTGGCGGAATGCCCGGCTCCCGGTAAAGTGATGATCCATGTCATTACGTTTCCGCCCATTGGCGGAGCAGGTTGTGATAAACGCCGGTGAGCTGGATGGCGGATTGGCCGGCGGCTTCCTGATCCGGGAGGGCGACGTTGAGGCGCTGGATGGCGACATCGAGATCGAAGAGGAGGCTTCGCCGTTCGTCGGAGCGGACCATGCTCTGCAACCAGAAGAACGAGCAAAGTCTCGCCCCGCGGGTGACGGGGGTGACGTGGTGCAGGCTGGTGGAGGGGTAGAGAACCATGTGCCCGGCGGGGAGTTTCACGGATTTGGCCCCGTAGGTGTCTTCGATCACGAGTTCCCCGCCGTCGTATTCGTCCGGCTGGGCGAAGAAGAGGGTGCAGGAGAGATCGGTGCGGATTTTCTGTCCGCCGGGAAGGGTGCGGATGGCTCCGTCCACATGGGTGCCGAATTCCTGGCCGCCGGAGTAGCGGTTGAACATGGGCGGGAGGATATGCAGGGGCAGCGCGGCGGATTTGAAGAAGGGGTTTGCGGAAAGGGCCTGCAAAATGGCTTGTCCGGCTTCCAGGGCGGCGGGGTGGTTGCCGGGGATCTGCATGTTGTTTTTCGCCAGGACGGCCTGGTGGCCCGCGGTTTTTTTGCCGTCTTCCCAGAGGGCGTCTTCCAGCAGCTGCCGGAGGTGGGAAACCTGGCCGGGGTTCAGGATGTCCGGGATGCAAAGGATCATGGTGGTGCGAAACGGAGTGGTGTGGATATGGCAAACCGCCGCCGGTCCTGCAACGACCGGCGGCGGAAACACGGAGAATGTGCCGAATTCTCCCGATGCAAAGGAATCAGAATTTCCAGTCCGCGCTGATGGTGTAGGTGCGGGGTGCGCCGAGCTGGACGCGGCGGGCGGACCAGTTGGCGGAGGTGGTGTGGAGTTCGTCGAAGATGTTGTCCACGTTCAGCCGGACGGTGAAGTTTTCGTTGATCTCATATTGCACGAGGGCGTTGAAAACCAGATAGTCCGGGATTTTTCCGTTGGCGCCGTTGGAGATCACGCGGTCCACGTTGTCGGGGCGTCCCACGTAGGAGGAGTCGACGTATTGCACTCCGCCTCCGATGGTCAGGCCGTTCGTGAAGCGGTAAGTCGTCCAGAGGTTGGCCGAGTAGTTGGGGGTGAAGGCGAGCTGGTCGCCGATGGTGCTGCCTCCTTCGGAAACGCCGTCGGGTGCGGGCCGGTCGATGCGGGAGCTGTGCTTGCGCTCGCTGTCCATCAGCAGGATGCCGGCGAAGACGGACCATTCATCGGTGATCTGGCCTGCGGCGCCGAGTTCGATGCCTTCGACGATCTGCTCGCCGTAGCCGAGGAAGTCGCCTGCGGTGTTGGCCATGCCGATGTTGTATTTCTCGGTGCGGAAGAGAGCGGCGGTGGTGGTGATCCGGTCGTTGCAGAAGTTCCACTTCGTTCCGATCTCGAAGTTGAGGGCTTTTTGCAGCTTGGCGTCTTCGCCTTGTTGTCCGGCGATGTTGGGGAGGGACTGGGCGTCATTGCCGCGGGAGATGTCCGGGTTGGTGAGGAACGCGGAGCCGGGAGGCAGGGCGGAGAGGCCGACGGAGCCGTAGATGCTGCCGTTTTCGACGGGTTTGTAAACGAGGCCGAATTTGCCGGTCAGGCTGGAATCACTGCGTTTGTAGGAGCCGTCTCCGTTGAAGTCGGGGCTGCTGCTTTCGACTTCCACGCGGGAGTGCTCCGCGCGAAGGCCGAAGGTGGCCTGCCATTGCGGGGAGAACTCGATGGTGTCGTAGGCGTAGGCGGCGATGGTGTCGGCGGTGACTTCATCCGTGACATCGGGATTGAGCCGGGAGGGGCCGGAGACGCGGCGCGGGTTCGGATGGTAAAGGTTCGTGTTTCCGGATGCGGGGATGCTGAAGCCGCGGCCGGATTCGGATTCCTCGCGGGAAATTTCCAGTCCGGTGGCAAGCGTGTGCTTGAGGTTTCCGGTGGCGAATTCGCCGGAGAAGCTGGTCAGGTTGGAGAGGGTGGAGTTTTCGCGGAGGAAGCCCCATGTCTGGGTGGCGGTCACGCCATCGGCGAGGTTTGCCGCGGAAACGGCGGTCGGGCCGGTGGTGAGCGCCGCGCGATCGTTCTGCGACCAGCGGGTTTGGTTGGTGAGGGTGAATCCGTTGGCGAAGTCGTGCTCGATGGTGGCGGTGATGGAATCGGAGGTGACGTCGTCGAAGTCGGTGAGCAGGCCGTAGAAGTTGTCGCGGCGGAGGTTTTGGGAAAGATCCGAGTGATTCGTGTTCCCGCTGGGGGTCATGCCTTTGATGAGGAGGCTGGGAGCGCCGGAATCCGGGAGGTCGTTGCGCTCCAGATGCTCATAGGAGAGGGTGAAACGGGTGGGGGTGCCGAGGCCGAAGGTGATCGTGGGTGCGACGGCCCAGCCGTTGCGTTCGGCATGCTCGCGGCCCGTCACGCCGCCGTCTTCGAGGGGGGAGTTGAAACGGGAGGCCGCGCCGTC
>CAZVSA010000433.1:0-2581 GCA_964629955.1 uncultured Luteolibacter sp.
TTGATGTCGCCGCCGGGGTCACCGGCCTCATCAAAACCATCCAGCAGTTCCGCCACGAAAAGATCCCGGCACTGCTCCATTTCAAGGCTCCCAATCCACGAATCGATTTCGCGGCCAGCCCCTTCACTCCCGTTTCCTCGGAACTTCCCTGGCCTGCCGGAGAAAAACCCCGCCGGGCGGGAATCAGCGCCTTCGGCGTGGGCGGCACCAACGCCCACGCCGTGCTGGAGGAGCCCCCGGCCCCCGCCCCCTCCTCCCCCGGCCGCTCGCAACAACTCCTCGTCCTTTCGGCAAAATCCCAATCGGCGCTCGACACCATGTCCGGGCGGCTTGCCGATCATCTCGATGCGGAAAATCCCAACCTCCGCGACGTTTCCCACACCCTGGCCCGCGGCCGCCGCGCCTTCCCCGTCCGCCGGGCGGTGGTTGCTTCCTCCTCCGCCGAGGCTGCCGCCAAACTCCGGGAAACTTCCTCTTCTGCCACCATCCCCACAGAGCCCCGGAAAGTCGCATTCCTCTTTCCCGGACAAGGCGCGCAGTACCAGGAAATGACCCGCGAAATTTACGATTCGGAGCCCGTTTTCCGCGCCGCTCTCGACGAATGCTCGGAGCTGTTCCGGCCTCACCTCCATCACGACATCCGCTCCACGCTCTATCCGTCCGCGAACGAGCTTCCAAGCGCGGAAAGGGATCTCCATCGCACCGCTCTCACCCAGCCGTGCATTTTCGCCGTGGAATATGCGCTCGCCCGCCTTTGGATGTCGTGGGGAATCCACCCGTCGCTTCTCATCGGCCACAGCATCGGCGAATACGTCTGCGCGGTTCTCGCCGGCACCTTCACCCTCGGCGACGCCGTGGGACTGCTGGCCATTCGGGCCCGCCTGATGCAGGATTTGCCAAGCGGCGGCATGCTCGCGGTCCGCCTCGGCGTGGACGAACTCCAGCTCCCGCCCGGTCTGGACCTCGCCGCCGTGAACAGCCCGAAACTCTGCACGGTCTCCGGGCCCCTCGAAGCGCTCGCCGCATGGCAGCGCGATCTGGAAAGCCGCCAAGTCGTCTGCCGCCCGCTCCAAACCTCCCACGCGTTCCATTCCTCGATGATGGAACCCATCCTCGAAACCTTCGCCGGAGACGCCTCCATGGTCCCCGCGAACGTTCCGGAAATTCCATGGATTTCCACTCTAACAGGCCAGCCCATGGACGCCGCGGCCATCGCGGATTCCCGCTATTGGGCCCGCCAACTGCGCGAACCGGTCCGTTTCTCCGATGCCCTCGCAACGGCGCTCGCCGAGCCCGGTCTCATCTTCCTCGAAGTCGGCCCCGGCCGGGTGCTCTCCCCCCTCGTGCTCCAGCACACGGGCCACAGCGGCCAACCAGCCATATCCACCCTCCCCTCCTCCTCCGCCGATCTAACGGATGTGATGACCGCCGCCGGAGAATTGTGGAAACAGGGCGCCGCGCTCGATTGGGATGCGTTCTTCGGAAACCAAATCCGTTCCCGTATCCACCTTCCCACTTATCCCTTCCAACGGGAAAGCCACTGGATCGACCGCTCGAACGAAGCGCCTGCTCCGGCACCGGCACAAGCCACCTCCGTTCCTCCTGCTCAGGCCGAAACCCCCGCTCCCTCAAACCGCCGTGAAACCTTCGCGGCGGACCTGCGCGCCTTGGTCCTCGATCTCTCCGGCATCAGGATCACCGATGATTCCGCCAGTTTCACGGAACTCGGTTTCGATTCCCTCTTTCTCACACAAGTCAGCCAGGCGCTTCGCACGCGTTTCGGCGTGAAAGTCACGTTCCGCCAGCTTCTCGGCGAAATCTCCTCGATCTCCGCTCTCGCCGCACATCTGGACAAGGAAGCTCCCGCCGCCATCGCTCCCGCCATGGCATCTCCCGCTCCCGCGAAACCCCAGGAAGCGCTGCCCGCCAACGCCCCGCTTGAGGATCTGATGACGAAACAGATCCAGCTCATGCAGGATCTCCTCGCGGGCCGTCCTGCTTCCCCCCGCAAGGAGGAAATCCGCTGGCCCGCCCACCTCTCGCGCTCCGGCGCTCCGGCCACCCGCTTCGGTCCCTACAAGCCATTGGACAAAGGAGAAAACGGCGGCCTCACGGAAAAGCAACAAAAGGCCCTCGACAACCTTGCCAGCCGATACGTGGCGAAAACCCGCTCCTCCAAGGTCTCCGCAGCGGAACACCGCCCTCACTATGCCGATCCCCGCGCGGTCTCCGGCTTCAAATCGCTGTGGAAGGAAATGGTCTATCCCATCGTATCCGCACGCTCCAAAGGCTCGAAAATCTGGGACATCGATGGCAATGAATACATCGACATCACCATGGGCTTCGGCGCGTATTTCTTCGGCCACTCGCCCGATTGGCTGACCGCCGCGATCGAAACCCAGCTCCGCACGGGCATCGAAATCGGCCCTCAATCGCCGCTTGCCGGGAAACTTGCAAAAGCCATCTGCGAGCTGACCCGCATGCAACGGGCCACCTTCTGCAACACCGGCTCCGAGGCGGTCATGGCCGCCATGCGCCTCGCCCGCACCGTCACCGGCCGCAACCGCATCGCCTACTTCAC
>CAZVSA010000434.1:0-2577 GCA_964629955.1 uncultured Luteolibacter sp.
TCCGATCCTCAATTCTCCCTCTTCGCGTTCCTTTGCGACCTTCGCGGCTTTGCGGCTTTGCGGTGAAATGAAAAACCCCGTCTTTTGATGCGTCATCCCTGTGCGGTGCGATGGATTGCAAGCGGAGGACGTTACAAACTGTCATCGTCCACATCATCGCCAAACCGCGATCGTTTCACCGGCTCACGCCCATGACGGATGGACTCCGCGTCTTCGACCGCATCGCGCAGCCATGCCAGCTTTCGTTTCGCATCCTCTTCCACCGGACCGATCAACGCATCGATGATCGTGGGATTGCCCTCCCGGTCCCGCATGATGTTCCGGTGATGCAAATCACTGATGAGCCATCCTCTTGAATTCAGCCAAAGCACGGCCACCTGGCGTTCCAGATTCGTGAACGGCGGCACAATCCCTCCCACCGCTCTCGTGGCGATCTCACGGTCCTTGTGGTAATCCTTGTAGGGAAACGCCAACGGCTGTTTTGCAATGAGATAATCGCCATGGGACGACAACCCGACAATCTCCGTCGGATGTCCGCCCGCCTCATTGAGAACCGAGAGTTTTTCCAGCGTATCGATCAGGACGGCGGACTGGAGCTTCACTTCAAAGCGACCGGATTCCGTCTCCTCCAAAACGATTTTCTTTCCCAGCGATCCGTCCATCCTGAGATCGAAGAGCTTGTAAACGACCTTCCACTCCTCATCGAAAAACGGACTCGCCTCGGCTCCGCTGGGCAAAGGAGCCAGAAAATCCGAACCCAATATCCCATCCTCATCGTGATGGATGCCGAGACACTCCAGAGGAATCAGCGGGACGTCCCGCTCTGCGGCACCTCTGGCAACAAGGTTCTCCCAAACATCAGCCGAAAACGGTTCCCTGGATGAAGCGTGCCGATCTGCTTCCAGGATTCCGCGCGTTCGTTCCCGGTTAAGGGCAGTGCAAGCTGCTCGCTGCCCGGCGGTGGAACGGAAGAAGTCAACCGCCGTTGGCCGTTGGGTCCGGAAGTCGATGTGGAGTTGCGTTGGGGAGTTTCCATCCAAGGTGGTGTTTTTTGGGCTGGTCGGGCAAACCGGCGTGTCACCTCAAATGAGGCCGGTTCCGCCGCCGCCGGATATACACTTCGCCGTTGCGAGGGACAAGAACTCAAACAGAGCCTGGCGCACCGGAAAACAACGCCTCCCTTTTCACCTCCTTTTCCAAACACTTCGATCACGGACGAAAAACCCGGCGGCGGCCCCGGCGCAGACGAGCCACGGAAACGCCCAGCCCGCTCTGGTATAAAACGTGAAGCCCTGCCGGAGATGGATTTCCCCGCGCAGGACGCCGTCCTCCATCAGGGGGATTTGCGAGACGCGGTTGCCGTGCGGATCCAGAATCTGGGTGCGGCCCGAGGTGGCGCAAACCGCGATCCAGCGACCGTTTTCCAAGGCCCGGTGGCGGAAAATCTCCGCATGTTGGAGGTGCTGCCTCCGGCTCCAGTGGATGGCGTCCATGCTGGGCACCGCGAAGGCTTCCGCCCCCGCGGCGGTCATCCGGCGGACGACTTCCGTGTAGTCGCAATCGAAGCAGATCGGCGTGCCGATGGCCCCGTGGCGCGTTTTCACCGGTTCCGCCGAAGTGCCCGCGATGCCGTCGTCCATGAGATGCACCGGCCGGTTCTTGACGTGCGAGCCGAGGATGCCGGTTTCATCCATGGCCAGCGCTTCGTTGAATTTCCCGCTGTCATCGCTTGTCGTGCGGATGGTCCCGAAGATGACGGTGGATTGCTTCCCGGCGGCCAGGGAGCGGAGCGCGGCGAGATCACGGGGACTTCCGCGGTGGAGATCGAACGGCACGGAGTACTCGGGCCAGAGAATGATGCCGTCCCGGAAATCCGCGGCCTCGGAGGCTTGCAGATACGTCGTGAAATCGCAGTTCTCGCTCTGCACCGCCAGCAGCGGAATGCCGGGCGTCGTCTCCTTCACCGGCCCGGGCCGGAAAAACCCGAACGCGGCGAGAATCGCGGTCAGCGTGAGGCCCGCACCCTCCGCCCTCCGGTTTCCCAAGCCCAGCAGCGCACCCGCAAGCAGCACGAAAAACCCCGCGCCGTATACGCCCAGCCACGGGGAAATCCATGTCGGCCCCAAAGCCAGCCCGGCCGTCATCCACGGGAAACGCAGCCAGAACCACTCCGCGCGGAAAAATTCCAGAGCCGCCCACACCGCCGCCGCGTGAACTGGCAGCCACCCCGCGGCGGGAACGCGCTTTGAACCGGCGCCGATGCAGCCGCCCGCCACCGCACCATACAACGCGAGGATCCCCCAAAGCCCCACCGACGAGTGCTCGAAAAGATTCCACAACCACGACAAAGCCGTGCCGTAAAACACCATCCCCTGCAGCAGCCCGAGATAAAACCCCGCCCTGAATCCCGCGCCCCGCAACGCCGCGAACATCGGCACCCACGCCGCCAGAGCCAGCGGCCACCAGCCCACCGGAGGAAACGCCGCCGCCGCCAACAGGCCGGACAAAACCGCCAACGCGCCGCGCGTGATGATTCTCATCCACGCATCCTGGCCACAGGACGCGGATGCGTCACCT
>CAZVSA010000435.1:0-2575 GCA_964629955.1 uncultured Luteolibacter sp.
GAATGACCAGGTGGCCACCGATACGCGCCTGTATTGCAGGACCGAAATCGATGCCCTCGTTATTGCCATTTCCGGCCTCCAGAACGCCCTGCTGGATCGTGCGGAGAAATACGCGCTCACGGTGATTCCCGGATACACCCACCTCCAGCGCGGGCAGCCGGTAACCGCAGGGCACCATTTTCTCGCCTACGTGGAAATGCTGGAGCGGGACAAGGGACGCCTCGCCGATTGCCGGAAGCGCCTGAACGTCTCTCCCCTGGGCTCCGGGGCGCTGGCGGGATCCACCATCAATCTCGACCGCGAAGCGATCGCCGCCGAGCTCGGTTTCGATGCCGTTTCGCGCAACTCCATGGATGCCATCGCGGACCGGGACTACATCGCGGAGCTGCTTTTCGCGATTTCGCTCTGCGGGGCGCATCTCTCCCGGCTGAGCGAGGATCTCATCCTCTGGTGCGCGGCGGAATTCGGTTTCGCCGCCCTTTCCGACGCCCACACGACCGGCTCCTCGCTGATGCCGCAGAAAAAAAACCCGGATGTCTGCGAATTGACCCGCGGGAAGACCGGCAGGCTCGTGGGGAACCTGATGAACCTGCTCGTCGCGCTGAAGGGCTTGCCGCTCACCTACAACCGGGACTTGCAGGAGGACAAACCACCGCTTTTCGACTCCGTGGACACCCTCCGGCTGGTTCTCGCCGTGAACACCGAGATGATTTCCGCGATGGAATTGCGGGAGGACCGCTGCCGTCAGGCCGCGTCCGATCCCATGCTGCTCGCCACGGACCTCGCCGATTATCTCGTGAAGAAAGGAGTGCCCTTCCGCCACGCGCACGAGCTTGTCGGAAAAGCCGTCGCCGTTTCCCTGGAAAAAGGAGTGCCGCTGGATCAGCTCGATTTCCCCGCGCTCGATTCCGCCTTCGGCCCGGATGCAAAGGATGTTTTCTCCCTGGATCGCGCCCTGGCATCCCGCACGAATCCCGGTTCCCCCTCCGGGGACAACGTCCGTTCCGAGATCCGGCGCTGGAAAAACCTTCTGGTTTGAAGGCTCCGGGAGGAGCACCAGCCAGCGCCGGGCAAAATGCCCGGCCCACGTGGCGAGGGCGCTCCGCCCGCCGCCTATCCGCAAGCACCTGCATCAGCAGGATGATTTGTCCGTCCCCTTGTCATGATTCATTTCTTCGTATGCATCCAGCGCGATACACCGGCAGCCGCAGCGACGAGAAATGCGGCCAACCCCGCCCACCATGCCCAATGCGTTCTTTGGGTGCTTGCATCGGTTTCTTCCGGCTCCGCCTCATCCACAATTCTGATTTCTTCGGGAAGATCATTCGGTGATTCACTCACTTCCGCCACCGGTTCGGGTTCCGTCTCTGTTCCGGGATCGGGCGTGTGGACTTTCGGGTCAAGGCTATACCATTCGTAACCTTCGGGAGGCTCTACCGTCTTGCGCCGGATCGGTGGCGAGGAATCCCCCTTTGAAGGGTGCCATGAGAGCATGAATCGTGGCAAAATAGGCTTTTCCTTTTGATAGGATGACGAGAATCCATAGCTCAACCGATGATTTCCGATGCGTGCCACAACACTCTGTTCCGAAAGTGTCATTACGCTTCCGATCCGCTCTTCCATAACTGGCGGAATCGAGCCGTGTTGCGTCAGATGCTCCCTCACCATCTCTCGAAATTCATCTTGTCTACGCTTCCCTTCTTCCAAAGTGATCGGAACACTGCTATTATGTTTCAGCAAGCTTATTTGATCATCGTGCATGAGTTCGATGGAAAGTCTTCCCGAATCCAAAAAAAATGAATTTAGATTGTTTTCGATCACAATCTGCAATTTTTGATCCTTGCATTCCGCCAGCTTTCTTTCCAGTCCTGAAATGTGTTTGGGTCGAAGGCCGCTGTCAAAAACTCCCTTCCAGGAAATTCCTTCCGGGAATTTCAGAATCGGAGGTTCCGCATGAACCGGAGAGATCATCAGCCAAAAGAAGGCGGCAAGAAAAATGCATATTGAATGTTTGTTCACTGGTTGTTTCTTTATGTTTATGGTTCGTCCTCATCATCCCAGCAGAGGATCGGAATGGCTGGAAATAGCGAGAAGCGCTTGGCGTCTGAGCTGATGAAAGCATTCGTCAGGACCAGCTTCCTTGGCAGGGATTCGGTGTTCCATGTGTTCAGAATGCCGGAAGGAGTGGCGGAGTCAATCCAATGCCAGCGGTCCGCGGTGTTTGCCAGACTTCCCGTGGGAACGGGAAGCTGGGGAAAGAGGTCCGTGAAATCAAGACCGGAAGGAGTGCAGGGATTCTTCCCAAGGAAGCTGAAAACGAATTCCAACAGCGGACCGGTCGTCATGCCCGAAATCGCAGTCCAGCTTGGAATGATGATTTCAATTTGTTCATGCTCGGTGATCTCAAGAGCAGCACTGTTGATCAAAGCTACATCGTGATCCAGAACTCCCTGATGAAGGTCTTTCCAAGCATTGCGGAGAGCGACGGCGTCATCGTCCTCGAACTCATTTGCCACGTACTCAATGGCCCGGTAGCCGGAACTCCGGTAAGCGTGGAGTTGCCAGCCCACGCTAT
>CAZVSA010000436.1:0-2566 GCA_964629955.1 uncultured Luteolibacter sp.
GGTTTCGAGTTCGCTGGTTTCGAGGATGACCTTGAGGGTGGCGTTCCCGCAGGCTTCCACGACGGCGGAGATTTCGTCGGAGACGAGGGAGAGTTCGCCGGTGAGGAAGGCGCCGCGGTTGAGGACCATGTCGATCTCGTCCGCGCCGTCGGCGACGGCCTGGCGGACTTCGGCGAGGCGGGTTTTGAGCGGGGCCTGGCCGGAAGGAAAGGCGGTGGCCACGGAGGCGATCCTGACGGGGGTGCCTTTGACGTGCTTCGCGGCGTGCCGGACCATGGAGGGATAAACGCAGACGGCGGCGGTGGCCGGGCAGTCGAGCCCGGGATGGGGGTGAAGGGCTTTGTGGCAGAGGGAGGCGACTTTTCCCGGGGTGTCTTTCCCTTCGAGGGTGGTGAGGTCCACCATCGAGACCGCGAGGCGGAGGCCGAAGGCTTTGGAGGATTTTTTGATACTACGGGTTCCGTATTTGGAGACCCGTTCCCCGATGCCGGTCGCATCCACGGTGCCGATTTCATCCAGAAGGCGGCGGAGAGGCGGGGCGGCCGGAAATTTCATGGGACGAGAATGGGTGAAACGGAAAGCGTGCCAAGTTTGAATGAGGGGAAAGGAGGGAAGTGCATCCGGGTTCCATCGTGTACACGCCCGGGGTTGCTTGTGAATTCCATTTCTCCGTTCCCGCCGGTCAAAAAAGCTTCCGCTCTTGTTGTCCTCCGGCTTTCGTTTCCTCATGTGGCGCTTTCTTCTGGTTCTCTCCATCCTGCCCATCGTGGTGGCTTTGCTCATCCGCTGGTGGTTCGGGCTCCGCGTGCTCGCGAAACAAGGCCGCCGCCTCTGCCGTTGCGACACCAACCGCTGGCAGGACGCTTTTGAAACCGCGATCACTCCCCCGGAGGAAGAGCTTCCGGCGGGCAGGTTCGGCGAAAATCTGAGACGCGCCGCTCTGGTGCTTTGGATCGCCCGCGAACCGAAAGCCGCGAAATCGCGCGAAGGCTCCCGCCGGTTCGGGCTCGCCGCGCCGCCGCTCAGCGGCCTCATCGCGGTTTTTGCTCTCTTCGCCGCCAAGATCCCGGTCACCGGAGCTCTCGCGATTTTTTTCTGCGCCACCGCTTTCGCATGCGTCATCGGGCTGCTCACCCTGGCTCCGGAGCTCCGCGCCATCGCGGCCACCGCGCGCCATCTCCGTGAATCCCGGGTTTTCCATCGCAAGGATGATGAGGATGCGGTGGTGGAAAGCGCCATCGCCCACGCATGGAACGAGGCGATCCCGCCCGTTCTCCGCCTCAACCAACGCTGAACAACACGCCTCCCTCTTCAGTCCCGGACGATGATCGCCCGGGGCGGAGGGAGTGCCAGCTCTTCATCGGGAGTTCCGGGATCCGGAAGCTCCTGCTCCTCCGTCTCAGGGGGAGTCTCCGTTTTCTCCGCCACCGGGGGCGGGATCTCTTTTTCCCCTGCTTCCATTTCGGCAAGTTTCATGTCGAGAAACCGATAGCCTTTGACCCCCGCAAAAACCAAAGCCCCGGAGAGCAGCAACAACAGCACCGCGGAGAGGAAATTGCCGGACTCCCGTTTCGGCGCGCCCTCCACCGGGATGAACCTGCTGTCGATCAACGACCCGAGCGTTTCCCCGCTCCCCACGAACATCACGGGGGCAAGGGCGTCCAGCCAGGGGCGCGCATCCACTCCGAGAAATCCGCTGTACTGGGAGAGGAAACTCTTCGCGTAGGTGGGGCTGGAGAATACGGAAAAATCGTCCGCCTCCAGAGCCTCGACAACCGATCTGGGAAAATGAGCCTGGTGCACCACGTCATCAATGGTCAGCCCGGCAGCCTCACGGGCTCCACGCAATTTCTCCCCGATCTGACCGAGTTCCTCCTCCACGATTGAATATGGAACATCGAACATCGAACGTCCAACATCGAACATCAAAGTGGAAGAATTCAGAGTCTTCCGCGGATCGCCCGGCACTTTTTCCCAACGCCGGAGCGCCAACTTTTCCTCTTCTCCTGGCTCTTGGCTCCGGACTCTCACCTCTCAAGCGAAGCGGGACCATTGCGATTTGACGAGGGAACGGAGGCCGGGCATTCTTCGCCCGATGTCCGCCCCCAAGCACGTTCTCTTCGTTTGCACCGGAAACACCTGCCGCAGCCCGATGGCGGAAGCGCTCTTCCGCGCGGCGGTCGCAGGCCGGGACGACTACGAGGTCGGCTCCGCGGGTGTGGCTGCCGGGAAGGGCGGCGCCGCCAGCCGGGAGACGGAGGCCGTCCTGCGCGACCGGGGGCTTGCCCTGCCGGGCTTCGCCAGCCGGCCGGTTTCGGAAAAACTGGTCGCCGCGGCCACTCATGTCTTCGCCCTCACCCGCGGCCACCTCGCCGCTCTGGAGGCGGGATTTCCCCAATATTCCGACAAATTCTACCTCACCTGCGAATTCGCCGACATCCCCGGCCAAGGCTCCGGAGCGGATGTGCCCGATCCCATCGGCATGGGCCGTGCCGCGTACGAGGAAGTGGCGAAGGTGCTGGAAGCCGCCATCCCGACGATCATCGCCTACATCGACCAGACTACG
>CAZVSA010000437.1:0-2472 GCA_964629955.1 uncultured Luteolibacter sp.
GGGGTTGTAATCGGGGACGGATGCCATGGCGAGGACCTCGCCGGTGTTGACGTCCATGATGACTCCCGCGCCACGGCCGACGCGGCGGAGGGTGTTCTCCAACAGGTATTGGATGCGGGCGTCGATGGTGAGTTCGACCCTGGCGCCGACTCCCGGGGAAATGATGTCCACGAGGCCGATGGTGCGGCTTTTTTCGTCCTTGAGGATGGTGCGCTGGCCTTCGGGGCCGCGGAGGTATTCGTCCATGGTGGCCTCGACTCCGGCGATGCCTTTTTCCTCGCCGATGTAGTGGTTGAAGCGCCGGGCGGCGGCTTCGGGAATGTCACCTTTTTCCCATCCCTTGAGGTAGCCGAGGACGTGGCTGGCGAGGGTGCCGTAGGGGTATTCGCGCTGGGGCCGGGTGCTGAGGTAGACGCCGGGGAGGCTCAGGTTGTTCTCCGCGAACTTCGCGAATTCCTCGTAGGTGAGATCGGAGCGGTAGGTGAAGGGAACGAGTCCGCCGTGGGTGTTGTAGTGGCTGCGCATCCCGCGGGTGGGTTCGTTTGAGGCGAGTTCGAGAGGCGGTTTCCTGAGTACGTTGATGATGCTGTCGTTGACGATGGCGACGATGTCGTTCTCGACCACCTTGCGGGGTATTCCCCTGCGGCTGGCCACGCGTTCGACGGTAGGTTCCTCGGCATGCTGGGCGCGGTAGGCGTGGTGGATTTCCTCCAGATTGAAGGAGACTTCGTAGTTGCGGAGGTTCCGGGCGAGGAGGATGCCGTTGCGGTCGGTGATCTCGCCGCGGATGCCGGGTTCGCGGACCGTGACGGTCCAGTTTCCGGGGACGAGCTGGAGGAATTCGTCGCGCCGCTCGATCTGGAATTCGTGGAGACGGGTGAGCAGCGCGCCGAAGCCCACGAGAATGAGGGCGGTGAGAAGGTAGAGACGGAGACGGTAGCGTGGTTCCATGGCGGGTCAGAAGGTTCGACGCCGTTTTTTCGCAGCTTCGGGATTGATGGAATGATTGCAGGCTTTTGCAATCCGGAAAAGCAGCCAGAAAATGAGCGGGGAGAACAACATGGTGAACAGGGAGGTCCAGGCCATCTGCTTCATGGTGGCGGAGGTGAGGATCAGCCCTCCCCGGACGAAGGTGATGAGCATGTATTCCGCGGAGAGATAGAGGAAGATGGCGATGCCGCTGAGGAGCGCGGAGAACTGCCATTTTCCCTGTTTGAAAAGGGGCTGGATGCCGTGCATCAGGAGCCCCATCGCGCCGAAAAGAATGATGGAGTAGCCGAAGCGCAGGGATTCGACCGGCTGGTTGTAGATTTCCGGATCCCCTCCGTGGGAGCCGAGAACGTTCTGTGCGTCCCAGAGAAGCCCGCCGATGAAGGCGAGGGTGAGCATGGTGGGGGCGCCCACGGTTACGGCGGCGCAGAGGAAGACGAGCTGGACCAGATAAATCCGCGAGTGATGGAGCCCCGTGAACGCGGGAAGGAACTGCTGGACGATGAACGCGGCCAGCAGCAGCAGGATGGTGATGAGCGAATAGCGGATCACGGTGGGTCTGGCTCGCGTGTGATGACGACGAACACCGTTCCGAGATCCGCGAAGTTGACCGACGGGCGGACAAGGGCTTCGGAGTTTTGAGCGCCTTTTTCGACGGACTCAATGGTTCCCAGAAGGATGTTGGGCTGGAAGATTCCTCCCCGCCCGGTGGTGAAAACGCGCTGGCCCGGGCGGAGCGAGGCGTCCTTTGACAAATATTGGAGGCGCAGGAGGGGGGTGCCCTCGAACTGGCCGCGCTGGCCGCTGAGGATGCCCACTTCCGGAGTGCCTTCGACGCGGGCGGACACCAGACAGCTCTCGTCCGTCAGCAGGAGGACGGAGGAGTCCTCGTCGCCCACACGGTTGATTTTTCCAACGAGGCCTTCGTTGGAAAGAACGGAGTATTGGACGCCGACTCCGTTGTTCTGGCCGGCGTCGATCTCGACGGTCTGCCACCAGCTGGAGGGGTGGCGGCGGACGACCTGTGCGGCCACGACATCGAAATGGGTGGTTTTTTTGAAATCGAGGGCGTGGCGGAGCTGGGCGTTTTCCCGTTCGAGATCGCGGTAGCGGGATTCGATGATCCGGAGGCGTCCCAGCTCGCCGCGGATGGCGGAAATTTCGGTTTCGAGTTCCTTGGAGTGGCGGGTTTCCTGGAAGAGGTTCCGGGCTTTGGTTTCCAGATGGGAACCGGATTTGAGGAAGGGGGACATGGCGCGGAAGTAGAGCACCTGGATGTCCCTCACGGCGCTTTCGCTGCGGGTGAGCGCCCACACCGCTCCGGCGAGGAAGAGGAGAAGGGCGATGAGGTTGAGCGGCTTCATGGCCGGAAGGGGCCTGGCACCCGCTTAGCGGTCGGAGTTGGTGACGCGTTTCAGGAGGGAGAGTTCCTGAAGCGCTTTGCCCGTTCCTTCCGCCACCGCGCTGAGGGGATCCTCGGCG
>CAZVSA010000438.1:0-320 GCA_964629955.1 uncultured Luteolibacter sp.
TGCGGCTGGGCATGCGGCGGGGATTGATCGGCGGGGGGCGGCTGACGCTGGAGGGGGAAACGGAGATTTCGGGGGAGCTGGCATCGGAGGCCAGATTGGTGCGGGCCTCGGCGAACGGCACGATGGTGCTGGTGGGCTGCGGGAACGGGGATGTGGTGTATTTCCAGGCGGGCGCGGAAGGGGTTTCCAAACGGCAGGTGTTCCGGCCTTTCGATGGCGTGCCGCCGAGGCAGTTGGATTTTCTTTTCGGCGGGGTGTCGGTGGTGATCACGGGGGCGGACGGGCAGCAGGAGCAGTGGAGCCTGTTCCGGAAAGAGGGA
>CAZVSA010000438.1:342-2471 GCA_964629955.1 uncultured Luteolibacter sp.
TCTGTTCGGCGAGACGAAGAAGTTTCCGAAGGTGGGCGAAGGAAATGTTCTTTTTACGGCAAGCCAGAGGAACAGGAGCTTTCTCACCGGGGCGGGGCGGCACCTTTCGATCCGCCACAGCACGTCGGGCGAGGTCCGCTGGGACGGTGAGGCGGAGATCGATCCGGTGAGCGCGGTGCTGGATGCGAAGGGGGAGCATTTCTTCGTGGCGGCGGCGGATGGCAGCGCGCGCCGCTATTCGGTGCACGATCATCATCCGGATGCGGGCTGGAGGGCGTTTTTCGGAAAGGTGTGGTACGAAGGGGGATCGGAGCCGGTCTATCAGTGGCAATCGACGGGCGGGACGGATGATTTCGAGCCGAAGCTTTCGCTGGTGCCTCTGATTTTCGGGTCGTTGAAGGGGACGCTCTACGCGTTGTTGTTCTCGGTGCCGGTGGCATTGCTGGCGGCGTTGTTTTCCGCGGCGTTTCTTCCGCTGAGCGTGAAACGGGTGGTGAAACCGGCGATGGAGATCATGTCCTCGCTGCCTTCGGTGGTGCTGGGCTTTCTCGCGGGTTTGTGGCTGGCGCCGATTCTGGAGGACAGGGTGCCTTCGGTGCTGCTTCTGGTTTTTTCCGTGCCGTTGACGGCGCTGTTGGTGGGATACGGCTGGTGCCGGTTGCCGATCCAGATCCGCAATCGTTTCGAGGGCGGGCGGGAGTGGATGATGGTGCTGCCCTTCCTCGCGCTTGCCGCGTGGATTTCGTGGAGTCTGGGGCCGGTGTTGGAGAAGCTGCTTTTCGTCTATCACGATCCGGCGACGGGGCGGGAGATCGCGGATTTCCGCCTGTGGTGGCCGCATGCGACGGGCACTCCCTACGAGCAGAGGAACTCGCTGGTGCTGGGTTTCATGATGGGCTTCGCGGTGATTCCGGTGATCTTCACCATCGCGGAGGACGCGCTTTCCAATGTGCCCAAGTCCCTGACAGCCGCCGCGTCCGCGCTCGGGGCGAACCGCTGGCAGGTGGTGTGGACGGTGATGCTGCCGATCGCTTCGTCCGGGATTTTTTCCGCGCTGATGATCGGGTTCGGCCGTGCGGTGGGGGAGACGATGATCATGGTGATGGCCACGGGAAATACGCCGGTGATGGAGTGGAACGTTTTCAACGGCATGCGGACGCTGTCCGCGAACATCGCCGTGGAGCTGCCGGAAGCTCCGGAGGGATCGACGCACTACCGCACGTTGTTTCTCGGGGCGGTGGTGCTTTTCGCGATGACTTTCGTGATGAACACGATCGCCGAGGTGCTCCGGCAGCGGCTGCGCGAACGAAACAAGATTGTCTGAGTCCATGCCGCCCGAAGAAATTCCAAACAAGACTTCGTTCTCGACCACCGGCCGTTCGCGCAAGGGCGAGCCGTGGGTGTGGCTGACCGCCGCCGGTCTGGCGATCGGGGTGACGATGGCGCTCGGCCTGCTGCTGCTGATCATGGTGAAGGGGGCGGCGTCGTTCTGGCCCCGGCGGATCGAGGTGATGGAGGTGAGGAACGGCGAGGTGATCGAGAGGATCGCCGGCGTGGTGACGCGGGAAACCGAGCGCCGCGATCTGGAGGGCGAAATGCATGAGGAGATCCAGATTTTCCGTGGAAACAGGGATCTTTCGGGCGAGACGTTCAAGTTCATCGACCGCTCGGACATCGTCAGCACGACGCGTTTGGAGTCGTTGCTGCTGGTGGAGCGGACGGAGTTCGGCCCGGCGATCATGGAGCCGGTGGCGCTGGAGACCGGGGGGGAAAGCATCGCCGCCGGGGAGGATCGTTTCGGGAAGGAGCTGAACCGTGTGATCGCCGAAGCGAAGAGCGCGAGGAAGGCGCTGCTGGAGATCGAGCGGAAGCGGATCGGCGCGGTGAGCCGGGAGATGGAGGCGCTGTCGCGGGCGGAGAGGGGGAATCGCGTGGACCCGGCGGTGGCCGCTTCGAGGAGGGCGGAATTGCAGGAGAATTTCAACCGCTTGCAGGCGGAGGCCTCCGCGATCCGCGGAAAACTGGAGGAGTCGCGCCTCACGGGAAAAGACGTGCAGGGCCGGGACATCACGATCCCGTCGGAAAAGCTGCTCGGGGTGTTCGCTTCCAACCGGGCGAACTTCGCGCAG
>CAZVSA010000439.1:0-2466 GCA_964629955.1 uncultured Luteolibacter sp.
AGACCGCCGGGCGCGCCGTGACTCTCTCTCCGCGGCGGGTGGGGCTTCCATCGGCAGGGAAGCGGAAATGATTGGAGCGTGATCCATGGCGGATCGGGAAAAAGTGGGATGGCCCGGCGGTCCGTCCCTACCGGCAAACCCGCCTCCGGCGTTGCCGCCGCGATTCCAGGAATACTTTTGGCAGGATGCCCGCGCTCCCTTTTTCGGTTGAAATGCCTGCCCCTCCTTCCGGAGCGATGGTTCTCCGGCGGGGAAAAAATTTGTGCCGCGCACCTGCCGGAATGGCGGCTTGTCAAGAGGGGGAGGATTCCTAGTCTTGCCGCTCCCCGCCGCCGGAAACCGGGTGGCGACCTTTCCCATGAATACGACTTTGCTCGCTCAAGCTGCCAATGAAGCCCGTGGCCTGGCCATGGATGCCGTCCACGCCTGTTCCTCCGGCCACCTCGGGCTGCCGCTCGGATGCGCGGAGATCGGGGCCGTGCTTTTCGGAGAATCGCTCCGCTATCATCCGGAGGCTCCGAAGTGGCTGAACCGCGACCGCTTCATTTTGTCGGCGGGGCACGGTTCCATGTTCCTTTACGGCTGGCTGCACCTCGCGGGATACGGGGTGTCGCTGGAGGAGGTGAAGAGCTTCCGCAAGCTGCACTCGATCACCCCGGGTCATCCGGAATTCCACGAAACCCCCGGAGTGGAGGCGACCACGGGGCCTCTCGGCCAGGGCGTGGGCAATGCGGTGGGATACGCGGTTTCCGGGAAGCGCGCGGCGGCCCGCTACAACACGGCGGAGCACGTGATTTTCGATCATCAGGTGGTTGCGCTTCTCGGCGACGGCTGCCTTCAGGAAGGTGTCGCGAAGGAGTGCATCGCCTTCGCGGGGCACAACGGCTTGGACAACCTGACGCTGATCTATGACTCGAACGAGGTCACTCTCGACGCGATGGCGGAGGTCACGCAGAGCGAGGACGCGGAGAAATACTTTCTGTCCCAGGGATGGGATGTGGAGAAAATCGACGGGCACGATTTGCAGGCCATCGCGGCGGCATTGGAGAAAGCCCGCGGCAACCGCAACGGCCGCCCGAAGGTGATCATCGCGAAGACGGTGATTGGGAAAGGCATTCCCGAAGTCGCCGGCACGGCGAAGGGGCACGGTGAGGGAGGGGCGAAGTTCGTGGACTCCGCGCGGGCCGGTCTCGGGCTTCCGGCGGGGGAGACGTTTTCCGTTTCCACGGAAACCCGGGAATTTTTCGCGGAGCGGAGGAAGGCTTCCCAGGAAACGTTCGATGCCTGGCAGGCGACGTATGATGCTTGGGCCGCCGCAAATCCGGAGCTGGCGAAGGAGCTGACGGAGAGTGTCGCGAATTCGGTGCCGGTGGATCTGAGCGCTGCCATTCCGGAGTTCGCCGCCGATTACAAGGATGCGACCCGTTCGGCGGGCGGCACGGTGATCAATGCCGTGGCGAAGGAGATTCCGCAGTTGCTGACCGGCAGCGCGGATCTCTTCGGCTCTACCAAGAATTACATCAAGGACGGCGGGGATTTCTCGAAGGACAATCCGTTGGGCCGGAACATCTGGTTCGGCATCCGCGAGCACGGGATGGGTGCGATCTGCAACGGCATCGCCTATGACGGGATTTTCCGCGCGAGCGGTGCGACCTTCCTGGTGTTCGCGGACTACATGCGGGGTTCGATCCGTCTGGCCGCTCTGGCCGGATTGCCGGTGACCTACATTCTCACGCACGACTCCGTGGGGGTTGGAGAAGACGGGCCGACGCACCAGCCGGTGGAAACGGTGAGCGGATTGCGCCTGATCCCGAACCTGGACGTGATTCGTCCCGGAGACGCGGAGGAAACCGCCGGTGCGTTCATCTCCGCCATGCATCGCACGGACGGTCCGACCGCGTTGATTCTTTCCCGCCAGGCGATTCCGCTGATCGGTGGCATTTCCGCGGATGAGCGCCGCGATGGGGTGTTTCGCGGCGGCTATGTCGCCGTGAAGGAGAAGGGCACATTGCACACGATCCTGCTCGCAACCGGCTCGGAGCTTCAGCACGCGATCGACGCGGCTGCGGAACTGAGAGATGGCGTGCGCGTTGTTTCGATGCCTTGCCTGGAGCGTTTCGACCGTCAGAGCGCGGAATACAAGGAAAGCGTGCTGCCGAAATCCGTGACCAAACGCATCGCCATCGAAGCCGGTGTGAGCGGGCTGTGGTGGAAATATGTCGGCACCGAAGGCAAGGTGCTGGGCATCGACCGCTTTGGCATCAGCGCCCCGGGCGATGTGGTGATGAAGGAGCTGGGGATGACGAAGGACGCCGTGGTCGCCGCGGCGAAGTAAAGAATCCGGTTTTCAGAAAAGTGGCCCGGGCATTCCGCCAAAAGTATTCCGGGAATGATTCCTGCAGGTAGGGCGAGACCGCCGTGTAAAGACCGGGCACATGGTTTACACCTGTTCGGGCACATCGTTTA
>CAZVSA010000440.1:0-484 GCA_964629955.1 uncultured Luteolibacter sp.
TGAAGGTGTTCGCCCAGACGACTCCGGCTTTGAGTTGGGAGGCTATTTTGAGGATTTTGCTGCCTTTGTCGGTCCAGATGCCGGCGCTGAGGCCGTAGGGGGTGTTGTTGGCTTTCTCGATGGCTTCCGCGGGGGTGCGGAAGGTGAGGATGGAGAGGACGGGGCCGAAAATTTCCTCGTTGGCGATGCGCTGGGACTGGGTGACTCCGCTGAAGAGGGTGGGCGGGAAGTAGAAGCCTTTTTTGGGGAGCTGGCAGGCGGGTTGGTGAAGCTGCGCGCCTTCGTCGATGCCGGATTGGACGAGGGATTGGATTTTGTCGAGCTGGGCTTTGGAGTTAATGGCGCCGATGTCGGTGTTTTTGTCGAGGGGGTCGCCGGTGCGGAGGGTTTGCAGGCGGATTTTGAGTTTCTTCAGGATGGTATCGGCGACGGATTCCTGGACGAGGAGGCGGGAGCCGGCGCAGCAGACGTGGCCCTGGTTGAA
>CAZVSA010000440.1:494-2449 GCA_964629955.1 uncultured Luteolibacter sp.
GCCGTTGACGATGCCTTCGACGGCCTGATCGAGGGGGGCGTCGTCGAAGACGATGTTGGCGGCTTTGCCTCCGAGTTCGAGGGTGAGTTTTTTGCCGGTGCCCGCGAGGGCGTGTTGGATCCATTTGCCGGTGGCGGTGGAACCGGTGAAGGCGATCTTCGAGGCGGCGGGGTGGGTGACGACGGCGGCGCCGGTTTCACGGGCTCCGGTGACGATGTTGACGACGCCGGGGGGCAGGCCGGCGTCGTTGAGGATGGTGGCGAATTTGAGGGCGGTGATGGATGTGGTTTCGGCGGGTTTGAGAACTACGGTGTTTCCCGTAGCAAGGGCGGGGGCGATTTTCCACGCGAGCATGAGGAGCGGGAAATTCCAGGGGATGACCTGGCCGATGACTCCCAGCGGGGCGAGCGTGCGGCCGGGGGCGGCGTAGCTCAATTTGTCCGCCCAGCCCGCGTGATAGAAAAAGTGGGCGGCGGCCATGGGGAGATCGAAATCGCGCGATTCCTTGATGGGTTTTCCTCCGTCGAGGGTTTCGGCGACGGCGAATTCGCGGGCGCGGTCCTGGAGGAGGCGGGCGATGCGGAAGAGGTATTTTCCGCGTTCCGCGCCGGGGAGTCTGGACCAGGAGGGAAAGGCGGCGGCGGCGGACTGATAGGCGGCATCGACGTCGGCCGCGTTGCCGAGGGCGATCTCGGAGAGCTTTTCCTCGTTCCGCGGGGAGATGGAATCGAAGTATTTCCTGGATTTGGGCGCGGTGAACTTTCCGTTGATGAAGTGGCCGTAGCGCGGATCGATGTGAGGATTCGCGGATTCGGGGGCGGGATCGTATTCCCAGAGGTCGCCGAAGAGAAGTTCGCGGGCGGGGTTGGTTTTCGGTTTGGCGGGCATGGGGAATGGAGTGCCGGGTGATGGGTGGGAGAGGTTCAGTCGGCGCGGTGAAGTTCTTCGATGTCGGCGAGATCCTGAAGGCGTCCGGCGGTTTGTTTGGCGATGATGAGGTCGGCTTTTCCGAGGAAATGCACGGGGAATCCATCGGTTTCTCCGGTGGAGTGGGTTTTCCACGCCGTGTCGAAATCGAACGGACCGGGCAGGGAGGTGAGAAAGTCGATCTGGCAGGGGGAAACGCCTACGACATATTGCAAGCCCTCGTGGGCGAAATCTTCCCGGGTGACTTCGATCAATGGAAGTCCGAAACGGGCGAAGGCGCGCGCCACCCGCCAGGAGTTTTCTTCCGAAGGCTTGATCCAGAGGTCGATATCCTTGGTGTAGCGGGGCTGTGTGTAGTGGATCACAGCATAGGCTCCCACAATCAGGTATTCAACGTTCTCTTCGGAGAATATGCGTAGCAGATCTTTGAAGTCGGAGTTCATCGGGGTTCATTTTTTTCATGCCGACCCAGTAGTCGTAAACGAGTTCCCATGTGGCGGTTAGTCTCGCGGCGCATCCCGCGTCCTGCCATTGGCGGATGCGGTAGGCGCGGACTTCGTCGAATGACGACAGTTTCGCCTGGGGCCAGTGCGAGCGGTCTTTGGCGGGGGTTTCCATGGGTCAATAGCCGGAGCTGTCTTCGCTGAAGGTGTAGGGGGCCTGGTATCTTCCGGTTTTTTCTTTGAGCAACTGGCGGAGGAGGTCGTTGAGGAGGGCGGATGCGCCGAAGCGGTAGCGGGTGTTGGAGAGCCAGGCGTCGCCGAGGGTTTCCTTGACGGCGACGAGGAAGTGGAGGGCCTGCTTTGCGGTGCGGATGCCGCCGGCGGGTTTCATGGCGATTTCGATGCCGGTGGCGAGGTAGTGGTCGCGGATGGCTTCGAGCATGACCTGCTGGTTGCCGAGGGTGGCGTTGGAGGAGGTTTTTCCGGTGGAGGTCTTGATGAAATCTCCGGGGCGGATGGCGCGCATGGCGAGGAAGCTGGCGGCGCGGATGTGATCGTAGGTTTCGAGTTCGCTGGTTTCGAGGA
>CAZVSA010000441.1:0-2395 GCA_964629955.1 uncultured Luteolibacter sp.
CTCCGCCATGAACCCCGGCGTTCCAAACCCGGAAGAGAAAACAGCTTGTCAGCGGTTTTTCGGGCCATGGATCCGCATCCAATGATTGCTTTGCAAAACCGACGGAAGTGCAGGAGAACCCCTCCGTGAGAAATGCAGGCCAGAGGACGCCGACCTCCTATCTCATCTCCCAATCCTCCTCCCGGTGTTCCTCCGACCGTGGCTCGAAATGGGTGATCACCCGGCAGTCGGGCTCCAGCATCGAGGAAATTTCCGCTTCGATGTCCGTGCCGATCGCATGGGCATCCCTGATGTTCATTTCATCCGGGAAAACCAGATGAAACTCCACCCAGTGGGTTCTCCCCGAATGACGGTGGCGGAAGTTGTGATAGGAAAGATCCCTGGCCGCCGTCAGCTCTCCCAAACGCACATGAAGCCGTCTCTCGATCTCCGGATCGGCCTCATCCATCAACCCTCCGAAGCTGCCGCGCATCAGCCTTCCTCCCGACCACAGCAGCTTGACCGCCGCGATCCCCGCGCAAAGCGGATCCCAGCCGCGCCAGCCGGTGAATTGAATCAGCACCAGCGCGAGCAGCACCGCCAGACTCGTCCAAACATCCGCCAGCACGTGTTCTCCATTCGCCCGCAAAACGGTGGAATGGCGCTTTTTCCCCACCCGGACGAGCGCCAGCCCGAGGAACAGGTTTACCAGAGCCGCCGCCCCGGTGAGAATCATCCCAAGGCCCATCCTCTCGATGGGATTTCCCGAAATGGCATTGCGCACCGCGTCGAAACCCACGAGCAGGCCCGCGGCGCAGATCATCGCCCCCTCGAACCCGGACGAAAAAAAGGAAACCTTGTCATGGCCGAAGTGATGGGTCTCGTCGGGCGGCTTGTGGGACAGCCGCAACGCCCAGGCCGCGAAACCAACGGCAAGCAGATGGGTGATCGATTCCGCCGCATCCGAGTAAATCGCCGAGGAACCCGTGAGCACCGCCGCCGCCACCTTCACCACCAGCAACCCGGCGGCAACGCCGAGGGACAGGTTCATCAACAGCAGTTGCTCGTCCGAAAGGCGTTTGTCCATGGGAGCCGCAGCACCGGGGAAGCTCCGGCACAGGAAGCGCAGTGAAACACCGGCTCAGACGCCCATCAAGCGGAAGGCAACCACCGCCCTCGGAAAACGGAGTTTTCCCCTATCGTTCACTCCGTTTTTCCGGGTTTGGCAGAGATCTTCAATTCATCGCCAGCGCCGATCCCTTCAAGTTCCCGGGCCGCGTTTCCTCCGTTCACCGCAATGGCCAGCCATCCGTCGGAGGTGATGTAGGCCGCTGCTTTCCCCCGCGGAACATCGTCCCGGTATCCACAAATGGTTGCCTCCAAAACCGCATCGCCCCGCTTGACCAGCAAGGGATCGCCCGCTTCCAGATCGAGAGCATCCAGATCTGCGGCGACAAAGGTCGTGAGAAGATTCCCCCACGGTTCCGATACATGGGAGGTTTTTCCCTCCCGGGCGTTCCCGGAAACCCTGGCGGTGCTTTCCCGCTCCGGCGGCAGGACGGTTCCGTCCTGATTCTTCCCAGGTGGATCGCCGGAGACCCACGCGTCAATTGCCAGCAGGGCATTCAGGCGCTCCCTATCGGAAACATTGCAGTGGCCGGGGCGTTTCACTTCCCACAGTGCGGTGAACCCGTTCCCGGCTTTTTCCCGATATTCCACCGGATGATCGAGTTCGGTTTCATTCGTCAGGAAAAGCAGAGGCACCTTCGGCTGGTAGGAGAGCAGCGCGTGAGGGGCGTTCCTCTCCTCGTTTCCAAGATATGCCCCCACCGCCACAACACCGTCCACCCCCTCCAGCGCCCCCTCGGCAATGAGCGTTGCGATCAACCCTCCCATGGAGTTTCCAATCACCAGGCAGCGCTTCACCTCGCCATGTTCCCTGGACACATGATCGCGCAGCTCCTTCAGGTCGGAGATCGCATCCTCCACAATCCAGCCATTCCGCCGGTAACTGGTCGAAGCGATGCACCAACCCTGTTCGAGAAGCGCGGTGGAAAATTGCCCGTTCACCTCGAACCCCGCGGACAAGGGATGAGACTCCGGGCGGAAGCCATGAGCGAGCAGCGCCACCTTGCCCTGCCATTCTTCCGGCGCGGCGACCAAATACTTCGATTCGCCCAGCACCCCCTCCGTAACTTCCGCCGACACCACACCACCCAGGGAAACCAGCAATGCGACCAGGATTTTCATATGCTCAATTCATTCGATGCCACAGACGACTTCCCAGCTTGTCCAAGCCGCCTTCCCGTGGCAATCCCGGCTTTCCCGCAGCAGGAATCGAAGTTCCGCCGCCGAAATCCCGAGCCGCTGCTTGACGCCAACACGGCAATCTCCATCATACGGGGAAAGATCGCGC
>CAZVSA010000442.1:0-2352 GCA_964629955.1 uncultured Luteolibacter sp.
CACGCCCGATCCCGGAACAGAGACGGAACCCGAACCGGTGGCGGAAGTGAGTGAACCACCGAATGATCTTCCCGCGGAAATCAGGATTGTGGATGAGGCGGAGCCGGAAAAAACCGATGAAAGCACCCAAGGGACGCATTGGGCATGGTGGGCGGGGTTGGCCGCGTTTCTGGTTGCGGCGGCTACCGGTGTGTTGCGTTGGATACAGAAGAAACCTGCCATTGGAGGATGATGCCTGTGGCAGGTGAACAATAGTAAAACCATCATGACAAGGGGACGGACAAATCATCCTGCTGATGCAGGTGCTTGCGGATAGGTTTTCAGGACGCGCCGCCTGCTCATGATGGGCGGCGGACGGAACACCAAAAGAGTTCCGGGAATCGCGGCGGCAACGCCGGAGGCGGGTTGATCGGTAGGGATGGACCGCCGGGCCGTCCCACTTTTTCCCGATTGGTATGGCATCCGTCCCGTCCTTCCGCTTTCTCCCCCAAATACAGCCCCACCCGCTGCGGAGAGAGAGTCACGGCGCGCCCGGCGGTCACGCCCTACCTGCCGGAAGACGCGGGGCGGCTCATCCGCCCTGCCCTTGAACGGGCTCACGAGTTGGAATCATTCCCGGAACACTTTTGGCGGAACGCCCGTGCCGCGTGGGCCGGGCATTTTGCCCGGCTTCCCGATGGCGGGAAAAACCGCGGACCGGAAACGGTCCGTCAGTGATGGGGAAGCAACATGCGCCCCCATTCACGTCACTTTCGGGGTCTGCAAGACCGTGCGCCAAAAAGCAAATTTCTGGCAGTCGGCGCCGGACACCGGTAAAAAATCGGGGGCGATGCGGGCGATTGCAAAATGGTTGCGACGGAAGAATGTCTTTTCGGGATCAGCGAACCGGCTGCAGGACAGGCGCGGATTGGCGAAGAGGGCGGAAGCCGGGGTGAAATGGCGGCTGCGGCTGCTGCTGAACCCGTTTGCCTATCGGAGCTTTCACGATGTTCTGCTGCGGAAGACGGATGGCGGCACGACGGAAATTGATCATATCGTGATCTCCCGTTACGGAATCATCGTCATTGAGACGAAGACCTGGAACGATTGTAGAGTCTTTGGCGGAGTGGAACGGGCCAGATGGTCGTTGAACTACAAGTCCGGCAATCGAAAATCCCGCCCGAATCCACTGCGGCAAAACCGGGGCCATATTCTGGCTCTGGCGGATCTCCTGGATCTTCCGGCGGCCGTCTTTCGCAATCTGGTCTGGATGGCGGGAAATGCGGAACTGCGGGACGGGCCCATCCCGGGCGTGCTGCAAGCCCGGCTCATCAAAAGCATCACGGCCATGAAACAGCCTGTCCTGACCCGGGAGGAAGTTCAAACCAGCGTGGCGAGGATTCAGTCCGCGTCGATCGGTCATTTGCCAGGAGAGCGGCTTGCCCACAGACAGTATGTCGGGGAGCTCAAACGTGCCCGCCGGAATGGAGGCCGCGCCGCCCGGAACAAAATGCATCCCTAGACCCCGGGATTTCCGGCATCCGAAATCGGTCGGCTGCCATTCGGGTCATGCCAGCTCCATGAATCCATCGGACTTTTCGCAATGAAGAGGAGGACCACGGATTTCACGGATGATACGGATTTTCCATGCATCCGTGAAATCCGTGGCTTTGAAACCGAAAGTCTCAAAAAGTCACCTTATCTCTGAAATTTGGTATCAAGCAAGGCGGGCGGCGAGAAGTTCGCGCTGGAAGACGAGTTCCTTGGGGAGGTGGTCGTAGAGGTCGATGAAGAGTTCGCTCTGGCTGACGAGTTCGGTCTTCCACTCGGTGCGGTCGAATTTCATGACCCTGTCGAAGGCGGCGTTGTCGAAGTTCTCCAGTCCTTCGGTGTTGAAATCCTCGAAGGAGGGAATCCAGCCGATCTGGGTTTCGTAGCCGGCGGTGGCGCCGTGGCAGCGTTTCACGATCCATTCCAGGACGCGCATGTTTTCGCCGAACCCGGGCCAGAGGAACTTGCCGTCCTCGTCCTTGCGGAACCAGTTGACGTGAAAGAAGCGGGGGAGGTTCGTGAGGTAGCGGCGCATTTCCAGCCAATGGCCGAAGTAGGCTCCCATGTTGTAGCCGGTGAAGGGGAGCATGGCCATGGGATCGCGGCGGACCCTGCCGATGACACCGGCGGCGGCGGCGGTCATTTCCGAGCCCATGGTCGCCCCGACGTAGATGCCGTGGCTCCAGTTGAACGCCTGATAGACGAGCGGCATGGTGGTGGCGCGGCGGCCGCCGAAGACGATGCCGTCGATGGGGACGCCTTCGGGATTCTGCCAATCGGGATCGATGGCGGGGCATTGGGAGGCGGGGGCGGTGAAGCGGG
>CAZVSA010000443.1:0-2347 GCA_964629955.1 uncultured Luteolibacter sp.
TCCATGGCGGATCGGGAAAAAGTGGGACGGCCCGGCGGTCCGTCCCTACCGGAAAGCCCGCTTCCGGCGTTGCCGCCACGATTCCCGGAACACTTTCGGCGGGGACGCCCGTGTCCCCTTGCCCTATCGGATTCCGGGAGCGCCGCGGTGCGAAACATGATTTTCCGGTTTCTCCGGAGGCGCGGGGCAGGATAGGCTGCACGGCATGAACTTGGAAGAAAGCCCGCCCCGGAACATCGTTCTGATCGGGTTCATGGGCAGCGGGAAATCGACGGTGGGCCGGGTGCTGCACAAGCGGCTCGGTTATCCGTTGCTGGACATGGATTCGGTGATCGAACAACGCGCCGGAAAACCGATCACGGAAATCTTCGCGCAGCAGGGGGAAGCGGCTTTCCGCGACATGGAGACCGCATTGTTGGAAGAGCTGATGGAGCGGACCGCGGACCGCAGGATCATCTCCACGGGCGGGGGGATCGTTGTGAGGGAAGGGAACCGCCCGCTTCTCCGCAAGCTGGGATACGTGGTGTGGCTGCATGCCCCCGTGGAAGTCATTCTGGAACGGACGGGGAAAAACCGGGACCGGCCGCTGCTCCACACCGTGGATCCGGCGGAAAGGGTGCGGACGCTGATGGAGGAGAGAAAACCGTGGTACCGGGAGACGGCCCACCTGAGGGTGGATGTCGCCGGGCTGGATTGCGATGAACTCGCCAGCGGCATTCTGGAAAGCGCCCGTTATTTTTTCACCGGGCACATTTGAAAACAATGTCCGGCGAAATCAAACGCATCGCCCGGGAGCTGGGATTCGACGACTGCCGCATCGCCGCCGCGAAGGTGGCGAGCCATGCGGAGGTGTTCCGCGATTGGATCGGGGAGGGGATGCACGGGGAAATGGAATGGATGGCCCGCACGCCGGAGCGGCGGACCGATCCGCGGGAGGTGCTTCCGGGGTGCCGGGCGGTCATCTGCCTCGCCCTCAACTACTATCCGGGCCGTAGTCCGTTTCCCCCCGGAGGCGCGGGCGGCTATCGTGTGGCGCGTTATGCGTGGAACGAGGACTATCACGATCTGATCGTGAAACGTCTGAAGGAGTTCGATCTGAGGCTTCAGGAACTCGGCGGAACCCAGCGCTACTACGTGGACACCGGCCCGGTGCTGGAGCGGGATTTCGCGAGCGACGCGGGCCTCGGCTGGAACGGAAAATCGACCGTGCAGATCCACCGCGGGATGGGGACCTGGTTTTTCCTCGCGGAATTGCTGACGACGCTCGACCCGGAGCCGGACCCGCCCTTCGGCGATCATTGCGGGAAATGCACCGCGTGCATCACCGCCTGCCCCACCCGCGCGATCATCGCCCCGCGCCGGGTGGACGCGCGCCGTTGCGTTTCCTACCTGACGATCGAGCACAAAGGCTCGATTCCGGAGGAATTCCGCGAAGCCATCGGCGACCGCATCTACGGCTGCGACGATTGTCTGGACGCCTGCCCCTGGAACCGGTTTGCCGTGATGTCGGAGGAACTCGCGTTTCATGCGAGGGAGACGGTTTTCTCGAAGCGGTTGCGCGATTTTCTGGAATTGGATGACGAGGGATTCCGCGCGCTTTTCGCGAAATCCCCGGTCAAGCGGATCAAGCGCCCGAGGTTTCTGCGGAACGTCTGCGTGGCGTTGGGCAACACCGGAACGGGCGATGATCTCCCCGCCTTGCAGCGCGCGGCGGAGGATCCCGACCCGCTGATCGCGGAGCACGCGGCATGGGCGATCGGCCGGATTCAGGCCCGCATGGAGGAAGGGAAGCCCGAATCCGGATGAGAATTCACAGGGTGGCGGGTGGGAGGCGCGGCTCTTCTTCAAGTGGCTGCCGCGTATCGCGGCGGATGGTGGTTGCGGCTTGATAACCGGACAATGCTTCCCATAGTACCCGGACCCGTGCGGGATCACCGCGGAATTCCACTCACCATGAAGTTGCCCAAAAACACCCTGCTTGCCGCCGCCTGCCTGTTTCTTCCGATCACGGGTTTGTCTGCAAAGGACGAGCGCCCGTCCCGCCAATCGTGGACCATCGCCGTGCTTCCCGACACCCAGTATTATGTCCGGAACTCCAGGGACGCCCCCTTGTTCACGGAAATCACCAACTGGCTCGTCAAGCACCGCTCCAGATACAACATCCAGCTGGTGCTCCACGTCGGCGACATCGTTGACAACAACAACGAGGAACAATGGGAGCGCGCGAAATCCAGCCTCTCGGTGCTGGACCGGAAGCTGCCCTATGTGCTTGCGGTCGGAAACCACGATCTCGAAGGAAACTCGTCGAACCGGAACACCATGCTCAACGACTACTTCCGGATCTCCG
>CAZVSA010000444.1:0-2320 GCA_964629955.1 uncultured Luteolibacter sp.
CCTCGTTGAGGCCGCCGGTGAGGGAGCGGAGATGTTTGGCGGCTTCTGCGACTTCCGATTCGGTGGCGTGTTCCATGTGCGGTTGTTCCTGATTCGGCGCGACGTTAGCAGACGTGATCCGCGTGGGAATGAAGAAGGCGTGAAATCTTCAGGAAGATTTCGCGGCCCTGCGGAAGAGGAGGCGCTCCGGGAGAGGGTGCGGGCCACGGATTTTTTTCAGGGTCACGTTTTGGATCGTGGCTGCGACGTCTCGTCGCAGGCCGTGGCGGTGGCGTCCCGCCGCCGCGTTGGCACTGGAAGAAGAGCCGCCATTGAAATCCGGCGCCTTCTAAAATGAGATCGGCCACGGATTTTTTTCCTCCGCCCTTGTGAAAGCGTCCGGCGCTCCCCAAACTCACGCCGATTCAGGAATCACCAACTTCATCCATGGCAAGCGATCATCCGTTTCAGATGCTTTTTGAAACCTTCGGGAAACCGTCCACGGCTCATACGGAGGTGGTGAACCGGAGGGCTTATCTCGCCCTGGGGGAAACCCTGTCGGTGCCGGTGGGAAGCGCGGGGCGTTGCATTCTGTTGAGGGCTCCGCGGGCCGGACACGGAAAAACGCATCTGCTCACTCGCGTGCAGCAGAAACTGGCCGCCGGTCATGAGTTCATCCCGCTGCACGCGGTGTCGGGCAGCAGGATCGATGCGGCGTCGATCACGGATGACGCTTTGCGGCGTTTGCTCAGGCAGTTGCCGGGATCGGCCGGGCTGTCGGTGCTGGATCTGATCGTGCGCCGGCTCTTCGCGGTCGCATTGCAGCCTCTCGTGCGTTCGGGGGAGGTGCCGTGCCAGGACCGTGAAGGAGCGCTCGCGGCATTGCGAAACCGGCCCGTCGAGACCTTTGATTTCCATCATCCCAACGCGGTGACGGCCCATTGGGCGAGGGAGAATTTCGAGGTGCTGGGGCCGCGCCTGAGTCTGGAACTTTCCCAGCGGACGGGGCTGCCTGTCAGGGAAATTTCGTTTTGGGTGGAGGTTCTTTTCCGTTTCGCGGTCACTCCGGCGGATCATCCCGAACGGGTGCGGGCGCTGGGGGAGGCGGTTTCGGGAGCGGAGCAGGGAGAAGGCGTGGCGATGGAGAGGCTGGCGGCGTTGCTGGGGCTTTTGGCGCTGTTGGTGCGGGTGGTTCTGGTGGCGGACGAGCTGGAGGGATTTTCCGCGGATGAGTCGGCGGCCTTGAAGTTCGCGGCGATTCTCGGGGCGTTGCGCCAGTCGGTGGAATCGCTCGACGTGGTGATTTCCCTGAACCGGGACATCTGGCAAAGCGCCTTCGTGCCGAGATTGAGCGGCGGTTTGGCGGACCGGTTGTCCGAGGTGGTGATCGAGCTGGAGCCGTTGACGGAATCGGAAATCATCAGTCTGCTGGATTCCCGCGTGCCGGGATTGGGGGCGGAGGTGCTCGATCACATTGATTTGCACAAAGCGGAGACGCACCCGCGCGGGCTGCTGCGGGCTGCGGCCGCGACATGGCTGGAAGCGCTGGAGCGGAGGGAGGCTTCCACTTCGTCGTTTCAGGAATCCGCTTCCGAATTCGTTCCTCCGATCGCGGAGGCTGCCGCCGAAGAGACCGTAAGGGAAGGGGAGGAAGAGTTTGCCGGACCCGGGAAAATGGAAAGTCCGCCACTCCCTAGCGGTGAACCTGAAACGGAAACTGCGGGAACGGATGAAACACCCGCTGAAGAGGAACCGGTATTCGCGAAAGAAGTTGAAATTCAACCCCAACCGCAGGATTCCGAAACGGAGCCGCCCCCGCTCCGTGAAGTGACCCGGGAGGAAACCGACCGGGTGGACGATCTGCTCCGGCAGTTCCGCGAAAGGTATGGCCGGGGGGGCTTGTGAAAAATTTCACAAACCCCTTGCGGATGCACCCGCTTTGGGTGTTTGGTGCCGCTGCACCGCTGGAATGAGCACGACCACCGAAATCGACGTCCCGGATACGAATGCCCGTGCGGCCCGCGCCGTGGAGAGTTACGATGCGGAGACCTCGGATTTGATGGGGGAGCGGATGGTTCTCAACATGGGCCCTTCCCATCCGGCGACCCATGGCGTTCTGCGGTTGATTCTGGAGCTGGATGGCGAGGTGATTCATTCCGCCGATCCCGATGTGGGTTTCCTCCACCGGGGAGACGAGAAAATCGCGGAAAACATGCATTACAACCAGTTCGTGCCCTACACGGACCGGCTGGATTATCTCGCGCCTCTGGCGAACAACGTCGCATACGCCTGCACTGTCGAGAAATTGATGGGATGGACGCTGCCGCGCGGCGGCAGCGTC
>CAZVSA010000445.1:0-2297 GCA_964629955.1 uncultured Luteolibacter sp.
ATGGCCGCCGAAGCAGACCGACCCGGCGTCCGGCGGGACCAGCCCGGCGATCATGACATTTCCCATCTTCCGATGCACCGCCGCGCCCGCCTCGGGCTCGGCTATCTTCCGCAGGAGGAATCGATCTTCCGCAAGCTCTCGGTGCGCGACAACCTGCTCGCCATTCTCGAAACCCGCCCCGGGCTGAGCCGGTCCGAGCGCCGGGACCGCGCCCAGGAGCTGCTCACCCGTTTCGGCATCGAGAAACTGTCCAAATCCGTCGCGATCACCCTCTCCGGCGGGGAAAAACGCCGCCTCGCCATCGCCCGCTCGCTTTGCTCCGAGCCCACCCTGCTGATGCTCGACGAACCCTTCGCCGGCATCGACCCCATCGCCGTCGAGGACATCCAGCGGATCGTCCGCGAACTCCGCGACCGCGACGGATTGTCCATCCTCATCACCGATCATTCCGTACGTGAGACATTGACGATCACCGACAGAGCGTTTCTTATCCACGACGGTCGCGTCATCCTGGAGGGCGATTCCCAAGAGCTTGTCAACGACCCTCTCGCGCGCAAACATTACCTCGGCGAGGATTTCAAGATGTAACAACTCCCAGCCAAACCCATACCCTCATGAAAAAGCCCGCTTTTCTGATCTCGTGCACCGCCATGGCCTTGTGCCTGCAAATCCCGGCGGGCGCCGCCGAAGAGCTTCGCTCCTTCCGCAGCACCGAGGGGCAGGCCATCAACGCCCGTTTCGAGGGACTGTCGGGAAACATGGTGACCCTGCGCCGCGAGGACGGGCGGGTTTTCGAGCTGGCCGTGGAAAGGCTCAGCCCGGAGGACCAGGCCTACATCGCCGAAGCCGCCGAACGCGCCGGAGATGATTCCAGACGGCTGAACGAAATCGCCGGGCACGAGCTCGCCAACGCCGAGTCCTTCGCGGAACGCACGGCGGAAGACCTCGCGAAAAATCTGAAACTGCGCCCCGAATCGCAATCGAAGCACGGCCGGAGCTGGCGGCTCTACGCCGCATACGCCAAAGACTACCTTCTTTTCGGAGCGATGCCCTACTCCGTGGCCCTCTACTCCGATGCGGAAGGAAAAGCGACCGAGATTTCCGCCGTGTACGCGAACAAAGGGGACTTCGGCAGCACCGCCGGATTCGCTCGCGACCATTTCAACTCCACCGGCGTCGCCGCGCCCAGCTCATTGTCCGAAGCCATGAAACGCGATGAGGACACCCTCAGGGAAAACCTCGATTCCGTGCTGGGCGAAGGAAAAACCCAGCGCTTCGGCGAGGGAAAAACCCGCCGCACCATCACCCGCTGGGACTGGAACGGCCACGCCTTCATCCTCTCGCACGAGGACGGCGAATACGTGAGCCTCTCCATCATCTCCAGCGAAGCCGCGGATGCGGGCGGCAGAACGGCGAAAATCAGCGATTCCCAGATCAAGGAGCGTTTGACCGCCGGAGTCATCAAGGAAGACAACGGGGATGTCCGCATCACCGAGATCCCGATGGTGGACCAGGGCCCGAAGGGATATTGCGTGCCCGCCACCTTCGAGCGCGCCATGCGGACCATGGGCATCGAGGCGGACATGTATCTGCTCGCCATGGTCGGCGGCAGCGCGGCCGGCGGCGGCACCGTCGTCGAGCACCTGGTGGAAAACGTGAGGTCCCAGGTGTACCGCAAGGGACGCCGCACCAAGGAAGACGAACTCAAGCAGCTCCGCATCCGCGACGTGAAAAGATACATCGACCAGGGCATCCCGGTGATGTGGACGATGTCCTCCGTGAACGCATACAACGACATTGCGGACAAGAACACCAAGACGCGTTCCGGCATCGATGACTGGGACACCTACGCGAAGGAAATCGCGGAAACCGCCACCAAGGCCGCCGCCTCTCCGAAACCGTCCGGCAACGGGCACATCTGCATGATCATCGGCTACAACGAGAAAACCAACGAGTTCGCCGTCAGCGATTCCTGGGGCTCGCGCTTTGAACTTCGCTGGGTCCCCGTCCCGGTGGCCGACTGGGTGAGCCACCACAAGCTGTTCATGATTTTGCCCTGAGAATTCAAAGGGAACATCGAAGTGGAAGATTCCGGTTTTCGGCATTTCTCCCTTCGATGTTCTCCGGCACTCCGGCACTCCGGCGGCTCCGTCGCGCATCAAGGAGCGTGGGTGTCCCACCCACATCCCGGCCCACGTGGCGCGGGCATTCTGCCAAAAGTGTTCCGGGAATGATTCCGGCAAGGTAGGGCGAGACCGCCGGGCGCGCCGTGACTCTCTCTCCGCAGCGGGTGGGGC
>CAZVSA010000446.1:0-2294 GCA_964629955.1 uncultured Luteolibacter sp.
GCCGTGCTCGACGCCGGCGCCGAGGAGGTCAACGACCTCGGTGAGGTGTTCGAGGTGCTGAGCGAGGCGACCGACCTCGTGCCGGTGCGCAGCGCGCTCCAGGCGGCCGGCATCGACTACGACTCCGCGGACGTCGTGTTCTACCCGGCCACGCAGATCGAGGTCGACGAGGACGGCGCCCGCAAGGTGCTGCGGCTCATCGACGCGCTCGAGGACAGCGACGACGTGCAGAACGTGTACGCCAACTTCGATGCGAGCGACGAGGTCATGGCGGCGCTCGACGCCGAGTAGCGGTCCGGACGGGCGGGTGGTGACGGCGTGCGCGTGCTGGGGTTGCCAAGGTCGATCGGAGAAATCTACGGGCTGCTTTTCGTTTCGCCCGAAGCGCTTTCCCTGGACGATCTCGTGCAGCGCCTCGGAATCAGCAAGGGCTCCGCCAGCCAGGGGCTGCGGGCGTTGAAAGCCCTCGGAGCGGTCCGCGAGGCTTCCACGGAAACCGAAAGGCGCACCTATTACGAACCGGCGGTGGAACTCAAACGGCTGGCCGGCGGCTTCATCCGCGAGCAGGTGCGGCCCCACCTCGACAGCGGGAGGAGCAAAATCAGCCGGCTCGCCCGCACCGCCCGGGATCTGGAGGATCCGCAACGGCGGGAATTTCTCGGAGACAGGATCGACCGGCTGGATCAATGGATGCGCCGCGGCAGCAAGGTTCTCCCGGTTTTGCAAAAACTCCTGGGGCAATGAGATCCGGCGACGAAAAAAGCGCCGCGTGGTATTGCGTGCGCACCGAGACGAAACGCGAGCACATCGCCGCGGAACACCTGAAAACCCTGGAGGGAGTGGAGGTCTACTGCCCCCGGCTCCGCTACCGCAAAGCCACCCGGCGGGGCAAGGTCTGGTGGATCGAGCCGCTGTTTCCGGGCTACCTGATGGCACGGTTCGTCCTCTCCGAACTGGACCGCCCGGTCACCTTCACCCAGGGAGTCCGCGGGCTGGTCCGTTTCGGAAGCGAAGTCCCTCCCATCCCGGACGCCTTTATCGACTCGCTGCGCCAGGAAATCGCAAACCGGCCGGATTCGGACGGCAGCCTCTTCACCGCAAGCCCCGTGATTCTCATCGGCGACGAGGTGGAAATCGCGGACGGCCCCCTCCGGGGCCTGCGCGGCTCCGTCCTCTCGATCGCCCCCGCCGCGGAACGGGTGAAGGTGTTGCTGGACTTCCTCGGCCAGCCCCAGCCGGTCGATGTGGATCTGTTTTCCCTGCTGCTCCCCCGGCGTCCCTTGCCATGAACCCCGATGCCTCCACCGATTTTCTGATCATAGGAGCCGGTTTCTCCGGGCTCGTCGCAGCGGAGCGGCTTTCCGCCGCCGGATGGAAGTGCGTCGTGGTGGACCAGCGGGATCACATCGGCGGCAACGCCTACGACGCCACCGATGCCGCGGGAGTGCTCGTCCACCGTTACGGGCCGCACTATTTCAGGACGAATTCCCCCCGGATCGTCGAATACCTCTCCGCCTTCACCGGCTGGCGGGAGGTGAAATACACCGTAAAAAGCCACACCCGGGGCAGATTCTGGAGCTTCCCCATCAATCTCGGCACGTTCGAGGAATGGATCGGCCGGAGCGCCACCACGGAGGAATTTGAAAGCTGGCTCGAACAAAAACGCATCCCCGTGAAGGAACCGCAAAACTCCGAGGAAGTCATCATTTCCCAGGTCGGGCGGGAACTCTACGAAACGTTTTTTGAAGGCTACACGCTCAAGCAATGGAAACGCCACCCGAGGGAACTCGACGCCTCGGTCTGCGGGCGCATCCCCATCCGCACCAACCGGGACGACCGCTATCTCACCGAAAATTTCCAGGCACTCCCGGACAAGGGTTATACCGCGATGTTCGGCAACATGATCGCCGCATCCCCCAACGTGGAGCTGCACCTGGGTGTCAGCTTCGGGGAAGCGAAACGCCGCTGGCGGCACAAGCATCTCATCTTCACCGGCGCCATCGACGAATATTTCGGGCATCGTTTCGGCCCTTTGCCCTACCGGTCGCTGCGCTTTGAATCCGAATCCTTCACCGCACGCGAACTCATCGAACGCGAATCCATTTCCGGAAAACCCGGCTTCTGGCAGCCCGCCATGCAGGTGAACTACCCGGACGCGGACATCCCTTACACCCGCATCGTGGAAATCAAACACGCCACCGGCCAGGCCATCGATACCACCACCATTGTCCGGGAGTACCCCAGGGATTGGCGGCCCGGGGAAGACCCCTACTACCCCATTCCCGCCCCCGACG
>CAZVSA010000447.1:0-2280 GCA_964629955.1 uncultured Luteolibacter sp.
AAGCGCTCGAAACCGGCACATCGTCCACGTCGCTCCACCCCGCCAGATCGTCGGACGCTTCCACCTGATACGCGATCCCCGTCGCGGAAAGATCCTTCTGGTAAACCAGCGTCAGCATGGACCCGCCTTCGCTGGCTTCCAGCGCCACATCCACTTTCCCGGAATCGGCGACCAGCGGATCCGTCCCCATCGCATACTCGATCAGATTCGGCAATCCGTCTCCACCGCCAGTTCGCCCGGCAGCGCCGGGTTCGCCCACCGAAGGAAGCTTTGCCGTTGGCCTCGAAGCTCGGGCAAACACCATTGTGGGCAAAAAAATTCAAATTGTATACAATTTTAGATTGGGTAGCCGGATCGGATGGTTAACATGGAGCCCGTTCGCATCCCCGCCAAACCCATGAAATTTCCCGATTCCCTCCGTTTCTCCGGCAGTCTGCCGGGGCCGTTCCGATCCGTCGCCGCCTCTCTCGGCGCCCTTGCTGCCGTATCGTTCGCGGCGTTGGGCGCGGCTTCCGGCCAAACCACAAAGGAGATCGTCGTGCTCGGTTCATCCGTCGCCTCCAGCACGGGGGCGGCCACGCAGAGCGAAGGATGGGCCTACCGCATGAAAGCGCTTCTGGAGAACCCGCCGCCGGTCGTGCCGGGTTCCGAGGTGGCATGGCAGGTTCACAACGCTTCCATCGGCGGCGACACGACCACCCGGGTGTTGAACCGGTTCCAGAACGACGTGGTGAACGCTTACCCGGGGACCGACATCGTGATCATCAGCCTTTCCCTCGCCAACGAAGGGCTCGTCGGCTCGTCGAATCCCCAGCCGGTTTTCGACAGTTTCAAGAACGGCCTTGCCCAGATCGTCAGCCGCTGCCGGCAGGAGGGTTTTTATCCGGTCGTGACGCTCTGCTATTCGCAGAACGATTATAACGCCGCGCAGTTTTCCTTCGTCCGCCGGATGAACGTGCTGCTCAACACCTGGGACGTTCCCAGCATCAACTTCCTCGGGGCCATCGACAACGGCAACGGGCACTGGGCTCCGGGATACTTCGTGGATGCCGGCCATCCGAATTCCGCGGGCCACCTGGAGATGTACGCTTCCGTCGTGCCGTCGCTTTTCGACGCGATCGTCGCCGGGAAAACCGCGACCCCCGAATGGGATGGCACCACCGGCTATCTGAAGGTGCAACGCGATGCCGGGGCGAACGCGCCTCTTTCCTACACTCCGTCGCACGCTTACCGTTCCTTCAACCTTTCCTTCCGGGTGCGTTCGATCGGAGAGGGCACCATCGCCGCCCTCGGCACCGGTTCCGGTGGAGCCACGCTGGAAATGCGGGAGGGAGCGGTCGTTTACGTCTCGCTCGCCGGACAGGAAACAAACATCCCGGTCGCGGTGAACGACGGCCGCTGGCATGATGTCGCCGTTTCCCACCGCAAGGCGATGAACCAGACGCTGGTTTTCATCGACGGCCAGCACAAGGCCACCGTCAGCGGCTCCCTGAGCGTCTCCTCTTTCGCCGTCGGCGGTCCCGGCGAGGCCGAAGGAAGAGCAGATTCTCCGGAGGAAGCGGATTATCAGGACGTGGGGATCTATCGGGCGGCATGGACGGAAGACGAGGCGCTCGCCCAAAGCAGCGGCGCGCTCCAGCAGGCGAGCCTGGACGTCCTTGCCACGCTCGACGACGCCGCGCCGGAACAAGGCGGGCCGCTCGACAACCGCGCCCAGAGTTTTTCCGCCCTGACGCTGCAAACCGGCAGCTTCACCGCCAGCCTCGCCCCCAACACGCCGGGCGGACTTTCCGCCGCGTCGTATCGCGAGGCCACCGTCAGCCTCACCTGGACGGGCGATGCCGAAGGCGCCGTCTTCACCATCGAGCGCCGCCGCACGAACGTGGCGGAATCCTGGACCGTTGCCGGTACCAGCGATGACGGCGGGCGGTTCTTCGAGGACACCGGACTTTCTGCCGGTGTCAGTTACGACTACCGGGTTTCCGCCGCGGAGGGCGCTTTGCAGGGAGACTACAGCAATGTGGTTTCCATCGCCACGTCCGGTCAGGATTCGGTTTCCTATCAGGACTGGATCCGGGCGTATTATCCGCTGCCCCAGGGGGAGGAAAACTCGGTCTATCTGGTCGATTTCAATGTCTCCATTTCCCCTTCCTATGACGGGAGGACCTGGAACACGGTCTCCAGCCGCACCAACCCGGCTCCTTATGCACTCCGGGATTCGAACGACAACCCCTCCAACTACACCGTCGCCATCACCGACGGTTTCGACCAGGACCGCAA
>CAZVSA010000448.1:0-2278 GCA_964629955.1 uncultured Luteolibacter sp.
AAAAACGGCAACGGCGGCAAAGGAGCCGAAGTCATGCTCTACTCCAGCTGGATCTGGTGGCAGCACTCCGGCGAGCCCCCGGACTACGACAGGGAACACGACGTTCCCTTCCGTGAACGCCTCGAGCGCGACGGCAAACGCTGGGAACTCATGCAGGACACCGGGAATAAAAACCGCCCCGAGGGCATGCCCCTCATCTACATGATTCCCGGCCACCGCCTCATGATGCGCATCTGCGACGACATCGAAACCGGCAAAGCCCCCGGCCTGAAAAGCATCGGCGAAATCTTCTCCGACGACATCCACCTCAACAGCCTCGGCCAATACGCCGTCACCTGCCTCCTCTACGCCGTGATCTATCAGCGCAACCCCGGAGAACTCCCCGACAAACTCGTGAAAACCGGTGACGAACGGGACACCTTCACCCCCGAACAGGCGAAGTATTTCAAAACCGCCGCATGGGAAGTCGCGAAGTCCTATCCCCGCTCGGGAGTTCCCGCGAAGTGAGGTTGTGGAAACGGGTGAGCCTTGTTTGGGAATCGGGGAGCACACGCGCCCTCGCGTGTTCCGGAGTGCGCCCTCGCGCTCCGGGGGCTGGTATGGCCACGCCGTTCCGCATTCGGAAAGCTCCCCGTTATGTCCGCCAGGTTTCCGGCGAGGGCGCCGGAAACAGCATGCGAGGGCGCATGCGCTCCCCCTTTTCCAAAGACCCTAACAGGTGCTCAGGGGGCCTGGAGAGCTTCGATTTGTGACCGGGTTTCCTCGGCTTCCCCGGACATTCCGGCGGCTTCATAGGCGGTCTGGAGTCCGAGCAGGGCATTCATGTCGTTCGGGAAGGCGGCGAGCGCTTCGTGGAACGCTTCGATGGCTTCCCCGGATTTTTTGATGGAGAGATGGTATTCCCCGAGGCGGGTGGCCATGGGGGTGAGCACCATGGGGGGGGACATCATGGAGGCGTGGTGCTGGCGATCGGTGGCGGAGCGGAACCAGTTGAAAGCCGAGCCCCTTCCTTCGGGCGGACCTTCCATGGCGATGCGGCCGTTCAGCTCGCTGGCGACGACTTCCATGGCCCGGAAGGCCCGGTTCCATGAGGAGCGTTCCCCGCCGGCGCGGGCGTGTTCCTGGATTTTCGCCATCGCTTCCCCGTGGTGGGCGAGCGCGGCGGCGGATGCGCGGGCTCCCTCGATGTCCCCGGCTTCCAGTTGGCGCCGGGCCTCCAGAGCGAAGCGCAGGGAGTCGATCCACCAGTAGGCGAGGGATGTTTCCCGGAAGGGTTCCATCTCTTCCGGAGTGGGGAGGGAGACGGCGGCCTCGATCGCATTTCCCCGCAGGCCGCGGTGCATCAGGATGCGGGCGGGCAGGGATTTCGCTTCCCACAGGAGGAGCCTTGCGCCCGGCGAGGCGTTGCGCCCGGCGGGGATTTCCCGGGAAGCGATCTGGCGGGCGGACGCGTAGGCGTTGTCGAAATCGCCTTTGGAAACCATCGCCACGATCCGGTAGCATTCCGCTTTCACCCATTCCGGGCAATCGGCGGGGGTTGTCCGGTTTTCCTTCATCCAGCGGTCGAAGAGGGAGGTGGCCCGGCCGAAGGCGGAAGAAGCGCGGGCGTGATTTCCCGCGCGCCATTCGTAGTGGCCGAGGACGTGGAAATACGGGGCGTAGTCCGGCGCCATCTGGGAGAGCTTGCGGGCAAGTTCGAGGGAGTTTTGCAGATCGGGTGCTTCCGCGCGGATGGTGAGCAGGGCGTTGATGGGGAGGGGATTGGCCGGATGTTTTTCGATGAGGGCGAGCAGCCGTTCCTCGGCGGCTTCCTGATCGGGGGTGGCGGTTCCGAATTCGTCGTAGCCGGTGCGGCCGAAGAGGGCGGAGAAAATTCCGGCCTGCATGTCGTTGGGGAAGGTTTCGGAAACGCGCCGGAAAGCGGTCGCCGCGCCGGCGGGGCCTTCCTCCATGTATTTGATGAGGCCGTAGACGTAGCCCCGCTCAAGCTCGCTGCCATTTCCCCCGTCCACCAGATGGAGCAGCCGGTCGGTCGCCGCGTTGCGGGCGTTTCCGGTTTCGGGGGAGGGCGTGAGGAGGGACATGACCATGCCCCAGTGGGCGAGCAGGCATTCCGGATCCTGCCTCATGGCTTCGGCGAAATGGCGGCTCGCCTCGAATTCCCAGCCGCCGTGGAGGTGGTTGAGGCCGAGGTTCACATGGGCCTGGGCTTCGTCGGTCGCCGCGGTCACGGCCATCCGGATGCCGCCGATGAAGGGGGCGATGGCGGGTTTTGGCA
>CAZVSA010000449.1:0-2257 GCA_964629955.1 uncultured Luteolibacter sp.
CGGTGGAGCCGTGGCCCATCATGCGGAAGCGGCCGGAGTTGTAGATGATGATGAGATCGGCTCCGCCTTTCTCGATGAATTTCGCGCTGATTCCGGTGCCCGCACCGGCGGCGATGATGGCTTGTCCTTTTGAAACCGTGTCACGGAGGCGATCGACGACTTCAAGGCGTGTGTATGGATTTCCTTTTCCAGTCCAAGGGTTTGGCATGGGGGGAGCGTCGGGCCCCGGATGGGGCGCGTCCAGAGATTCGGAGCGGTTTCCGGGCACAATCAATTGTTCAAAATCCACATCGGGGGCGATCTTTTGACTGCGAAGGGCGGGCGGACGTGTATTCTCGGCCCTGTGCCCGCTTTTTCCGGAAATCCTGAAAACGACGAAACGGAAGCCGCCGTTGTCCGGCGTTTTCTGGTGCGGGCCGACGATTCGGATTCGCGCGAGTGGCTGCAGCAGGGCCGGGTGTGCCCGCTGCTGGTCCAGCATCACATCGCCCATGCGGGCATCATGGAGGCGAGGGAGCCGTATGAGGTGGTCCGCGGCGAGCTGAGCGGGACATTCATGCTGGCATGCTTTGAAGGGGAGGGGGAGGTGCTGACGGACGGAAAATGGAAACGAATCCGTGCAGGCCAGGCGTGCCTGCTGCCTCCGTTTGTGATGAACGCGATGCGCTGCCTGCCGGGGAATCCGTGGAAATTCGCGTGGGTCCGCTATCTGGAAAGCCGGGAAACCCGCCCGATCGTTTCTTCGTTTTCGCCGCTTTCAGGCGCGTATGACTCGGATTCGCTGCGGGCGACGATTGCCGGATTGCACGCGGAATGCGGGGAAACGGCGGGCATTCCATCGGCGTTGCATCATTGGTGCGAGCTTCTTCACCACTACGTGCTCCGTTTCGCGCAGCCGCACCGCCCGGACGACCGCTTGTGGCGCGTCTGGCAGCAGGTGGAGGCGGATCTTGCCGGTGCCTGGACTTTGGGAAAACTGGCGGCCATCGCCTGCGTGAGCGAGGAGCATCTCCGGCGCTTGTGCTGGAAGCAGATGGGACGGAGCCCGATGCAACATCTCATCTACCTGAGGCTCCAGCGCGCGAGACATTTGCTGACGGTGTCGGACGACAAGGTGGAGATCATATCGCGCGCGGTGGGTTTCGAGAGTCTTTCGGCTTTTTCAAACACGTTCAAAAAGCGGATCGGGTGGCGGCCGTCGGAGTTGAGGAAGTAGGGTGTTTCCTATTTTGCACCGGCGGGGACGTTGGCGCTGGACATGAAAAATCCGCCGTCCGTTGGAAGCGGACGGCGGATGGATTGGTCGATCGGATCCGGTGATCCGGCTCAGGCGCTTTTGGCGGCTCCGGCTTTTTCTTCCAGGGCCGATTTGGCTCTGGCGATGATCGCGGAGAACGCGGCGGCATCGGAGACGGCGAGATCGGCGAGGATCTTGCGGTCGGCTTCGATTCCGGCGGCTTTCAGGCCTTCGATGAAGCGCGAATAGGTGATGTCCTCGGCGCGGCACGCGGCGTTGATACGCTGCGTCCACAAACGGCGGAACTGGCCTTTGCGCTTCTTGCGGTCACGGTATTCGTAGGTCTGCGCCTTGCGGACGGCGTCCTTGGCGTAACGGAAGAGCTTCGAGCGGAAGCCGCGGAAGCCCTTGGCACGGAGCAGCACGCGTTTGCGACGCTTGCGGCTGGCCGGGGAATTGGTGGCACGTGGCATTGGTTGTCTTTTGGTTTGAACAGGCCGTTGGTTTCATTTCCTTCCACAGTCTCGCCTGCTCGCGTTTCCCTTCCGGGATCAGGCTGTGTAAAGGCCGTCCGATTCGCGGACGGGGGCGTATATCGCTGCTTTTGCTTCGATCAATGGAAGGGGAGGTTCTCTTTGACATTCTTGATGTCAGCGGCCGAAACCAGGGTTGCCTTGCCGAGAGCGCGTTTGCGCTTGCGGTTCTTGCACTGAAGCAAGTGGCGTTTTCCTTGTTTGCGGCGGAGTACTTTCCCCGTACCAGTAACCTTGAAGCGTTTGGCAACGGCTTTCCGTGTCTTTGCTTTTCCTCCAACTCTTGGCATGGGAGGGGCAAGCTAGTGATCGCAAGTTTCTTGGCAAGCCAAATCTCGGGAAGTTTTTTGGGAATGATCGGGTGGGGCAAGGCCCCGAAAAAAGACCGTCCTCCGGGCGGGAGGACGGTCCTGGAAGGAACGGGGGCCGGAAAACGATCAGGGAGTGGGAACTTCGGAGATCGTCTTGAGAATCCGGGAGGCGATCT
>CAZVSA010000450.1:0-2247 GCA_964629955.1 uncultured Luteolibacter sp.
GCGAGTGCCGCGGCGAGGCCCGCGGCACTCGCCATCGGCACGCCGTCCGCGTGGGTCAAGATGCTCGCCACCATCGCGTTCCTCTTCATCACCCTCCCCATCGCGGCGCATCTCCTTGGCAGGTCCGTGAAATCCGCCGACAACTCCTCCAGCCCGCATCAGGATTGATCCCATGTTCACCGGACTCGTTGAAGCCACAGGAATCGTAACCGCGCTCGAAACGCTCGGGAACCAGGCCCGCCTCACCCTGGAACTCCCTTTCGCCGCGGAATTGGAATCGGGGGAATCCGTCGCCGTCAACGGCTGCTGCCTCACCGTCGCGGAACGATCCGCCTCGGGAACTTCCTTCGACCTCCTTTCCCAGACCTTGCGCGTCACTTCGCTGGGCGGCCTGTCCGAAGGCTCCACCGTCAATCTCGAACGCGCCCTGAAAGCCAACGACCGCCTCGGCGGCCATTTCGTCCAGGGCCACGTGGACGCCACCGGCTCCATCCTGCGCCTCGATCCGGACGGGCAGGACCACGTTCTGGAAATTTCCCTCCCTCCGCAAATCCACGCGCTGTGCATCGACAAAGGCTCCCTGACCATCGACGGCATTTCCCTGACCATCGCCGGACTCGGGGAAAACTCCGCCACCTTCTGGATCACGCCCCACACCTTCGCCCACACGCATCTCCACCGCGCGCGCCCCGGGCAAACCGTGAACCTCGAAGCCGACGTGCTCGCGAAATACGTGGAAAAACTCCTCTCCGCGCGGCTCGCCAAATCCTGATCACGCCTTCCGCACCCACCGCAGCTTCGCCGAGCTGCTGCGGGGATTCCTCCGCCGTTCCTCCGCATCCGCGACGATCACCCCCTCGCTCATCGCGGAAAACGTGCCATCGTTCACACCGGATTTGAACGACTTCTTCACCCGGCGATCCTCCCCGGAATGGAACGTCAGAACCGCGGCTCTTCCCCCGGATTTCAAACACCCCGGCAACGCGCGGAGAAACGCATCAAGACCGCTGAACTCCTCGTTCACCGCGATCCGCACCGCCTGGAATACCCGCCGCACGGTTCGTTCCGCCTCCGCCTCGTCAAGCTCCCGCACGGCATCCCGGATCGTCCGCGCCAGATCGAGCGTGCCCGAAAAACGCTTCCCCGCCAGCACCTCCGCCACCCGTTCCGCCCGGGGCTCGTCCGAGCAATCCGCCAGCACCTCCGCGAGCTTTTCCCGGTCCACCCGCGCCAGCCACTCCGCGGCGGAAAGCCCCCGGCCCGGATTCATCCGCATGTCCAGCGGGCCGGCCAGCTTGAAACTGAAACCTCTCACGGGATCATCGAGCTGCATCGAGGAACAGCCGAGATCCGCGAAAACGAAGTCCACCGCCGGAATTTCCCTAACCGCCAGCGCCTTTGCAATCCCCGCGTAATTGGACCGCACCGCCTCGAAAACCCCGGGACCATAGCCACAGGAACGCAACCTCTCCGCGGTCCTGGGCAGCTCCACCGGATCCAGATCCATTCCTAACAGCCTCCCTCCCGGAACGATCCGCTTCAGAATCTCCGCGGCATGTCCGCCATACCCGAGCGTAGCGTCCACTCCTGCCATTCCCGGTTCCAGCGCCAGCGCCTCCATGCACTCCTCCACGAGGATCGGAATGTGGGAACCCGCGGGCGTCTTCCCCGACGCGATGACCTTCGCGACCGTTTCCCCGTAACGCCCGGGATCGAGTTCCTTGTACTTGTCCTCGAAACGGCGCGGATTTTTCCCCGAATACCGCTTCCGCCGCGGCGGACGCTTCTCCTCCCCGCTCACAACTCGGAATACTTGAGATTGTTTCCCCGCGCCTTCTCCACCGGATAGCGCACCTCATTGCGGGCGAGTTTGTCCTCGATCACCTCCCCGAGGTTCAGCCCCAGATTGTCGGCGAATTCAAAAAGAAGAATCGCCACATCCGCGACCTCCGAAGCGATCTCCTCCCTGTGCGTCTCCACCCTTTCACCGATCTGATCCTCCTGCTGCCAGACAAAATGCTGCATCAGCTCCCCCGCCTCCGCCGAAATGGCGACCGCAAGATCTTTCGGGTTGTGATACCGCCGCCACTCCCGCGCATCGACGAAATTTTGAATCCGCCTTGTCAGCTCCGAGATCGAATCGCTCATGCGGAAGTCGTAGCGCGGGCACCTGCCGCCGGACAGTCCAAAAGGTGGGACCACCGGTCCCGAATGGCACGGAGACAAAGCATCATGGAAGATTCCGCC
>CAZVSA010000451.1:0-2228 GCA_964629955.1 uncultured Luteolibacter sp.
TCCGGTGATGCTGCCGGTGAAGGTGGTGTTGGTGTTCTGATTCACCGTGAGCTGGCCGCCGCCGCCGAGGGTGATGCTACCGGCTCCGGAGATGGGGCCGATGGTGTCCGAGAAGCCGTTGAGATCGAGGCTGGCGGTGCCGGAAAAGGTGACGGGGACGGTGGGGATGCGGTTGTTTGCGAGGAGGCGGACGGTTCCGGCGTTGAGGGTGTAGCTGCTCCATGAGGTGGAGCCGCTGAGTTCGGTGAGGCCAACGTTGGAAATGAAGGGGCCGGTGTTCAAGGCGTTCCCGGTGATGAGGAGGGTGCCCGCTCCGGCTTTGACGAAGGAGCCGAAGCCGGCGGTGTTGCCGATGAGGTTGATGGTGCGGTTGGTGCCCGCGATGAGGTTGATGGTGTTCGGGGTGGCGGCGACGGAGCCGGTGCCGAAGAGGCCGCCCAGGGTGAGGTTGCCGCTTTGGGCGAAGATGGTGCCGTTGTTGTTGAAGGTGATGCTGTTGTTGATCCGGTCCGCGGCGGCGGATTCGTTGCGGATGAAGGGATCGGTGCCGGCATCGGACTGGAGGGTGATGGGGTTGCCACCGAGGGTGAATCCCTGTGACGAGGTGAAGCGGATGGAGTTGATGGTGTAATTGACGTCGGCATTCGGTGAGGTCCTCACGATGCCACCGAAGATGAGATCCGCGGTGCCACCGGTGTTTGGCGGGGCGCTGGGGCCGCTCCAGTTCGCGGGGTTTGACATGTTGTTGTTGCCCCCGTTTAGCGGAGAAGCGCCTGTCCAATTGAAATCAGCGGCGGTCAGAGACGTTGGCAGGAGCAGCGACAGCAGGAACCGGTGGGAATGGCGCTGGTGGTGAAAAGCTTTCATCATCCAACGAAAATGACGAAACTCGTTGGTGGTGGCAATGGCTCAGAACTCATCCCAAAGGATGAGCCGGGGCTTGGGCTCAGCCGATGCGAAGGGTTTTCTCAGGGAACCTGGCCGCAGCGAGGCGGCTTTCGACGCCGAGTTTGCGGAACAGGTGCTGGACGTGGGTTTTCACGGTGGTGATTTTGAGGCCGAGGATGGTGGCGATCTCCTCGTTGCTCTTCCCTTCGCGGATCCAGTGGAGGGTATCCCATTCGCGTGGTGTGAGGAGGGGTTGGCGGGTGGATGAGACGCGGATGAGAATGCGGAAACCGCCGTCGGGGTCGTGGCTGTGGAACATGCGCATGTCGAAGCTGCGCTCTCCGCAGCGGACGCGGAGAGGTGCGAGCGTGACTTCGAGAGCGCCGCGGCGGAGTGTTTCCGCGGAGGCGGCCATCCAGCGGCAGACTTCGGTGAGGGGTGTGCCCGAGTTGGCGGTGAAGGCGGCGGATACTTCCGCAGGGATGTGGAGGAGCTTTCCGTGACGGTCGATCCGGACGAGGATGCCGGCGGCGATGTCGCCAACGATGCCGGAGGACTCGGCGATGCGGGCGTTTTCCAAGGCCAGGCCAAGATGAGGCATGAGGATCCGCATGGTGCCGATGTCCCGGTCGGAGAAGCCATGGCTGTCACGGAAAACGCCGACGGAGGCGAGATGGTGGTGGCGCGGGCCAAACTCAATGGAGAGGTGGTCTTTCACGCCTTCCAATCCCAGGGCTTCGCGGTAGAGGGTGGTGTTTTTCCACTTCCGGGCGGTGGCGAATTGAGAGATGCAGCGCACTTCGGAGCCGCCTTCGCGGATGGGCTTCCAAAGGGGGTGTTGGGCGAGGGAGCTGTTGACGATTTCGATGAAATCGGCGGTCTGGAAGGGCTTGTTGACAACGCATCCGGTGATGAGGGTGCGCGCCATGTCGTGCGAGCCGAGGAAGATATTGTGTCCTCCCACGAGATTGCCAAGGTTTCGGCAAATGGTTGCGTGGAGCGAGGCGCAATCCTGCAGGCGATAGATTTCCGTCAGAAAGCTGCTGATCCCGCGCAGATGTGATTCGGTGAAGGGCACTGCTAGGAATTTGCTTTTGGGGGCGGGCCCTCAAACACCTGTTGGCCGGACCAAGGGGAGGGAGAAAGGGGGGAAGAGGGAGGCTCCGCCCGCCCGCGAAGAGAGGGGAAGATCCGATTCAGGCACGGCCGGGCGGCGAAAAGAGGAACAATGGAGGGAGTCATGGCTTGAATCCGTTGGACACAAGCATAGCCCCCCCGCCCCGCCGTGCCAAGGGATATCGGCGGCGGGTCCATGTGACGATGAGGAAACGGTCAGTCTT
>CAZVSA010000452.1:0-2204 GCA_964629955.1 uncultured Luteolibacter sp.
CACGCCCGGCGCGCCGTGACTCTCTCTCCGCAGCGGGCGGGGCTGTATTTGGCGGGGAAAGCGGAAGGGCCGGAATGGATGCCATAGGAATCGGGAAAAAGTGGGACGGCCCGGCGGTCCATCCCTACCGGCCAACCCGCCTCCGGCGTTGCAGCCACGATTCCCGGAACACTTTTGGCGGGGTGCCCGCGCTCCCTTGCCCATCATTCCGATGGGCTTTCCAGACGGAGTGACCAGATCCGCAGTTTCAAATCCGAGCAGGTGCCCGCCAAACGGCCATCGGGCAGGAAGGCGATGGTGTGAACGCCAAAATTCGCGGGAGGATGCACCCACAACGCTTCCCCCGTTTCCACATCCCATTCACTGACACACGCGTTGGTGTCGGAACTGGCGACGAAGATGGATTTCCCATCCGGAGAAAAAATCGCGCAATCGGTTGCCTTGGCCATGCGGGTGATGGCGCGCCCCTGGAAAAGAACGCCGTTTTCCAATTTCCAGAGAAAGACCGAACCGTTGCGGTTCGAGGCGAGAAGAAGGGAACCATCATCGTTCAGCCGCAGGGTGTTCGCCCTGTCGGGGATCGCCACCTCGAAGACGTTCCTTCCGGTTTCCAGATTCCTGACCTGAAGGTAGTCCGGCTCTCCGCTGCGATCGAGGGAGATCACCAGATGCCGCCCGTCCGGCGCGAACGCGAAAGCGTGGCCGATGCGGTCAGGGACGTGGAAGCCGGAGATTTCCTCGATCTCCGGGTAGCTCCAGAATTTCACCTGACCGTCGATCGTGCTGGTCATGAGCTGTTTTCCGCCGGGCACGAAACCGGCGAAGGCGACGGGATTCTCTTTCCGCACCCGGGTGGCAACGTTCCTGCCATCCGGCAAAGTGAAAGTCCCTTCGGTGAACCCGGCAATGCTTCGTGGCGTTTCCACGCCGCTCCGAAGATCGCTGAGAACAAGATCCCCGGCATTGTCGGTGGAAACGAGGGTGCTTCCATCAGGTGACAGCGCGAGGGTGAGCAGCGGATAATCGGCGGTCCAATACGTGCTCTGTGAAAGCACCCTCCCGAGCAGGGACGGGCCGGGCTCAAAGCCATCGAGACTCCATTGGCGGATGCCGTCGTGGGAACGTGTGAAAAGCCTGCCGCCGCTGCCATCCACAAGCATGGCGTGCAGGCGGACGGATGGCCCGGATTCATGACCTTCCAGGGCATGATCCTGCGCCCACCGCTGGCTCCTGATCGATTCCAGCAAATTGGAGGCGCGCAGGCGGGCTTCCATCGAGGTGGCCGAAACCGCCGCCTCCCTCAACGCGGGAATCGCCGAAGGAATTCCGCGAAGACGCTGTTCCGCTTCGTCGCGCAACCGGACCTTCGGTGCTCCGAGCTGTTCGATCAGCGCATCGACCCCGGAAGCATCACCGGCAATGGAGGTGCCGGGCGAGAAAGCCATGACCAGCACGGCTGCCAGCGGCAGGGCCGAGCGCCGCCGCAGGGTCCATTCGAGACCAAGCAGCATCAGGATCGTGCCGAGCAGCGTCCAGCCCGGCCACAAGGGCTGATTCCAGGAAACAGCCGCCTGCCTGCGCCGTTCCTCGGCGACTTCCGCCAGCCATTCCGCGGCACTCTCCGGACGATCCAGAACAATCCCCGCGGCGGCGGTGGCAAGCTCGTCCATGAATGCGTGATCCGGCGCGGTATCGGTGAACTCCAGATGGGAACGGCGGATGCCCACCGGAACGGAATCCGTGTATCCGGTTCCGCCGGCGGTCACGTCGAAAAGAACGGTGACTTCCCCGCCCTCGATGGATGCGGGGATGGCAAGCTCACCGGTAAATTCGCGGGCGTTCCTGTCATATTCCAATTTCACCCGCGGCGTGCCGGGAACGTCGAGGCGGGCTCCGACATCAAGCATCAGCAGCTCGTCCGGCTGGGTCACCGTCAGCACTTCGGCGGCCACGGCGAGGGATTCGCCCGGTTTCGCCGCGGCGGCCTTCGCCCGGCCCGCGAGTTTTTCACGGTGCCAGCGGATGCTGTTTTCGCCGAGCCACTTCACCAGGTTCACCCAGTACTGGCCATACCAGGGCGAAGGATGGGGCGGCGGAGGGCCGGTGGCGGATCTCGCGGCGGCTTCCTTGAACACGAAATTCGCCCCGTGGCCAAGTTCGGCGGGCCTCCCCACGGCAGGCACACCGAACTTGGCCACGGGGCG
>CAZVSA010000453.1:0-2155 GCA_964629955.1 uncultured Luteolibacter sp.
CCTCGCTCGCCTTCGCCCGCCTCACCAACCGCCAATACCGCGAATCCATCGCGGATCTCATCGGCAGCTTCTCGGAAGCCAAGCCCCACGGCGAAGTCACCGGGCTCAACGCCCAGTATTTCCAATCCGACGGGATGAACAAAAAAGCCAAAAAGGGGTTCGATCGTCTCGACGCGGCGGTGGATTTCGACTTCGGCGGAGATTCGCCCGGAGAAGACATTTCCGCGGAGCAATTTTCCATCGCATGGGACGGCTCCCTCAAACCCGTCGTCACCGGCTGGTATGAATTCCGCGTCAGCACCCCCAACGGAGCCCGCCTCTACCTCAACGGGGAAGCCCAGGACGGCGATTCCAACCGCCGCGACGACAGCTCCGCCAGACGGCAGGTGGCGTTCATCGAAGCATGGGTCAGCTCCGGCGAGGAAGTCCGCGAGGAAAGCGCCCGCATGTTCCTTCTCGGCGGACGCACCTACCCCATCCGCCTCGATTATTTCAAATACATGGAGCCGCGCGGCATGATCCGCCTGGAATGGAAACCGCCCCACGGCGGATGGGAAGTGCTCTCCGCCCCTTACCTTTCCCCGGCTTCCGCCGCCCATGTCGCCATCGTCAGCACCACGTTCCCTCCCGACGACGCCAGCGAAGGCTACGAGCGCGGCACCTCCGTTTCCCGCGCATGGCACGAGGCCACCACCTCCGCCGCGGTGGACGTGGCGAATCAGGTGGTCGCGCGGATCAACCGCCTCAGCGATACCGATAGCAAAGCCGAAGACCGCGTGGACCGGCACAAGGACTTCCTCGCCGCCTTCGCCGAGCGCGCTTTCCGCCGCCCGCTTTCCGACGAGCTGCGCCAGCGCTACATCCACAGGCAGTTTGAAGGAGAGACCGCCCCGGAGGACGCGGTGAAACGCTCCGTCATCCTCATCCTGAAATCCCCGCGCTTCCTCTACCCGGATCTCGGCCCGGAAAACGACTCCTTCCGCGCCGCCTCCCGCCTTGCCCTCGGCATGTGGGACTCCGTGCCCGACCAACAACTCCTCGATGCCGCCAAAGAAGGAAACCTCAAGACCCCGGATCAAATCAAAGAGCATGCCCGCCGCATGGCCGCCGATCCCCGCTCGATCGCGAAGCTCAACCAGTTTTTCCGCAACTGGCTGAAACTCGACGCCGAGGCCGACCTGCAGAAAAGCCGTGAAATCTTCCCCGAATTCGACGACGCGCTCGTCGCGGACCTCCGGCGCTCCCTGGAACTTTTCATCGACCACGTGATTTCCGGAGAATCCGCCGACTTCCGCGAACTGCTCGGCGCCGACTACCTCTTCCTCAACCGCCGCCTCGCGGAATTTTACAACCTGCCCGTTCCCGAAAACGGCGGCTTCCACCGCACCGGCGTCGATGCCGCCCAACGCGCCGGAGTCATCACCCATCCCTTCGTCCTCTCGCGGCTCGCCCACCACGACGCCACCTCCCCCATCCATCGCGGCGTCTTCCTCACCCGCAACATCCTCGGCGGAGTCCTCAAGGCCCCGCCCGAAGCCATCGCCTTCGACAGCCACAAGCACGACCCCGCCATGACCATGCGCCAGAAAGTCGCGGAAATGACCAGGGACAAAACCTGCATGGCCTGCCACGACACCATCAACCCCTTGGGATTTTCCTTGGAAAACTTCGACGCCGTCGGCCGCTTCCGTCTGGAAGAAGAAGAGAAAAAACCCATCGACCCCGAATCCGACTACCTCTCCCTCGACGGAGACCTCCTTCACCTCCGCGGACCGCGCGACGTCGCCAACCACGCCATCGATTCCGCGGTGGCGCGACGCGGATTTGTACGCCAGCTTTTCCAGAACATCATCAAGCAAACTCCCATCGCCTACGGCCACGACACCATCAACCAACTCGACGAAAGCTTCACCGGCTCCGGTCACCACATCCGGAACCTCTTCGTCGAAATCAACGTCCTCGCCGCACTCCACGAAATCGATCCCCACGCCACCGCAAGCCGATGAACACGCCGACCCGCCGCCAATTCCTCCGCCAGCTCGGGCTCTCCGCCGCCGCGCTGCCCTTCCTTCCCACGCTCCAATCCGTCGCCGGAACCCCTGCCAGCGCGGCCAAACCGCAGCGCATCATCTTCCTCTTCAGCCCCAACGGAACC
>CAZVSA010000454.1:0-2117 GCA_964629955.1 uncultured Luteolibacter sp.
TTGACCGCTCCGGCTGGCGCGCGGTCACCAGCCGGTGGATTTCGCGGGCATACGGTTCGATTTTCTCATCCGGGTAGAGCGTGCGGTTGCTCGTCTTCATCTCGAACTCTACGTAGAGGCCCGGCTTGTCCGCCAGCCAGTCGAGCAGGGTTTCCAGGAAGAGCAGCGGCTCACCCTCCTTGCGGGAGCGGATCGCTTTCGCCTCCTCCTCATCGAGCGCCTCCACCGGCCCCTTGCCGTGATGGGTGCGGTCGAGCGAATCGTCGTGAAGAATCACGAGCCGTCCGTCCCTGGTCATCCGCACGTCCGTCTCAAAACCGAGGATGCCTTTCGCGAAGCTCCCGCGGAAGGCGGACAACGTGTTCTCCTCGAACTCGAAGGCCCCGCCCCGATGCGCGAAATGGAACGGCTTCTTCCGCTCCTCTTCGGCGGACGAGGAAAACAGCGGGCAAAACAGCAAGGCGGTCAGAAAAGCGGCGGTACGATGAAGTGTCATGGAGAGGGAATGAATTGCCCCCGGCCATCCCGGCCGGTCCCGGGAAGCAACGTTTCCGACACCGGCATTCTTTCGGCGGAACGGCGGGGTGACATCCGCGATGTAGGGATTGAGCCCGCGATTCCCGTAAGACACCCGAGGCCCCCAGCCCGGCGAGCCGCGCCATGAAGGTCCGGCGATCGAGGATGCCGTGGGCATATTCATCATACCAGTCGAAGTCTTCCCGGGGAATGGGGCGTGCGACGGAAGTCGGATTCATTTCCAGCGAAGCGGGAACAACAACCCGGCGGCCTCCCGCTGCAAATCCCACCTTAAAGTTTGGAATTCCGGGCCGATCCGGTACTTCTTCCCCGCCATGTCTCCGCTCATCATCGCCGGTCGCAGCTTTCCATCCCGCCTGCTCGCCGGTACCGGAAAATTTCCCTCCAACGAATCCATGCGCGATGCCCTCGCCGCCAGCGGCACCGGCATCGTCACCGTCGCCCTCCGCCGCGCGGATCTCACGGGCCGGAACGATCCCTACGCGAACATCCTCGACTTCATCGATCCGGAAAAATACCTCATCCTCCCCAACACCAGCGGCGCGATGAACGCGGAGGAAGCCGTCCGCCTCGCCCGCCTCGCCGCCGCCGCCGGATTGCCAAAATGGGTGAAACTCGAAATCCACCCGGACCCCGCCTACCTGCTTCCCGATCCCATCGAAACCCTCAAAGCCGCGGAAATTCTCGTCCGGGAAGGATTCACCGTCCTTCCCTACATCAACGCCGACCCCGTTCTCGCCAAACGCCTTCAGGAAGCCGGGACCGCCACCGTGATGCCCCTCGGCGCACCCATCGGCTCCAACAAAGGCGTCGTCACCCGGGATCAGATCCGCATCATCGTGGAACAAGCCACCGTCCCCGTGATCGTCGACGCGGGACTGGGCGCGCCAAGCCACGCCGCGGAGGCCATGGAACTCGGGGCCGACGCCGTGCTCGTGAACACCGCCATCGCCATCGCCAGCGATCCGGTCCGCATGGCCATCGCCTTCCGGCAAGCCGTGGAAGCCGGCCGCTCCGCCTACGAACTCGGCCTCCCCGAAGCCACCGATCACGCCAGCGCCACCAGCCCCCTCACCGGATTTCTCGGATAGGCCCACCCCCTGCTTCCCGATAACCTCTCACCCGACCTTCAACAAGATTCCGGCATGAAACCAAAAACCCGAAAACTCCTGATCGCCGTGATCGGGCTGAGCCTCCTCACCCGGCTCACCGCCGAAGAATACGACCTCGTCATCTACGGCGGCACCTGCGCCGGTGTCATCGCCGCCGTCCAGGCCAAAAAAATGGGAAAAACCGCCATCATCGTCGGCCCCGACAAACACCTCGGCGGCCTCTCCTCCGGCGGCCTCGGTTTCACCGACACCGGCAACAAAGCCGTCATCGGCGGCCTTTCCCGCGATTTCTACCACCGCGTCTGGCTCCACTATCAGAAACCCGAAGCCTGGAAATGGCAGAAGCGCGGGGAATACGGCAACAAGGGCCAGGGCACCCCCGCCATGGACGGCGAAAACCGCACCATGTGGATCTTCGAGCCCCACGTCGCCGAAAAAGTCTTTGAAGACTACGTCAGGGAATTCGGC
>CAZVSA010000455.1:0-2116 GCA_964629955.1 uncultured Luteolibacter sp.
CCAGCTCCGCGGTCGTTGCGCCCGCCAGGGAGACCCCGGGCGTTCCCAGTTCTTCATCTCCTTCGAGGACGACCTCATGCGGAACTTCGCCGCCGCGGACCGCATGACCTCCATGATGGAGAAATTCGGCATGAAGGAAGGCGAGGCGCTGGAGCATTCCTGGCTGAACCGCTCCGTCGAAACCGCCCAGAAGCGCGTCGAGCAGCGGAACTACACCGGCCGCAAGCGCGTCCTCGATTTCGACGACGTGATGAACAAGCAGCGTGAGGTCGTCTATGGCTACCGCAACGAGGTGCTCACCACCGAAACGCCGCGCGATCTCGTGCTGGAGATCATCGAGGAAACCATCCCCGCGAAAGTCCGCGAGTATCTGGAGGAGCGCGACGCCGAGTCGCCCGACTACAACGAGCTTCTGCACTGGGCGAATTCCACGCTGCCCATCCGGATCACCGCGGAGGAATTGAAGATCGAAAGCAACGACCCGGATCAGATCGCCGGGGTTCTCGTAAGAAAGGTGAAGGAAGCCTACGACGTCCGGGTCGGCGGATTGCCTCCGGAAGTGCTGGATCAGGAAGAGCGCCGGATGGTTCTCGTCGCCATCGACAAACAGTGGCAGAATCACCTCTACAACATGGACGCGCTGCGCGAAGGCGTGGGGCTCCGCGCCCAGGGCCAGAAAGACCCGCTCATCGAATACAAGAACGAGGCGTACAACCTTTTCGTCACCTTGATGGATTCGATCAAGCAGGAGGCCCTCCAGAATCTTTTCCGCTCCGCGGCGAATCTGGAAGCCTTCCTCAAGCAGCTTCACAACGCGCCGCAGCGCCTCCAGGGAGGGGAATCCGCCCTGACCCGCGACAATGTCGGAGTTTCCGGAAGTTCGGGCAATCTCGATCCTTCCGCGCTTCCTTCGCCCGAGGGCTCGACGCTCAAGCTGAACCTTCCGAAACGGAAGCCGAGCTTCTCGATCGAGACCACCGGCCGCAACGCGCCGTGTCCATGCGGCTCCGGAAAGAAATACAAAGCCTGCTGCGGCAGGGAGGCCTGATCGGGAGCCGCATTCCCCCCACCATCCATGAGCCGGGGAATTCTCTATCTCGCCAGCGGAGGCAGGAGCTATCTGGGGGAATTTCTCACCTCGTTCCACAGCCTGCGCTCTTTCGAGCCGGATCTTCCCGTCACCATCATCTCGCGTTTCAAGGTGCCGGGTAGCTTGCGGCATTGCGATTCCAGACCTCTCGTTTCCAATGAGCATCCGCTCAAGCTCAAGGTGCTCGCCCTGCGGGATTCCCCTTATGACGAGACTTTGTTTCTCGATACCGACACCTCGATTCTCGGGCCGCTTTCGCCGATATTCGGGGAGCTGGACGGGGTTGATTTCGCGGCGGCGAATTCCCACGAGGCGGATTGGAGCGTCACGCCTCCGCGGTTTCTCGCCATGGTGAAACCCCGCGACTACAACACGGGTGTTCTGCTTTACCGGAAAAGCGAGCCGATGCTGCGTTTCATCAGCCGCTGGGAGGAAGCGGTGCTCGCGCAGGACCCTTCCGACATGTGGGCGGGCCATTATTGCGATCAATACCACTTCAACAAACTGGTGGGAGAGGGGGCGCTGGAATCCAGCGGCTTGGCGTTCCGGGAACTGGACAATGTCGTTTACAACGCGCGCGGAGCGATGATCCCGGAAATCCGCCGGACCGGGCGCATGAAGGACGTGCGGATTCTCCACCACCGCACCCGCCGGATGAAGCTGCGCAAGCTGTTCCACTCGGTTTCCGATCCCGCCACATTCCGTGAAATCATGGTGAAGGTTTCACGGCGTTTTTCCGGCGGAAAGAAGGGGTGACGAGAGAGCGGGGCTGAAGCCTAATGCATTTAAGGATTCGAGTGGTCACGAAGCAGCGAAGCTCTCCGAAAAGTGGCCGGGCATTCTGCCCGGAGCCAGGCGGCCACTTGTAGGCAGACCGGCGGAGACTTTCCCGCCAAGGCCACCGCGCCCCTGCCGAGCCAGGCGGCGGGCGGAATGCCAAAAGTGTTTCGGGAATGATTCCAACTCGTGAGCTTCCGGCAGGTAGGGCGAGACCGCCGGGCGCGCCGTGACTCTCTCTCCGCGGCG
>CAZVSA010000456.1:0-2102 GCA_964629955.1 uncultured Luteolibacter sp.
CCGCGTCTGGAAATCGCCCGCGATCTCCGCGCCCGCGATGCGGATGTGATCCTCGAGACCTCCACCGATCTCTCCGAGTGGGACGAGGATACCGACGCCGTGCGCTCGGTCATCCGCCGCGACGGCCCGGTGGAAACGCTGCTCTTCGAAAGCTCTCCCTCCGATCCCAGCCGCTTCTACCGCTTCCGCCTCGTGCCGGCCGCGCCTTGACGGCATTGTTCCGGATGATTCCCGTTCGTGTCGACCTCGCCGGTGCTGCCGTTGCCGGGATTGATGGCTGGCGGTAAGGCGTCACCCTTCCGTCAGTAATGGGGGGAGCACTCGCGCCGTGGTGGCGATCACCGGTCGCCACTTCTTGGATTCGGGGAGCACACGCGCCCCCGCGCTCCGGCGGCTGGTATGGCCAAGCCGTCCCGCATCCGAAAACCTCCCCGCCCATGTCCGCCGGTTTCCGGCGAAGGCGCCGGAAACCGCACGCGAGGGCGCGTGCGCTACTCCCCTTTGCCCACGAAATCCGCCTTATCTACACGCCATTCGCGGTTCTCCGCCTTTTCCGGTGATGAGGGCGGGAACGGGAACCCATCAGCTTCTCACGAATGGAGGGCGGACATGGATTTTCGTGAGGTTTGGAAATTGCCGGAATGGATCAAAAGAAAACGACGGGCCGCGCAGGCGGCCCGTCGGAGGAAGCGATTCCGAGGAGGGAAGGGGACGATTACCGGGCATTCCGGCTGCGGCGGGAAAGCAGCATCAGGCCGCCCAAACCGGCCAGCAGCGCCGATCCCGGTTCGGGAATCACCTCGGTGATCTCCATCGCACCCAGATAGGCGAATCCGCCATTGACCACCGAAACGGTCAGAACCAGCTCTCCCGAGCCATTCGGCACCAACCCGGCGAAGGTCACCACCGTGCTATCATTGCCATTATTGTTCACGAATCCTCCGTTGATCCCGATGCCCGGGCCGGATGTCTGCACATTTTTGGGGGCTGACGGACCGTTGATGTCGGTGACGATGTAACTCGTAGTGCGCACATCGTTTGTGTCGCCGCGGGTGCCGAAAAGACCGAAATCGTAGGTATGCAACGGATTGAGACCCGTCAGCGTGATCGTTGCGTTAACCCCGTTACCCCCCTCAATGAAATAATAATCCTGCGTCGCGGTCTGAATGCCCAGATTTCCCAACGCCGGCATGTTTTGGTTCAGGCCGCCGTTGATGATCCCGGAAGATCTCCATACCACCGAGCCCGATGCAAGTGTGATACCGATGGTCGATGAATCACCCACCGTGTTGACGAGGCTGGACAAACTGGTCGAACCCGCACCGCCCGGCTGAACGACGTTGGCGTAATTCGTGGAAGTCAGATTGTTCCAATGGTTCCCGTTGATGTCCGGACTGGTGGTGGGAGACCCGTGTTGCGAGGGATTGCTCCCACTCATCCCGAAATCGATCAGGAAATTCGCGGCGGAGGCGGAGGTGATGGAAAGACCTGCACCGCAGGCCAGACTCAGCAGAAGACGGAGGGGATTTTTAGGTTTCATAGCGTTTTTTTAAGGATTTCGCCGGGACGCTGTGAAATCGTGTTCAACAGGTCAAACATTTTGTATACAATTTTTGATCAAATGAATTCAAAATGCCAATCGGCGGGATAATCTCATGCTGCTCAATGGCAGAGACCCGATGCCCCGTGGCCAGCCACGAAAAACGGCGGCGGGCTTCACCTTTCCCCGATGAAAAGAGGATCGCTTGTCCTTGGCAGGTTCCTCACACCATCACCCGGATCGCGAAATACACGACCGAAGGCCCGAGCAGGCAACCCAGCCCTGTATACAAAGCCGCCGTCATCGCACCATACGGCACCAGTTTCGGGTCTGTCGCCGCCAATCCGGCCACCACCCCGCTCGTCGTGCCCATCAGCCCGCCGAAAACCACCGCCGCGCGCGGATTGTCCAGCCCGATGAACCGCGCCACGAAGGGTGTCGCCGTCATTACCAGAATCGCCTTCACCAGCCCCGCCGCCACGCTCAGCGCCATCACTTCCGAACTCGCCCCCAGCGCCGATCCCGTCACCGGTCCGACGATGTAGGTCGCGGCCCCGCCGCC
>CAZVSA010000457.1:0-2092 GCA_964629955.1 uncultured Luteolibacter sp.
GCCCGGCGAGCTTCGCGCCAAGGTCGAGAAAATCCTTTCCCGCCGCTCCGGCCGCCTTGTCGGCACCTTCCGCCAGGAGAAAAATTTCCGTTGGATCGATTGCGACGACAAAGCCATCGAAGGCACGATCGATCTCATCGGAGACACCACCGCCCAGCCCGGGCAGCTCGTGGTCGTGGATCTCGAAAACTGGGAAAACCGCGACTCCACGCCCCGCGGCCGCATCATCGAAGTCCTCGGCTGGCCCGGAGACCCGGGAGTCGACATGCTCTCGATCATCGCCCGGTTCGGCCTCCGCACCTCATTCCCGGAAAACGTCCTTGCCGAAGCGCGCGCCGTTCCCGAGGAACCGGACCAGGCCGAGATCGCCCGCCGCGAAGACTGGCGGAAAAAACTCGTCGTCACCATCGACCCCGCCGACGCGAAAGACCACGACGACGCCATCTGGCTCGAAAAAACCTCCCGCGGCTGGAAGCTCGCCGTCCACATTGCCGACGTTTCCCATTACATCAAACCCGGCTCCCCGATGGACAAGGAAGCCTCCGAGCGCGGGAACTCCACCTATCTCGTGGACCGCGTCCTGCCCATGCTCCCCACCGAGTTGAGCAACGGCATCTGCTCGCTCAAACCCAACGTCGACCGCCTCACCAAGTGCGCCATCCTCGACGTTTCCCCTGCGGGGGAAATCACCCGCGCCCGCTTCGTCGATGCCGTCATCCACTCCCGCGCGAAACTTTCCTACGAACAAGCCCAGGCCATTCTCGATGGCAAACCCGCTCCCAAAGGCTCCGATCCCGAGCTGTCCGGTCTTGTCAGGGAAGCTTGGAAAATGGCCTCCACCCTCCGCCGCCGCCGTTTCGAGGAAGGCTCCCTCGATCTCGACATGCCCGAGATCAAGATCCGCCTCGACGACCACGGCCGCGCGACCGTCGCCGAGCCCGTCATCCACACCGAGAGCCATCAGCTCATCGAGGAATGCATGCTCGCCGCCAACCAGGCCGTCGCCAAAATCCTCCGCGAGCGCACCAAGCCCGCCATTTACCGCATCCACGAAAATCCCGACCCCTCGCGCCTCCAGGAATTCACCGAGAACGCCAAACTCCACGGCTACCGCCCCGGAGACCTCACCAACCGTTCCCACATCCAGACGCTTCTGGACTCATCTAAAGGCAGCCCCGAGGAACACGTCATCAAGCTCGGCCTCCTCAAAAGCCTCAAGCGCGCCGCCTACTCCGCCGATCCCCTCGGCCACTACGGCCTGGCGAAAACCGACTACACCCACTTCACCAGCCCCATCCGCCGTTATTCCGATCTCATCGTCCACCGCGCCCTCCAGCCGCTTTTGGCGAACCCCCCGAAACCCTGCGACCGCACATCCTCGCAGGCATCGCTCCGGGAAATCGCCCGCCACCTCTCCGATACCGAGCGCACCTCCTCCGATGCGGAGAACGAAAGCAAGCAGCTCAAGCTCTTTGAATACCTCGAACGCGTCTCCGGTTCCGCGGACTCGCCCGTTTACAACGGCCTCATCACCGACGTCCGCCCCATGGGCCTCATGGTGGAAATTCCCGACATGGGCATCCGCGGGGTCGTGAAACGGGAGGACCTCCCGGAAGGCCGCTGGTTCTTTGAAAGCCAGCGCATGGCCTGGGTGTCCCGGGATGGCAAAGTCGTCCAGCTCGGCATGCGTCTGCCCCTTCGCGTCACCGCCATCGATCGCGAAAAGCGCTTCGTCGATTTCGCCGTGGCCGGGAAACCCACCACCCCGGGCACCCATGTTCCTTCCGGCCGTCCCAAGCCCGCCGCGAAAAAACACGGCAAACCCCACCCCAAGCCCGCCGCCAAAGCAGGCCCCCCGGTTTCCCGCAAGCAAACCCACAAAGCCAAACCCAAGCCATCCCGCCGCAAACGGCGATAATTTCCGGAAACGTCGAAGGGCGAAACGGAGCACCGGCTTCAGATAGGAGACGTAGCGGTGGCATCCTCAAAAAGTGGCGCGAGCATTCCGCCAAAAGTGTTCCGGGAATGATTCCGGCAGGTAGGGCGAGACCGCCGGGCGCGCCGTGACTGTTTCTCCGCAGCGGGTGGGGCT
>CAZVSA010000458.1:0-2077 GCA_964629955.1 uncultured Luteolibacter sp.
GCCTCTCCGCAGGCATTTCCCACGAGGACTCCGAGAGCGGCGAACGTCGCTGTGGATGCGCCGATGGAAGCGAAATGCTCCGGATGGCGGCCCCATGCGTTCACCGCGTTCGCCAGCGCGCCGGCCGCCAGAATCAACGGCCACGCCAGCGCCGCCCCGAGGGAACGCGCCGCAATCACACAGAAAATGCCGCCGATCATGATGTTTCCCAGCAGATGCCCCACATCCGCATGAAGGAAAAGCGCGGTGAAGGGACGCCACCATTCGAGCCGCTCCACCAGGCCCTCGCTGGAATTCGCGAAACGATCCGTCAGCGCCGCATCCCGGGACTGCCATGAAAACACCAGAACAAGCGTGGCCGCCCATGCCAGAAGCCAGGAGATCCCCCACGGATGGACCGGGGATTCCGGGAGTTCCGGCGCATCCGCTGTTCCAAACCGCTCCCCGGCATACAACGCGAATTCCTCGCGGATGGCGTCCGTGTGTTCCGGTTCGGCGTGAAGGGAGAAATTTCCCCCCTCCTCCCTGACCTCGCACGCGAGATTCATCGCCAGCACCACGAGGGCATGCTCGTACGCATCGGAAAGCGACGGCCACTCGCCCACCCGGGCCATGACTCCGGACGCCGCTTCCTGCTCCATCAGTTCCATCGCGCGAATCTCATCCTTTCTCCGCCTCCCCGCAACCCGTCATCCGCGGGAAAATCCACCTCCCGCCTCGACATTTTCCGTTGGAAGCCCGAACTCCCGGACGTAAAGATCCAGCGCCATGATGTTTCGTTCGCTCCTTCTCCTCACCGCCTTGGTCCCGGCCGGGGCGATGGAACTTCCTCCTTTGCCTGCCGATGCCGTCTCCGTGATGGAGGAAACGTGGGAGAAGGGCATCGATCCGGCACGCTGGTACGTGATGCGCCGCCACTGGGGGCACGGGCATCACGGAGTCGTCCCCGACAACGTGAACGTGGTGGAAGAAACCGGCGCCGATGGTAAAACCCGCAAAATCCTCGTTTGCAAAGCGCACGGAGACAAATACGAGGGTCCGGTGCGCGGCCTCTGGAACCGGCCGGAACGGGTTGGCGGAGTGATCGCCAGCAAGGAATTTTTCGCTTCCGGACGCTTCGAGGTGGAAATGCGCGTCGGCGGAACGGAAAAGACCGATGAAGGCCCGGCCGATCCCGCCCGCCCCATCGGCACCATCCCGGCGATCTGGCTCTACGCCGGATGGAACACGAAGGTGCCGGAGGAAGTCTCCAAAAACTATGTGGACTCCAATCCCTTCTATCAGCCCTATCTTCAGGAATGGGGTCCCGGAAACGCCTTCTATTGGTCCGAGATCGATTTCCCCGAACTCGGCAAACAAGGCGACTTCGACCACGGCCTCTACAACACCTTTCTCAACAAACAGAACGACAGCCGGACCTTCCCCGTGAAAGTCGCCGACGGGAAATTCCACACCTACACCACCGAGTGGAGAACCGGGCTGACGGAACTCAAGGATGTCCGCGACGACCAGGTGATCGAACACGCCGGATTCTGGTGGATCCGGGATCTGGAAGTCCCCTTCGGCAGCTACTGGGGATGCCCGCTCAAGAAACTCGGGCCGGACCGCTACGCGGTTTATCTCGGCAAGGTTGCCAGACATTGGATCGACGGAAAATTCGCCGGGGAAAACACCGAACTCGTGCCGTCCATCGCGGCGCAGCTCAGCCTCGGCGTATGGCTCCCGGACTGGGCGGGCCCGGCCCCCTGGGAAACCTCGCAGGTCGCCTTCGGAACCATCCGCGTCTGGCAATACCACGACGAAGGAGACGTCCGCGGCTTTCTCACCAACGACCAGCCCGACAACATCGGAGCCGACGGCAACCTGCTGCAATAGCCGGGCTCCCGGCCCACGTGGCGCGGGCATTCCGCCAAAAGTGTTCCGGGAATGATTCCGGCAGGTAGGGCGTGACCGCCGGGCGCGCCGTGACTGTCTCTCCGCAGCGGGTGGGGCTGTATTTGGCGGAGAAAGTGGAAGGGCAGGAATGGATGCCATACCAATCGGGAAAAAGTGGGACGGCCCGGCGGTCCATCCCTAC
>CAZVSA010000459.1:0-2020 GCA_964629955.1 uncultured Luteolibacter sp.
GATTCGGGGAGCACACGCGCCCCCGCGTGTTCCGGAGTGCGCCCTCGCGCTCCGGGGGCTGGTATGGCCAAACCGTCCCGCATTCGGAAAACTCCCCGCCATGCCAGCCCGTTTCCGGCGAGGGCGTCGGAAACAGCACGCGAGGGCGCGTGCGCTCCCCGTTTAACCCGGAGCAAGGGAAGCCGTGTCCCACACGGGCATGCCAAGCTCCCCGGCAAGCTGGTTGAACTCGTCGATCTCCGCGGCGGTGAAGAGAAGACCGCCCGCCGCATCGGAACGTTTGCGGGCGTCCGCTTCGATCTGGCCGGGCAGCATCGCGTTCCCGTTGCCATGGCCGAGAATATCTTCGAGGACCGCCTTGAGATTCCCGATCTGGCTCCGTCCGTTCGCGAAATCCCCGCAGGCGAGAGCTTCCGGATGCACCACCTGGAAGTAGAAGGCGGTGGTGTTTTTTTCCCCTTCGATGGTGAGATTTCTCCCCCGGAGAGTCGGCAGGGAGCCTCCGATAAGCCCGCCAAAAATTTCATTGAGGAGCGACAATCCGTATCCTTTATGGCCGCCGAATGGCAGCAGGGCAGCCACCTGGTTGGGATCCGTGACCGGACGGCCCTCCGCATCGACCGCCGCTCCGGGAGGAAGTTCCTTCCCTTCCCGTTTCAGAGCCTGCACGCGGCCCATCGCAACGGTGGAAGTGGCCCAATCCATCACGATCGGGAAACCGTTGGCCTCCATGGACGGGATGCCCCAGGAATGCGGATTGGTGCCGAGCGTGGGCGATTTGCCGCCAAAAGGAACCACCTCGGCCAGGGTGGAAGTGCAATTCGTGTAGGCGAAGTAGCCCCGCATGGCGGCTTCCATGACATAACCGCCGCCCCAGAGATAATGGAACGCGTTGTCCACCGCGATCTGGCCGATCCCGCAGGCATCGGCCAGTTCGATGGCGCGGTCGATGGCGCGGTAGGCCACGGATTGGCCGAGTTTCCTGTTGGCATTCCAGCGCTCGGACGCCGCGAAACGGGTTGGCAGGACTTCGATTTCCGCACCCGGGACGCAACCACCGGCGGCGGAGCCGAAAAGGTGATCGAGATGGAGGGCCTTGAGAGCGTGATGGGTGCGGATGCCGTGGCGGGCCGCTTCCGCGGCGAGTTTCGCGCCTTCCCCGGCCTCATCCGCCGTATACCCCCTGGCTTGGTATGCTTTGGATACGAGGGCATCGTGCTCGGCGCGGGGAATGACAAAAAACTCGGACATGGGTTTGGAAAGAAATGGAGAGCGCGGAGTTTGATGCCACGAGGGCTCATGTCCAGCAGGATGAGCCGGGGCATCGCAAACGGGGTCTTTGGTGTTGGAACGGGAAACCGCCGCACGTATTGAAACCGGAAGGAATGAACATCGGGACACGGAAACATGCGGCCACCGCTCTGGCACTCATGAATGGAATCGCCTGTGCGGCCCAGCCGTGGGAGCTGCCGCCGCTCCGGTATTTTGAAACCCCGGCGACCGACCGCCTGGCGAAACTGGCGGAAAAATCCGGCGGAGGCATTCCCCTGACGGGCGAAACCACCTTGGAACAACTCCGCTCGCTGCTGGACCTGCTGGAAATCCCCGTCGAATCGCAAATCATGGTTTTCTCGAAAACCAGCGAACAGAACCCGCTGATCCACCCGGGAAACCCACGCGCGATCTATTTCAACGACAAAGCCTATGTGGGATACATCCCGGGCGGTTTCATCGAAGTCATCCTCCAGGACCCGTTGCTCGGCCTGGTGTTTTACCTCGTCGAAACGAAAACCGACGGCGCCCGCGCGGAGCTGCGGAGGGACAAAGGCGGCTGCATGGCCTGCCACGCCACGACCCGCACGGAATCCGTGCCCGGGGTTCTCGTCCGCTCCGTGCACACGGATGACAAAGGGCACTTGCTGCTGGCCCTGGGGACCTCCCACATCGATCATACCAGCGAAATCGGCGAAAGGTGGGGTGGATACTATGTCACGGGGAAAAGCTCGCTGGCCCACTTCGG
>CAZVSA010000460.1:0-2013 GCA_964629955.1 uncultured Luteolibacter sp.
GCGGTAAAGGCAAGAAGAACATCGAACGCCCAACATCGAACGTCGAAGTGGACGATACGAGCGTCGGGGTTTTCGCCCGCTTTCTGGAAATTGGGAGCCGAGAAGCGGATTTCCGTTTTCAGCATTTCTCCCTTCGATGTTGGACGTTCGATGTTCGATGCTCAATGTATCACCCCGATGGACCTCACCCGCAGCTACCGCGTTCTCCGCAAAGACGGCCACAACCGGAAACCTTGCATGGATCTGGTGACGGTGGAGGAACCCGTGGAAATCCGTCTCGACGGCCATCCTGTCGCCGTTCTCATGCGAACCCCCGGGCACGACGAGGAACTCGCCACGGGATTTCTCGTGACCGAAGGACTCGTAAGCCACCTCCGGCAGATCCGGAAGATCGAGGTCCGCGAGGACGAAAACCGGATTCTGATTTTCCTCCACGAGGATGTGGAAGTGGATCTGGGCCGCTTGACGCGCCATCTTTTCACCGGCAGTTCCTGCGGCCTCTGCGGGAAGGCCACCCTGGAAGCGGTTCTCGGTCATCACCCGCCCTTGGAACCCTCCCCCCCTCCCCCTGCGGAGACTCTGCTCGGGGCTCCGGAAAAACTTCGCGCTTCGCAAGCCGCCTTCGATTCCACCGGAGGGCTCCACGCCGCGGGGCTTTTTTCGCAAAATGGAGAACTGCTGGTCTCGCGCGAAGATGTCGGGCGGCACAACGCCGTGGACAAGGTGATCGGCACCGCATTGCGGAAGGGGATCAATCTCTCGGATGGATTTCTCCTCGTTTCCGGGCGGGTGTCCTTTGAAATCGTCCAGAAAGCCCTCGCCGCCCGCATCCCCGCCATCGCCGCGATCTCCGCGCCCAGCTCTCTGGCCATCGACTTCGCCCGGGCCTCCGGCCAAACATTGGTCGGATTCCTGCGCCCACCAAACTTCAATCTCTACACGCCCTGAGTCCCAAACACCTCCGCTTCATCCTGCGGTTGCTTTGCGCCCGATCTTCGGGTTCATTCCTCCCATCCGGCATGCTTCTCCACTTCTACAAAATGAACGGCGCGGGAAATGACTTCATCGTCATCGACAACCGCGACCTCGCAACCAGCCTCGACACCGAGACCATCGCCGCCCTCTGCGACCGCCATCGCGGCATCGGCGCGGACGGACTCCTTGCCGTGGAGCCCGCCGAAAACGGAGCCGACTTCAAATTCCGCTACTACAACGCCGACGGCGGCGAAGCGGAAATGTGCGGCAATGGCGCGCGCTGCTTCGGCCGTTTCACCGCCCACCTGACCGACGAGACTCCGGACAAAGTCACCTTTGAAACCATCGCCGGCACCCTTGCCGCCGAGATGGCCGGGGAAAACGTCCGCATCGCCATGTCCGATCCAAAGGACCTGCGCGTGGGGCTCCCCACCCGGATTCCCGGACTCGATGCGGATCTCCACTTCGTCAATACCGGCGTCCCTCACGTCGTCGCCTTCGTGGACAGCATCGGGGAAACCGACGTCGTGCCCCACGGCCGCGCCATCCGCCGGCACGGCGACTTCGCCCCATCCGGCACGAACGCGAACTTCGCGGAGGTGCTGGAACCCGGCCACATCGCCATCCGCACCTACGAACGCGGCGTGGAGGACGAAACCCTCGCCTGCGGCACGGGCATGGTCGCCTCCGCCCTCCTCCATCACCTTCTCACCGGCGCGCCTTCTCCGGTCAAAGTCGATGTGAAAGGCGGAGACACGCTCGAAATCGGCTTCGAGAAAACCGGGGCGGATTCCTTCGCGAACGTCACCCTCACCGGCCCGGCCGACTTCGTTTTTGAAGGCGACATCAGCATTTGAGCCGGAGCGCCGGCTTCAGCCCAATATTCGGATGGTCACGAAGTGGCGATACCTCCGAAAAGTGGCGCGGGAATGATTCCGGCAGGTAGGGCGTGATCGCCGGGCGCGCCGTGACTCTCTCTCCGCGGCGGGTGGGGCTTCCATCGGCGGGGAAGCGGGAATGGTTGGGGTGAGAGCCATA
>CAZVSA010000461.1:0-2000 GCA_964629955.1 uncultured Luteolibacter sp.
GTATCTCAAGCAGCTCTTCTCCAGCCTCGCCGGCGCGCTCGACACCTTCGCCCCCGATCTCGTCATCTGGATCTCCGGCGCGGACAACCACCGCAACGACCGCTTCGGCCAGATGCATCTCTCCCTCAAGGACATCCAGCGTCGCGACGAAACCCTTCTCTCCGCCTTCATCAAAAACCGCATCCCCGTGGCCGTCCTCTACGGCGGCGGCTACAACCGCCAGCCGGAGTTCACCGCCAAGCTCCACCGCAACACCATCGCCACCGCCAAACGGCTCGCCGCCGAATTCCGCGGCCTGTAGCGGCGATCACCGGTCGCCGCCTCTTCCCCTTCCCGGGACAGGCCGACGCATCAAGTTTCCTTTCACCGCAAAGCCGCGAAGGTCGCAAAGGAACGCAAAGGCACCTTCTTCACCAATAACGAATAACAAATAACCAATAACCTCTTCCCCTTTCCCGGGAATTTTCAGTTTCCAATCCGGCCCCGCGTCCCTTCAATCCCGCCCCCGTCCCGAATCCATGACCCAGCCCACCTACCGCGTTGCCCTCGGAGCCGATCACGGCGCACCAGATCTTAAATCCGCCATTGCCGCCCACCTCAAGGCCAAGGGCCACGAAGTCGGGGACTTCGGCACCCATTCCACCGGCTCGGTCGATTATCCCGATTTCGCCAACGTGGTCGCCCGCGGCGTTGCCGACGGCACCTTCGACTTCGGCATCATCGCCTGCACCTGCGGCGTGGGCATGAGCATCGCCGCGAACCGCCACCGCCACGTCCGCGCCGCAAACGTCCGCACCATCGGAGAAGCGGAAACCATCCGCCGCCACAACGACGCCAACATCCTCTGCCTCTCCGGCAAGGACACCGATACCGAGACCGCCCTCGCCATGGTGGACGCCTTCCTCGCCGCCTCCTTCGAGGGCGGCCGCCACGAAGCCCGCGTCTGCAAATCCTCCGGCTCCCGCATCGCGGAGACCGACCCCGCAATCCACGCCGCCATCGTCGCGGAAGAAAAACGCCAGCGGAACAATATCGAGCTGATCGCCTCGGAAAATTTCGCCTCGCCGGCCGTCATGGAAGCCCAGGGCTCCCTCCTCACCAACAAATACGCCGAGGGCTACCCCGGCAAACGCTGGTACGGCGGCTGTGAAAACGTCGATGTGGTCGAGCAACTCGCCATCGACCGGGCCAAGGAACTCTTCGGAGCCGCCCACGCCAACGTCCAGCCGCACTCCGGCTCCCAGGCGAACACCGCCGTCTATTTCTCCGTCCTCAAGCCCGGTGATAAAATCCTCACCATGGACCTCGCCCACGGCGGCCACCTCACCCACGGCCACAAAGCCAATTTCTCCGGCCGTTTCTACGACGTCACCCACTACGGCGTCTCCCCCGAAGACGAGCGCATCAATTACGACGAACTGGAACAAACCGCCCGGAATCTCAAACCGGCCCTCATCACCGTCGGGGCCTCCGCCTACTCCCGGATCATCGACTTCGAGCGCATGGGCAAACTCGCCCGCGAGATCGGCTGCTACCTCTTCGTGGACATGGCCCACATCGCCGGTCTCGTCGCCGGAGGCGTCCACCCGAACCCCGTCCCGCACGCCGACTTCATCACCACCACCACCCACAAATCCCTGCGCGGCCCGCGCGGCGGACTGATTCTCTGCAAGGAGGAATTCGCCAAAAAAATCGACTCCCAGGTCTTCCCCGGCATCCAGGGCGGCCCGCTCATGCACGTCATCGCCGCCAAAGCCATCTGCCTCGGCGAGGCCCTGAAACCGGAATTCCAATCCTACGCGGAACAGATCGTCAAAAACGCCCGGGCAATCTCCGCGCGGCTCGCCTCGCACGGGTTCCGTGTCGTTTCCGGCGGCACCGACAACCACGTCATGCTCGTCGATCTCCGTTCCAAAAACCTCAACGGCAACGAAGCCTCCCACTCGCTCGACGAAGCAGGCATCACCGTAAACAAGAATGCCATCCCCTTCGACACCGGC
>CAZVSA010000462.1:0-1950 GCA_964629955.1 uncultured Luteolibacter sp.
CAGCACGCGAGGGCGCGTGCGGTCCCCTGGATCAATCCAGAATCCGCGGGGCCAAGCCGGCCAGCCAGCCCGCCAAACGGGCCGAGGCAGGCGTTTCGGGCAGAGCATCCAGATCCTCCAGATCCCAGCGGAAGACGAGCTTGTAGCCGTCCCACTCGCCGCTCGCACCGCAGGCTCTCATCCACGCGCTCGCCGCGCGGTTCTCCATCAGCGAATACGCCACGAGCTGCCGGATACCGGCGCGGAACGCGGTCAGCCACATCAGGGCGAGCAACAGGGTGCCGATTCCCCGTCCGTGGTCTCCATCCAGAACGGTGACGGAAATCTCCGCTTCCTCCGGCTTCGCGGAATTTCTCCACCAGCTCGCCGCTCCGATTCCGGGAAATTCCCGCGAGGGATCGAGCACGCACCAGGAAACGTGATTTTCCGGATCCTGACGGAGAATCCTGTCGAGCATTCCCTCGCCGATCATTTCCCCGGTGCGCGTCCAGAAACGATGGTAGCGCGCCTCCGGGGAAAGCATGCGGTACGCCTCCCCCAGCGCGGCGCGGTCCTCCGGAAAAAGCGGTCGCGCGAGAACCGGGGTGCCATCGTGGAGGGAGATTTCCAAATGATCCTTCATCAACGGATGATCCGCCGGGATGGCCACCGGTCAATCCCCGCCCGTCCGTTCAGAGGGTGGCGAGGTGCCCGATGCTCTCGCGGATGCTTGCCATGGGATCGGGGGACTGGTCCTGCTCGACATGGCAGTGACGCACTCCGGCGGCTTCGGCGGCAACGAGCAACGGCTCCATGGGAATGATCCCGTTGCCAAGCTCCTTGAACGCATCCGCCGGCACATGGCCGAAGCTGGGAATCGGAATCCCTTCTTTCAGATCCTTCAAATGAAGCTGGGAAACACGCCCGGAAAGCTTCTTCACGAGTTCCACGGGATCGACGCCGCCGAGCTTCACCCAGAACACATCGAGCTCGAAATGCATGCGGGGCGAGAACTCCTCCACGAACACATCGAACCCGGTCCTGCCTCCGTCCTTCGGCTCGAACTCGAACGCGTGGTTGTGATAGGAAAGCCGGATGCCTGCTTCCTCCGCGAGATTCGCCGCCTTGTTGGAATTTTCCGCCACCTTCTTGTATGCGTCGAGGGAAGAGCGCTGGTGGTCGTGAAGATAGGGGATGACCAGATCGGACAGGCCGTGCTCCTTCGCCTTGTCGAGGATCTTCCTGAAATCCGACATCGCGTCGTCCGAAGGATTCACCACGGAATCCCACTGGAAGTGAGACGAGTTCGCCGCAAGCCCGTGATCCGCGGCCCCCTTGAGCAGCGCGTCCGCATCCGGGAAACCATACAATTCCACCTGCTTGTAACCGGCGTCCGCAACGGCCTTGATCGTTCCGGAGGCGTCCTGCCCGATTTCGTTGCGCAGGGTGTAGAGCTGGATGCCAATGTTCTTGCGGTAGGGGTTTGCGGCATCGAGCGCGGCAAGGGCGCGTGGCAGCCCGAGAACAAGAGAAGTCGCGGCGGTGGTGCGGAGGAAATGGCGGCGGTTCATTCGCCATGTTTCTAGCAATGCCCGGGGCGATGGCAAGGATTCCCGGCCCACGTGGCGCGGGCATTCTGCCCGCCGCCAAGCATGAGCAAGTGGCACATCCTTCGCGCCCTTCGCGGCTTTGCGGTGAAAGGAAAACGGAAAACCCGTCTTTTTTCCGGATTTCCGGCTCCGTGTGGCGTTGCGCCTTGACGGCTGCCGTATGATTTCCGTCCGTGCCGAGAACCGCCATTCTATCCGACATCCACGCGAATCTTCCCGCGCTCGCCGCCGTGCTTGCGGATGTGGATGCCGCCGGGGTGGATGAGATTTTTTTCGGAGGCGACACCGTCGGTTACGGCGCGAACCCCGCCGAATGCGTGGCGCTGGTGAGGGAGCACGGACTTTCCGCCGCGCTCCCTCA
>CAZVSA010000463.1:0-1914 GCA_964629955.1 uncultured Luteolibacter sp.
CCGGAGCGCGAGGGCGCACTCCGGAACACGCGAGGGCGCGTGTGCTCCCCGAATCTCTGAGGCGGCCGGGAGGCCCGCGCCTCACTTGCAAGGACCGTGGTTTCCTGCCCACTGTCCGCCCATGAAACCACGTTCGCACGGGCATTCGCAGAAACAGGCCAGGGAGAACCGCCATGTCCGCCCCATGGAGCAGGAAAAGGCGGTGCCCTCCCTCGATGAGGACGATCTGATGCGCATCGTTTCGGAGCAGGAGACGCCGTTCGTGCTGATTCTCGATTGCGTGCAGGACCCCCACAATCTTGGCGCGATCCTCCGTACGGCGGACGGCGCGGGAGTGCATGCGGTGGTCGCCCCGAAGGACAAGGCGGCGGGAATCACGGAAACCGTGCGAAGGGTTTCGGTGGGTGCCGCGGATCATGTGCCCTTCGCGCAGGTGACGAATCTCGCGCGGACGATGGAAAGATTGAAGGAAGCGGGGTTGTGGCTGGTCGGCACTTCCGACCGCGCGACCCAGTCCATTTATGAAACCGATCTGAAAGGGCCGCTGGGTCTGGTGCTGGGGGCGGAGGAAAAGGGAATGCGGAGGCTGACGGAGGAAAACTGCGATTTTCTCGCCTCGATCCCGATGGCCGGCAGGGTGGAATGCCTGAACGTTTCCGTGGCCACCGGGGTTTGTTTGTTCGAGGCCGTCCGGCAGCGCGGAGGAGGTGGGGATCCGGAGGGTAGGGCGTGACCGCCGGGCGCGCCGTGACTGTCTCTGCGCGGCGGGTGGGGCTGTATTTGGCGGAGAAAGCGGAAGGGCCGGGATGGATGCCATGCCAATCGGGAAAAAGTGGGACGGCCCGGCGGTCCGTCCCTACCGGTTGAAACCCGCCTCCGGCGTTGCCGCCGCGATTCCCGGAGCACTTTTGGCGGAATGCCCGCGCCACGTGGGCCGGAAACGGTTCGGCAGTGATGGGGAGCATATGCGCCCCCGCGCAACGGAGCACGCGCATGGGGTGGAAAAGGCGGATCTGCCCAAGCCGACTGAAGCCCGTTGCTCCATGGAACGAGTCTTGAATGGCACGGGATCAAGCAAATTTGCGTGGATTTCCCGGCGTTGCGTGGGCAAGGCGGGGATCTTTCTCCGAAAGGTCCCGCGGGAGGCGGACCGTCTTGTCCTACCGAACCCAAACCTGCGGAGGAACCGCCCCCACCGGACGGCTCGGAGAGCCGTCCCTGCCACCGCCATTCCCTGAAATCCGCCTGAATCCCGTGCCATTCGGGTCATTCTTCGCGTGGCAAATCACATGGTTCGATGCTGCGTGGCACAACGGCAATTCATATGCCCGGGGAATACCAGACCGCCCGGGCCGCCACCCGCGCCTCCGGCTGGCATCGCGCGCGGCTCGATCATTCGCTCCGGCCCTTTGTGGCGTGGATCGGATGCGCGGCGCGCAGACGGCCGGCGGCGGCGACCATGTTGGCGAGCGAGGTTTTCACCTCCGGCCAGCCGCGGGTCTTGAGGCCGCAGTCGGGATTTACCCAGAGGTTTTCCACGGGTAGCAGGGCGGCGGCTTTGTGCATGAGACTTTCCATTTCCTCCACCGTGGGCACGCGGGGGGAGTGGATGTCGTAAACGCCGGGACCGATTTCGTTGGGATACCGGTAGCCGACGAACGCTCCCAACAATTCCATGTTCGAGCGTGAGGTCTCGATGGTGATGACGTCCGCATCGAGATCCGCGATGGCATGGATGATGTCGTTGAACTCGGAGTAGCACATGTGGGTGTGGATCTGGGTTTCGTCGCGCACGCCGCTGGAGCAGAGGCGGAAGGCATCGACGGCCCATCGCAGGTAGGCGTCCCAATCGTCGCGGCGCAGGGGCAGGCCCTCGCGGATGGCGGGCTCGTCGATCTGGATCGCGGCGATGCC
>CAZVSA010000464.1:0-925 GCA_964629955.1 uncultured Luteolibacter sp.
ACAGGATGAGCACCACGATGAAGATGGCGTAGTGGAAATCGCGCTGGCCGAAGTGAGCCTGCAAGGGCCAATGGGACTCGAAATCTCCGCGGAGTGCGGAGTGCCGGGGGTGCGATGCGAGGCTGAAGCTGACCTGATCGACGGTTTCCTTGGGAGGCAGATCAAGGGTGGGCGCGATCGGCAGGATGTGGATGTGGCCGAAGCCCGGATCATGGGGAAGGCCGAGCGAACCCGCGGTGGCGGTGGCGGAGGTGGAGGTGTACACGATTAATTGTCCTCCGAGGCGGACCCATGAAAGGATGGCGTTCCTTGCTCCGGGAGATGCGTCCATCCAGTCCGAATCGAGCATCAGCACGCTGTCGTAGCCGGAGAAGGCGAGCCAGTTGTCGGGCAGTTGTTTGGGGTCGAAACGGGCGGCGAATTCGCTGCTGCCGGAACGGTATCCTCCGCTGTGTTTGGTGTTGCTTTCGTTGTTGAGGGCGGAGGCGTTCGGGGTGTAAAGCGCTTCGCTGAGCAGGACGGCGGGCTGGTCGTGGGAGTATTCGGCATTGAGGTAATTGTCGGCGGAGCCAAGCGTGCCGCTGAGGTTGGTTTGCACCCGGGTGGTCCCGTTGTGGCGGACGGCGGGGGGAGGGCACAGGGGGACGAGAATGTCGTGGGTGAGGGTTTTTCCCGCCGGGGTATGGAAAGAGAACGAGGATGAGGTGGATGTGGTCTGGTGCCATCCCCCGGATTTGAAACTGAGGTGGATGGGGCGGTCGGTTTTGAGCTGGTTGGAAATTTTCACCCTGACCGGAAGGAATCCGGTGGGCGAGGGCTTGCTGAAGAGGGCGAGGACTTCGACGTGGGTGTCGGTTTTCGGGTCGAAAACCTCGCGGAAGATGGTTTCCTGAAGCCGCGGAACCGCTTCGCGATTGGCGAGCAC
>CAZVSA010000464.1:935-1681 GCA_964629955.1 uncultured Luteolibacter sp.
GCGGAAAGCCGCAGGGCCAGCGCGCAGAGGAGCAGGAGGATGCGGTACACGGTCAGGCGGGCTGGAGGGTTTTGGGGGTGGCGGTTTCCTGGCAGGGAATTTCCTCCAGCAGGTGGCGGACGATGTCGTTGGTGTCGCGGCCTTCCACGCGGGCGTTGTAATCGAGGACGATCCGGTGGCGGAGGACGGCGGGGGCGATGGCTTTCACATCCTCGAAGCTGGTGTTGGTGCGTTCGTGAAGGAGGGCGCGGGCTTTGGCTCCGGCGGCGAGTGCGAGCGCGGCGCGGGGGCTCGCTCCATAGCGGATGCTCCGCGAGGCGGCGGACTGGCCGGGATGGGTGCCGTCCACCAGGCGGGCGATGTAATTGGCGACGACGTCGGGCTGATAGATCCGCCTCACCAACTGGAGAAGCCCGCGGAGGGTTTCCGCCGTCATCACGGGTTCGACCTGCGGTTCGCTCCCAAGCTCCCGGTTGGAAATGATCCGCTGGAGGGTGGAGACGTCGTTGCGGGTGACTTCGAGTTTGAAGAGGAAGCGGTCGAGCTGGGCTTCGGGCAGCGGATAGGTGCCTTCCAGTTCGATCGGGTTCTGGGTGGCGAGGACGAAGAACGGCTGCGGGAGGTCGTGGGTTTTTCCGAGAACGGTCACGCGGCGCTCCTGCATGGCCTCAAGGAGGGCGGATTGGGTTTTTGGCGAGGCGCGGTTGATTTCGTCGGCAAGGACGATGTTGGCGAAAAGCGGTCCG
>CAZVSA010000464.1:1691-1908 GCA_964629955.1 uncultured Luteolibacter sp.
GCGGCGGCCGTCGATTTCCTGGAGAACGGGATTGCCGGTGACATCGCCGGGCAGGAGGTCGGGGGTGAACTGGATGCGCTTGGTTTCGAGCTTCAGGAGTTTCGAGAGTCCCTTCACCAGCTCGGTTTTGCCGAGACCGGGGAGGCCTTCCAGAAGGATGTGGCCGCGGGCCAGCACGCCGGTGAGGACGCTTTCGATCAGCGCGGATTGGCCGAAG
>CAZVSA010000465.1:0-1897 GCA_964629955.1 uncultured Luteolibacter sp.
ACACGACTCTTTTTCCTGAACGCAAAACTTCCGCATGACTTATGTCAAAACTACGAGTCGATAGCTTCTCCATTTCCCTCGACGGATACGCCTGCGGTCCGGATCAAAGCCTTGAGACCCCGCTTGGGATCGGCGGCGGAGCGCTGCATGAATGGTTCCTCCCCACCGTTGTCTTCCGCACGCGGGTTTTGGGATTGTCGGACGGCGAGACAGGCGTCGACAACGACATCGCCCGGCAGGGATTTGCCAACGTCGGCGCATGGATCATGGGCAGGAATATGTTCGGCCCGGTCAGAGGCCTGTGGCCGGATGATTCCTGGCGGGGCTGGTGGGGCGACAATCCGGTGTATCATATGCCGGTCTTCGTCCTGACCCATCATCCCCGCGAACCGCTGGTGATGGAGGGGGGAACGACCTTCCACTTCGTGACCGACGGAATCGAGCGCGCCCTCACCCTGGCACGGGAGGCTGCCGGCGGAAAGGATGTCAGGCTTGGTGGCGGGGCCACGACGATCCGTGAATATCTCCAGGCGCGCCTGATCGACGAACTGCACATCGCTCAGTCGCCCGTCTTTCTTGGCGGAGGCGAACGGCTTTTTGACGGGCTCGATCTCCCCGCCTTGGGCTACACCTGCACGAAACATCTGGCCACGCCGAAAGCGACGCACTTTTTCCTCCGTCGAACCGCATAATACCCAACATCCACCGCCATGTTACTCAAAACATTCATCGTCCTCGCCGTCCTACTCGCCGGTTTCCTCATCTACGTCGCCACCCGTCCCGCAGCGTTCCGCTACACCCGCGGCCTCGCCATCAACGCCGCACCCGAAACCCTGTTCCCCCACATCAACGACCTGCGCCAATTCCAGGAATGGAATCCCTGGGCCAAAGCCGAGCCCGACATCAAGCTCACCTACTCCGGCCCCGGGTCAGGCCCCGGCTCCTCCTACGACTGGACCGGCAAGAAAACCGGCGAAGGCACCATGACCATCACCGAAAGCCAGCCCAACCAACTCGTGCGCGCCCGCATGGATTTCCGCAAACCCTTCACCGCCACCCACACCGCCGAGTTCACCCTCAAACCCGAAGGCAGCCAAACCCTCGTCACCTGGAGCCTTTACGGCGACAACAACTTCCTCGGCAAACTCTTCGGCGTCCTCATGAACGGCGACAAAATGTGCGGCGATCAATTCGAGCAAGGCCTCGCCGCCCTCAAAGACATCGTCGAAGCACCCGGCGGCCAGTCTGCTCTCCGTGCCGAACCATAACCTCATCCATAACTTCACCTCCTCCATCAAAACACCATGACAACACCCATGCCATTCTCCGGCGGCTGCGCCTGCGAGGCGATCCGCTATGAAGTCAGCGCGGAACCGGTCGTCATGCTCCACTGTCATTGTCGCGATTGCCAGCTTTCCAGCGGAGGCCCGTTTTCGTCCATGGCGGTCGTCCCGAAGGACGCCTTCCGCCTGGTGAAGGGTTCGCTCCGGTTTCACGCATCCGCCAGCGAGGCGGGCGGGCAAACCCATCGCGGTTTTTGCCACGAGTGCGGCGTTCCCATTCTCGTCAGGCCGGATGCGGCCGCGCACATCGTCGCCATTCGGGCCGCGAGTTTGGATGACTCCGGCTGGTTTCATCCGCAAATGGACGTGTGGACCACCGACGCGCACGAATGGGACAAGATGGACCCCGCCCTGCCGAAGTTTGAAAAATATCCGCAGTGAAATATCATCAACCCTGACCGCCAACCCACGCAAACCCCATGAGCGCCAACATCGTCAACCTTACCCGCATGAGGTAGCCCTGCCATGGATTCTCCTTGTCCCGGCACGGCTCGTCCTCTTCCGTGGCAGGGAACCATTCCTCCTCTGTTCTGACTCCCGAAAATTCCTCATCC
>CAZVSA010000466.1:0-1628 GCA_964629955.1 uncultured Luteolibacter sp.
AGCGACCCTTTGCGACCTTCGCGGCTTTGCGGTAAATCCATTGGTTTTTTGATGCGTCGACCCTGGCAAGCGCCGGCCTCAACGCCCGGCGTTCATCAGCTCCTCGATCTCCTCCGCCTCAATCGGGATTTTCCCCATCAGATCGAAATTTCCATCGGCACCGACGACCACATCGTTCTCCAACCGGACGCCGATTCCCTCCTCCCGGATGTAAATCCCCGGTTCGATCGTGAGCACCATCCCTTCGGCGATCGGCTCGTGGGGCGGCCCCACGTCGTGAACATCCAACCCGAGCTGATGGGAAGTTCCATGCATGAAATACCGCTTCACCAGCGGCTTGTCCGGCCCCTGCTCCTTCGCCTCCTTTTGTGAAAACAGCCCGAGCCCCACCAGTTCCCCTTCCATCATCTCCACCACCTGCTTCTGGTATTCCATCGGCTCGATTCCGGGACGGAGAATCCCGTTCGCGCCGCGGAGCACGCGCAGCACCGCATCATACACCTCCCGCTGCCGCTTCGTGAAACGACCGTTCACCGGCACGGTCCGGGTCATGTCCGAGTTCCACCCGGCGTATTCCGCAGCCACGTCCATCAACACCAATTCGCCGTCGCGGCACACCGCGTCGTTTGAAATGTAATGGAGCACACACGCGCTTTTTCCCGATCCGATGATCGGGGAATATGCGAACCCCCGCGAGCCCCGCCGCACGAACTCGTGCAGCAGCTCGGCCTCGATCTCCCACTCCCCCACCCCCGGGCGGATGAAACCCAGCACCCTCCGGAAACCGGCTTCCGTGATGTCGCAGGCTTTTTGAAGGATCTTGATCTCCTCCGGCTCCTTCGTCACCCGCAGGCGGTGCATCAGCGGTGCCAGCCGCTCGTAGCGGTGCAAGGGGTAGCGCCCCTGACACTCCCGGATGAAGCGGTCGTTCCGGGTGGGCACCACCACGTTCGCGCGCAGGTGTTCGTTGGTCGTCAGATAGATCCGCTCCGCCTGCGGTGCCAGCCGGTGAAAAAACGAATCGAAGGCATGGCTCCATTCCACCCGTTCGATCCCCGTCGCTTCCGTCGCCTGCGCTTTCGTCAGCTTCTCCCCCTCCCAGATCGCCACCGTTTCGTTCGTTTCCTTCACGAAAAGAATCTCCCTCTCGCGCGGGTCCGCCGCATCCGGCATCAATACCAGCACCGTCTCCTCCTGATCGACTCCCGTGAGATGATAGAGATCGCTGTTCTGCATGAACGGCATCGTCCCGTCCGCATTCGTCGGAAAAATGTCGTTGGCGTGCACAATCACAATGCTGCCCGGCTTCAGGAGGCCTCTCAGGCGCTCGCGGTTGCGGACGAAAAACTCCCGGGAAATCGGTTCGTATCTCACGCCGCCAACTCCAGCCCATCCATTCCTTCCGGGCAATCCACAAGTCGCGGAAACCCGCCGAAACCGTAATTTGCGATTCCCGCCGACACGGACGATCTTTCCTCACCGACACGGCATCCCTTTTGCCGCCCGCAATCGTCCGAACCGCGCCCGTTTCTGAAAGGATCAGGCGTTTCCGGGCGTTTCCCACCCGATCCCTCATGCGTTTTTCCAAACTCCTGCTTCTTCTCTGCTGCACATGGCTTCCCCTCCAC
>CAZVSA010000466.1:1638-1889 GCA_964629955.1 uncultured Luteolibacter sp.
AAGTCGTCCCGCCGGAAGGAAACCACCCGGTGGACGCGCTTCTCCAGGCCGCGCGCAAGGAAGCGGGCATCCGTCCGGCCAGGCTCGCGCCGCCCCGGCAGTGGGTTCATCGCGCCGCCTACACCCTCACCGGCCTCCCCGCTTCGGAAGACCACCTGAAACGCATCGGGGAAAACCCGGACGAAACCACCTGGCGGGCCATCATCGACGAGATCCTCGCGACCCCTGCATACGGCGAACGCTGGGCGCGC
>CAZVSA010000467.1:0-1878 GCA_964629955.1 uncultured Luteolibacter sp.
GCCGTGGGGAGGCCCGCCGGGAGGGCCCCACTTCACATACTCGCGCGCCCACCCTCCATTCGGATCGGGCAGCCAGGCAATCGAACGGCCCCGGCCATACGCCTGCGCGGCGATCACGGGTTCGTCATCGCCGGTATCCCCCCGCACCGCGAGGACGATCGCCCCGGGCTTCGCACGTTTCACCCGGTTCATCCCCAGAAACACCGGGTGGGCGTCGAGGATTCTTGCGTTCTCCTCCGGATCGTCCGAGACCCGCCACAGAGGATGCCCGCGCACCGACTCGGGGATGACGATGGGAAACATCTGCTCCATGAAGCCCGCGCCGTAGGAAAGCATGTCCACCGGGATGATGCGCTCCCAGGGAGTCTTGTCATAATGCCCCACATCGAAGGTGGTGTAACCTCCCCCCATCAGAAACCCGCCGCCCCGCTCGTTGACCCAGTCAACGACCCATTGCATCTGTTCCTCGGAAAAATTTCCCACCGGCACGTCGCTGATCAGCATGACATCGAAGCGGTGGAGCCCCTCCCTGGTGGTGGGGAAGGAGCGGCTCGGATCCTGCCGCATTTCGCCGTTCTCGAAAGTGACGCCGACGAGATTCGGCGAGTTGACGTATTCACTGACGGGCGTCAGGCATTCGTATTCGATCTCACCGTCGGCCTCCCAGGAGCGGGTCATGAGTTCCATGTCGTTCCACCAGTGGCCGGTCAATCCCACCGTGCGCTTGACGTGGGTGCCCTCGACAAACAGCACGCGGAGTTTGCTGGATGAAACTTCGACGGTGAACGTGAAGCGGTTGTCGTCCGTGGCCACCTCGCCCGCCGCCGGAGCCAGTTCGAGCGAGTAGCGGGCGCCGCGCAAACCGGCTTCAAAGTTCAGGGTTTTTTCCACCGGCGAGGGATCATCCGTTCCGTGGCTCCGGTAGTTCGAGCGGGCCACTTCGTTTCCCGCCTCGTCGCGGAGAATCAGCGCCATCGTTTCATGCGGGGCGATCCCCGTGGATGCCACGTCCACATGCACCGCCACCTTCCCTTTCGGGCGCACGCTGCGGGGCGCCTGCACGGCGGCGATCCATGCGTTGCGCGGCGGCGTGTCGGTTCCCACAAGCCTGGTGGAAATCCTCACTCCGAGATCCCGCGCCTCCGAAAGAACATCCGGCAGCGTTCCTCGATCCTGTGCGCGGCCATCGGAAACGATCACAATCTGGCGGGGAGCCTCGTCCCCGCGCTGAAGCAGTTCGCCGATGGCGGACGCGAGCCGGGTTCCGCTTCCCTCCGGTGTCATGAGGTCCAATTCCGAAGAATCGGCAAGGCCCCGCAGCTCCTCATCGAAAACCGCGAGGGAAGGCGGCGGCCCCCCCTTCGCCAAAACCGCCTGCCGCGCCTGTTCCACCCAGCTCCGCGCTTCCTCCCAGCGGGTTTCCCCTCCGTCCGCGGCGAGTTTCATGCTCGCCGAACGATCCAACAGGAAAAGGGAGGAATTCTCCGGCGATGTCCGGGTCATCGTTTCGACAGGGTTGAGCAAAATCAATGCAAGCAGCGCGATTACCCCCAGCCGCAGAAAGGTCACCGGAAGCTGCAGCCAGGACGGACCCAGCGACCGGCCGCGGAAAGCCCGGTACAGCGCAAGCACCGCCACCGAACCGGCAAGCGCGGCGATCACCGGAACGGGAAATACAGGATCAAAGCGAGGCACGGCGAAAAAGGTGACAGGTCTTGAAGATGGAAGCGGTACGTTTTTCCAGCAAGCCATCATTCGCAGGCCACCTCCCGGGCAAATTGGAAGGTTCACGCACCTGCCCGTGGCGGAAACGGAGATGACCCCGGGCATTCCGCCAAAAGTGTTCCGGGAATGATTCCGGCAGGTAGGGCGTGACCG
>CAZVSA010000468.1:0-1872 GCA_964629955.1 uncultured Luteolibacter sp.
GGAAACCGGAATCCCCCTGCCCCTGGGCGCGTCCCCCTCCGTGGTGGAGGCCGGCCGGGAGCTGGTGGCAAGCCACGGACGTGACGCGCTCAACCGCTTGGGAAAACTTCATTTCCGCACCACACGCGTCATTTTTGGCGGAAGTGACGGCAGTTCAGACGTTTCCCCTCCAGATGGCACGAAAATCGCATCAAGTTGAGCAATTTTTGTCGGGACAAATCAGTCCCGGCATGCTGTCAAATAGCGGCGCATCCCAATCACCCCACCTTACACAAGTCCCATGGCTACAATCACCAAGCGCGAACTCGTCATCAAAATCACCGATCAACTGGGGGAAAAAGGCGTCGACGTGACCCAGCAAACGGTTTTTGAAGTGGTGCAAACGCTCATCGACGAAATCACCGAAGCCCTCGCACACGGCGATACCGTGGTCATGCGGAACTTCGGCGCCTTCCAGGTCCGCGAAATGAAAGCGAAAATCGGCCGCAACCCGAAGGACCCGGCCAAGGACGTGCCGATCCCCGCCCGCGCCGCCGTCAAATTCAAGCCCGGAAAGGAAATGAAGGAAAAAGTGGCCACCACCCTTCAGGTCATCCGCGAGCGGAAATCGTAATGCGGCTTCAGGCTTTCATCGTCGGCACGCGCCTCCCGCTCGTGCTGGCCTCCGCCGTTGCTCTGTCCGCCCAGGTTTCCTGCATCTCCAGGCCCGGCGGCCATGAAGGCTACATGACCCGCTCCTACACGATCAGGGGGCAAACCTATCACCCCATGAGCGTGGATGCCGCTCTTGAATTCAACGAGACCGGTGTTTGCTCCTGGTACGATGAATCGAAGTTTTTCGGCCTCAAGCGGGGCAACACCTCGCTGGGTGAAAAGGTCATGCCATGGCATCTCACCGGTGCCCACAAAACACTCCCTCTGCCCAGCTTCGTCAAAGTCACCAATCTTCAGAACGGAAAATCCGTGAAGCTCCGGATCAACGATCGCGGCCCCTTCATCGCCGGACGCCACCTCGACGTCACCCCCCGCGCCGCGAAGAAGCTCGGGTTCCACGACCAGGGGCTCACCACCACCCGGCTGGAGGTTCTTTCCGTGGGAGACGGAGCCTACCGGAGGAAAAAGCGCGGGTTCTTCTTTTTCTGATTTGCGTTCCCTGTGCCGTTTTGCGGCCGGACCGGACTCAACGCAGCCCGAGAAACCGGGCCAGATCCCGGACGGCGGGCATGTAGGTGTGTCCGCGGGCGACTTGCCGGGAAACGATGTTGAGTTTGCCCGCTTTGCGGTCGGCTTTGGGGTCGATGTGCCCGGCGAGGGTTTCGCGGGAAAGCAGTGGCAGCGCATAGTAACCGCGCTGGCGTTTGCTTTCGGGGGTGTAGACTTCCCATGTATATGGAAAATTCCAGATCCACGCGGTCTGTTTCCGGTCGTAGATGATGGGGTCGAGCGGAGCAATCAGGCGCGGTTGGTGATCGGGCGGAGACATCAGCCGGGATTCCTCCAGAACAGGCTGATCCTCGCGTAGCGCGAAAAGCGTTGGTCCGCCTTCCGTTTTCACCGGAATGACATCCTCTTCCACAAGCGCGTGCCGGGCTTTGGAAAGCGTGGTCAGGCGGCGCTGGCGCAGGCGGGTCAGGACTTTCCAGCGCTCGATGGATTCCGGGCCGGGCGATTTCCGGTTCAGCGTTTTTTTCGGAATGACCCGCTCGGGGAGATCGTAAATTCGCCGGAAATGGGTCCGCCCCGTGATAAGCACATGCCCATGGAAAAACAGCTTTTCCAATACGACCTTGGCTTGGCGCGCGTGGTTGCCCCATGCCGTGATGCCCCGGGAATCGTGCCGGATGGCATCGGACGAAAGCGCTCCGGTGGAGG
>CAZVSA010000469.1:0-1869 GCA_964629955.1 uncultured Luteolibacter sp.
CAAGCTCCTCCGCACTCTGCCCGCGTTGACGTCCCGCCACCAAACGCTCCCGCAAATCGAGACTGTAGCTTTTCATGCCGCAGTCTCGCACATTTTAATCAGAAAGCGACAAATTAAATAGAAAGCGCTCTATTCTCCCTGGGATGCGGGTGCGAGCGTGTAGCCGTCCTTCGCGTCTTTCACCAGCCAGCCCCGGGTGGCGAGGCGGGCGCGCATTTCATCGGATGCGGCCCAGTCTTTCGCGAGGCGGGCCTGCCAGCGTTGCTCGGCGAGAGCCCGCACTTCATCGGGGATTTCGATGGTGTCCGGGGGAGCTTCCTCGGGGAGGGTGATGCCGAGGGCGCGCAGAATGCGGTTCAGACCGGCCAGGGCGGCGGCGGCTCCGGGGGGATCGAGGGTGAGTGATTCGCGGAGGCCCGTGAAAATCCCGCCGAGCGCGCCGGGGGTGTTGAGATCGTGGTTGAGGCTGTCCCAGGCGTTTTGAAAGGGACCGAACTCCACGTTGTCGAGACGCGCGCCGGGATCGGCTTTTCCGGCGAGCTGGCGTGCTCCTTTGGCGAGCTTTGCCATGGCTTCCCGCGCGCCGGAGAGGGAGTCGAGAGTGAAGTTGAGCGGCTTGCGGTAGTGCGCGCCGATGAGGGCGTAGCGGATTTCCATCGGGGTGAATCCGTGCGCCGCGAGGTCGTCGAGGGTGTAGAGGTTGCCGAGGGATTTGGACATTTTCCCGCCATCGACGAGCAGGTGGGTGATGTGGAACCAATGAGCGGCGAAGCTGCCGCCGCACGCACATTGGCTCTGGGCGATCTCGTTTTCGTGGTGCGGAAAGACGAGATCGACGCCGCCGGAGTGAAGGTCGAAGGAGTCTCCGAGGTATTCGTGGATCATGGCGGAGCATTCGAGGTGCCATCCGGGCCGCCCTTCGCCCCAGGGAGACGGCCAGAAATTTTCCCCGTCCTCGGGACGCCGGGCTTTCCAGAGCACGAAGTCGGAGAGGTTTCCTTTTTCGTATTCGTCGCTGGTGGAGCGGGCGTTTTGGGTTTTGCCGAGATCGAGTTCCCGCTCGTCCAGCCGGGAAAGTTTGCCGTAGCCGGGGAAGGAGCTGATCCGGAAGTAAACGGAGCCGTCTTCGGAGGGGTAGGCGTTTCCTTTTTCCACCAGTTCCGCGATCATGGCGATCTGCTGCGGGATGTGCTCGACGGCTCCGGGCTCGATGTGCGGCGGGAGCCTGCCGAGTTTTTCGCAGTCTTCGTGGAAGCGTTCGGTCCAGATGGTGGTGAAATCGCGGAGGGTGCCGCCGGCTTTTTGGGAATCGCGGATGGTTTTGTCGTCCACGTCGGTGATGTTGCGGACGTGCAGCGTGCGGGTGCCGCCGGTTTCCAGGGTGCGGCGGAGGACGTCCTGCAAAACGAAGGTGCGGAAGTTTCCGATGTGGGCGGGGCCGTAAACGGTGGGGCCGCAGCAATAAAAACGGAACGTCTTGCCATCGATGGGCTGGAGGGCGTGTTCGGTCCGGGTCAGCGTGTCAAAAAGCCGCATGGAGCGGATTTAGGGGGAGCCAGGCGGTCCCTGCAAGCCCGGTTCAGCGTTTGCGGCGCAGGAGAAGGAGGACTGTCAGCAATGCCATCGGCAGGGTGGCGGGTTCCGGAATCGATGTGACCGGGATTTCCAGATGATGCCATTCGGGGTTTTGCCCGGGGAAAATGATCTCCACGGGCATCTGGATGGCCGCCGGGGGCGTGTCTTCCAACGGAGGGGAAGCGGGGCCGCTCCGCATCCACACGGCGACCGGAGGGGCGGCGACGAGCAGCCCCAGAAGCAATGCCCTGGCGATGGATGAGGGAGAAACGATGGGGGGATGTTGCTAATTTT
>CAZVSA010000470.1:0-1850 GCA_964629955.1 uncultured Luteolibacter sp.
GCAAAACACCACCGGCCGCGATCACAACCCGAAAGGCTACAGCTGCTGGCTCGCCGGCGGTGGGATCAAGGGCGGCGTGGTCCACGGCGCAACGGACGAAGTCGGCTACGAGGCCGTGGAAAATCCCCACTACTACAGCGACCTCCACGCCACCATTCTCCGGCAACTCGGGATCGATCATACCAAGATGGAAATTCCCTCCCTCGGAACCGTCTCGCGTCTCGTCGAAAACGGCGGGCCGATCCACGAGATCATCAGCTAGCGTCCTGCGCGCCAAGTTCATTTAGACCATTTTAAATAATAATGTATCCGATTGGAATCGTGCGGATGGGGAAATGAGAAGGGGAGCGCCGCCGTCCCGGCGGCATCGTTGTGCGTCCCGCACAACGGGCATTGAGTTCCGCGGGCAGTACGGCGAAGAGTGTTCGGCAAGATGTCAAACACAGCCGCCGGGACGGCGGCGCTCCCCATCCCGCCATGCGGCCACGAGATTTTTTAAAACTCTCTAAGAAAACGCTTCGCTGAGTTTGTCGAAGATCTTCCCGGGCGTGGCGGTCCGGACGAAGGTTTTGGGGTTCTGCGGGATCGCGCTGGCGGGCGTGGCGTGGATCTTCACCAGCAGCGCGCATCCCGGCCTGCTCGTCTGGCTGTTCGCCGCCAATGTGTGGTTCGGTGCGGAAGCGGTTTTCAATCGTTCGTGTTCCCCGGAGCCGGTGCGGAGGGTGCCGCTGCCGCAAAGGCAGCCGCCACGAATTTCCGCGTAGCTTTCGAGGCGTCGTCTTTACGGCATGCGACTCCGAAGGAAAAAGCCGCTTCGTCCGCTCCCTGGATCACCCGGATCGCCAGCCGTGCCCCTGCGAGACTTTCAAATCCCTCCTGCACCATCGCCAATCCGCATCCCGATTCGATGGAGGCGATCAAGCTGGTGGAGCTGTCGTATTCGGCATGGATACGAGGGGACTTCGCTCCTCTGAAGATTTGTTCGAGCCAAATGTGATACTCCGGGTAATCGGACCGGCTGTAGGCAACGAACGGCTCGTCCGCCAAAGCTGCCACGCTCACCTTCGTCCCGGCGGACAATGGATGGGAGAGCGGCATGGCCACACATGGGCGGTAGCGGATGACTTCGCTGAAAACGAGTCCGTCCAGAGAGGGATTCGATGGCTTTACCAGCAAAGCGGCGTGCAACGATCTTTCGCGGAGACCCACCAGCATTTCTTCGGTGGAGAGGTCGTGCAGCTTCACCCGTATGCGGGGACATTCGATCTGGAACTCGCGCAATGTCCGCGGAAGGATTCGGGTGGTAAGAGAAGGGGCGTAACCGACGTGGAACTCACCTTCCTGACTGTCCGCGAAATCCCGGACCGAGCGGATGGCCTGCTCGAAGCGGGCCACGACTTCACGGGCCTCCGTGAGGAAGTGCCGCCCGGCTTCATTCAACCGCACCGTGCGGGCGGCGTGATCGAAAAGCGGTACGGCCAGCTCGCTTTCCAAATCGCGGATCTGGCGGCTCAGGGAAGGTTGCGCCACATGCAGCCGCGCCGCCGCACGCGTCACGTTTTCCTCTTCGGCGACAGCGATGAAGTATCTCAGATGACGCAGTTCCATCCCCCACCATACCCCGCGGGCATGGTGAGCGGAACCACGAAGTATTTCCCCCGAGCGGGCGGATCGCGGTAGGTTGGGAAAGCTCTCAAAACGCCGTTCGTTTTGAAGCTCCCACAAAACGAACCTATCCATGCCATGAGCACCATCCAAACCATGATCGACCCCGAGGACGCCGTCATGCTCCTCATCGACCACCAAAGCGGCCTGTTCCAGCTTGTCCGCGACATCGACCAACCCACCCT
>CAZVSA010000471.1:0-1801 GCA_964629955.1 uncultured Luteolibacter sp.
TCCAGCCCGGACACGCCCACACCTTCCACCACCACCCCAACAAGGAAGAGGTTCTCTACATCCTTTCCGGCACCGCCGACCAATGGGTCGAGGAAGACCATCAGGAAATCGGTCCCGGCGCATCCGTGTACATTCCCGCGGGCGTCATCCACGCCACCTTCAACCGGGGAACCGAACCCCTCGAATTCATCGCCATCATCACCCCCGCCAGCGCGGAAGGCCCCGTCACCGTGGAAGTCGCCGATCAGGAACCCTGGAAATCGCTGGTCCCCGCGACTGCCGGAGCGGACGTCTCCTGACTTTAGTGCCTGCGACGTCTCGTCGCAGGCCGTGGCGGTGGCGTCCCGCCGCCGCAACAACCACGGAATTCACCGAAAAAACCTTCCGTGAATTCCGTGTTTTCCGTGGTGAAAAATCCAAATGCCAGCGGAAACCGGCACTCCGTTCCCGCAACAGGCAACCATGAACCCCAATCCCAACCGGAAAATTCCCGCACCACCGGATTTTGAAAATTTCCCCCTACTGGCGGGTTGACAAGCACACCATCCCCCCTAAAGTCCGCCCCCCAACCCGGTCCGCAACCGGGCACAGAACCATTTACTTCAAGGCAAAGCCATGAGCAAACGCACCTTCCAGCCATCCAAGCGCACACGCAAAAACCAATTCGGATTCCGTGCCCGCATGGCCACCAAAGCCGGCCGCGACATCATCCGCCGCCGCCGCCAAAAAGGCCGCAAGCGCCTCATTCCCAAAGGTGCCGAGCTTCAATACAGCCGCCACACCACGCAACACGGCTCCTGAGCCACCTCCCCGCGCGGTCCGGCAAGCCGGGAACCATCCCAGCCATGCGACTTCCGCGGAAATCCAGCATCACCACGCGGGCGGACTTCGCCCGCGTGAAATCCTCCGGCCAGGCGAAAGCCGGCCAATACCTCATTCTCGGCACCTTGGCCGATCCCTCGCTGGACGGCATTCGCACCGGCTTCATCACCTCCAAACGCGCGGCGAAAAAAGCCCACGAGCGCGTCCTTCTCCGCAGGCGCTTCCGTGCCCTCGTCCAGACCTACGCACCGGAGTTTCCCGACATGCGCCGGTATCTCGTCACCATCGCGCTCCGTGGCGCCGCCGCCGCCACCTTCGCGGAACTCGAGGCCGACTGGCACCGGCAGGCCCGCCGCCTCGGGCTTCTCCAGCCCAAGGTCGTCCGCAAGCCATGATCCGCGGCACGCTCACATCCGCAATCCGCCTGCTCATCCGCTTCTACCAACGGATCCTCAACCCCATGCTCAAATTCGCCGCCGGTCCCGCCGCCGGATGCCGCTTCACCCCCACCTGCTCGAACTACTTCCTCGCCGCCGTGGAAATCCACGGCCCCTTCCGCGGCTCATGGCTGGGAATTTGCCGGATTTTCCGCTGTCATCCATGGGGCCGCTACGGTTATGACCCCGTCCCGCCGCTCCGGAGTCCGCGGAACGATGAAACTCCCCGGTCCTGACGGAACCCGAAAGCTCTCCACACCCCTCCAATGTACGATCGCATCACCTGGATAGTCCTTCTCCTCTGCGGCGGCCTGCTGGCCCTGAACATCCACCACTCCTCGAAAACCCAGAGGGAACGCGCCGCCCGCGATGCCTACGAACGTGCCGCGCAACAAGCCGCCGATCCCGCGGCCTCCGGCGCCGATCCCGCCGCCGCGCCTTCCGTCGGCCTGACCGTGGAACCACCCGCACCTCCTGAAGAGGAACACCTCGTGGTTCTGGAAAACGACCAGATCGCCTACACGCTCACCAACATCGGCGGC
>CAZVSA010000472.1:0-214 GCA_964629955.1 uncultured Luteolibacter sp.
GCCCCCCGCCACGTTTCGCGACAATGATCCGCCCCCCGCCGGAATCCCCGTAGCTCACCGCCGTCACCGGCCCTTCACCGGTCTCCAGCTCGAACCAAGGCTCGGGCGTTACCGACGGCTCCAGCCCCGGATCCCCGTCCGTCCGGAACGTCCGCTCATACCCCACCAGAAACGAGCCCACCCGCCCGTCCGCCAGCCCCAGCGCCACCCGTCC
>CAZVSA010000472.1:224-1789 GCA_964629955.1 uncultured Luteolibacter sp.
GCCGCTCCCCGCTCTCCACATTCACGAACACCACCCCCGAGCCGCCATCGTAGAAAAACGGCATCTCCCCCCACTCATCCACCCCCAGAATCCCCGGCACCACCCCGGAGGCCACCCCACCCGCCGGCGCAACACCCGCCGAACGGAAAAGCGGCACCACTTCCTTCCCGATGAAATAGAAAATCCCGAAAACCGCGACAATCACGGCAACGCCCCCGAAACGGATCGCCACCCCCATGAAGCGATCGAACCACAACGTGGCCCGGGAAACCTCGAAACGTTTCGGATCGGGAAGCCGGGGAGTCTCCGAAGACTTCATACAAGATGACAAATGGGAGGGGTGCGCGGTCCGGGCGAGGCTGGAAGCCGGAAGCTCCCAAAGCAAGCTCCTCCTTCCGGACCACGTGCGAAGTCCGTCGGAATCATTTCTCCAAAGCGCCGATCACTTCGGCAGCCACCTCCGCGGGCATCGGGAAATAGCCGTCCTTCTCGACCACCGCCTGCCCCTCCTTGGAAAGCACGAACTTGAGGAATTCCAGCGTCAGCTTGTCCAGCGGAGCACCCGGTTTCTTGTTCACATACACGGCGAGAAAGCGGGCCAGCGGATAATCCCCCGTCAGCGTGTTCTCGTAAGTCGCATCAAAAAATTCCTTCCCGTCCAGAGAGAGCGGCACCGTTCTCACACCCGAGGTCCGGTAGCCGATCCCGGAATAACCGATCGCGTAAAGATCCGAGCCAACCCCCTGCACCACCGCCGAGGAACCCGGCTGCTCCTTCACCCCGGACTTGAAATCCCCCTTGCCCAAAGCGTGCTCCTGGAAAAATCCATACGTCCCGGAAGCGGAATTCCGGCCGAACAGCGACACCGCCCGCCCCTTCCAGGCATCCACGCCAAGCTGGCCCCACTCCGTGATGTCCTCGCCGCCCAAGGTGCGGGTCTGCGAGAAAATCCCGTCCAGTTGCTTCATCGTGACCCCTTTGACCGGGTTGTCCTTGTGCGCGAACACCGCCAGCGCATCGATCGCCACCTTCACCTCCGTCGGCTTGTAGCCGAATTTCCTCTCAAAAGCATCGATCTCCTCCGCCTTCATCGCTCGGCTCATCGGGCCGATCTGCGCCGTCCCCTCGATCAGGGCCGGAGGAGCCGTCGAAGAACCCTTCCCCTCGATCTGCACGTTCACGTTCGGATAGGCGCGTTTGAAACCCTCCGCCCACAGCGTCATCAGGTTGTTCAGCGTGTCCGATCCCATTGAATTCAGGTTCCCGGACACCCCGCTGACAGCCTTGTAATCGGGAAGGGCGGGGTCGATGTGCGACTCCTGGGCAAATGCGGATGCAGCGGCCAGCACGATGCTGGAAAGGCAAATGGCGGTGGTTTTCATGATAGGGACGAATGAGCCGGACAGCGGAATGCCTGCCAGCAGTCACAATCCGCAGCAAAACCGCCCGGGAATCAAAGAATCGAATGTGACGGGATTGTCACATTCCCCCGTAGCGGCGATCACCGGTCGCCGCGTCTTCTTTGCTCTTCGGGGACCACACGCGCCGTGGTGGCGATCATTGGT
>CAZVSA010000473.1:0-1765 GCA_964629955.1 uncultured Luteolibacter sp.
GAGGCGATGCCGGTGGAGCCGAAGACGCTGATGTTGTATTACAAGCGGCTGCGCGAGATCGACGTGCCGGAAATGATGGCCTCGATCCTGGCGCAGACGCCGGACAAGCCGTGGGGCTATGTGGCGGACATGACGCGGCAGCTTTGGGACGAGGCGCGGCACGCGATGATGGGGGAGGTGGGTTTCGTGCGGGCGGGGCTTGATTGGCGGGAGCTGGTGAAGGTGAATTTCACCTGGTCGCTCGCGTTGAACACGCAGCTTGAGCCGCTGGAGAGGCATGCGGTTTTGTATTTCATCGAGCAGGGGTTGATGCCGAAGACGGGAAAGCGTTTTGAATGGGAAACGGCGATCGCGGGTGGGGAGGGTTTCGCGGCTCTCGTGCAGGATTACGATTGGGCCGATGAGGTGCTGCACGCGAGGATCGGCCGGGATTGGTATGTTTCCCAAATCGGCGACCGGAAGAAGGCGATCGAATATGGGGACGAATGCTGGTCGCGGGTCCTGATCGACTGGCGGAGCTATCTGGAGGAGGGTTTGACACGGCACGGGAACTGGTGGCCGGCGCTCTACGCGGAGTGGTGCCGCCTGCGCGGCGAGGAACCGGACCCGGAAGTTCTCGCTTATTCCACGAGCTACGAAACGGTGCGGGCGGACCTCAAGGAGCTGAGCGTTTCCGGTTGATCGTCACAGGGATCGGGATTTTCCTCCTTGCAGGGTGCCTGGCACGTTGGTTGCCTGCATCACGCCCATGGCAGCTCCCCAGAACATCATCGCGCTGGTGTACGATTACGACCAGACGCTGAGTCCCCGCTACATGCAGGACGATGTGGTGTTCCCGGAGTTCGGCATCGATCCGGCGCAGTTCTGGAGGAAATGCAACGCGCTGGTCCACGAGCAGAAATGGGACGGGGAGCTGGCCTACATGAAATGCCTGCTCGATTACCTGGGCATGGACAACGTGACGAACGCGAAGCTTTCGGAGCTGGGTGCGGGGCTGAATTTTTTCCCGGGATTGCCGGAGCTTTTTGAAGCTCTGCCAAAGGCGGTGCTCCGCCCGGAACACGAGATCGCGGGGATCAAGGTGGAGCACTACATCATTTCCTCGGGGCTGAAGGCGCTGCTTGAGGGTTCCCGGTTGAAGCCCCACGTGAGGGCGATGTTCGGCTGCGAATTCGGGGAAGATCCCGAGGGGCGCATCAGTTTTCCCAAGCGCGCGATTTCCCACACGGCGAAGACGCAATACCTGTTCCGCATCAACAAGGGCATGCTGGAGCACGACCAGGATGTGAACGATCACATGCCTCCCGAGCAGAGGCCGATTCCTTTTGAAAACATGGTCTATGTGGGGGACGGCCCCACGGACGTGCCGTGCTTCACGGTGATGAACCGCAACGGTGGGCACAGCATCGCGGTGTACAATCCGGAGGACGAAACCGGGCGCTCGTTCCGGAAATGCTTCCAGCTCTGCACGCACGCCGGCCGCGTGAAGCACATCGCCCCGGCGGATTACCGGCAGGGCTCGCATTTGTGGCTGCTGCTTTCCGAAATGGTGAGGGAAATCGCCGACCGCATCCTGAACCGCCGTATCCAGGAGCGCGACAACGCGACGGTGGCCGCGCCGACGTTCTAACAAAAGGGGGAGCACACGCGCCCTCGCGTGTTGTTTCCGGCGCCCTCGCCGGAAACCGGCGGACATGGTGGGGAGCCTTCCGGATGCGGGACGGCTTGGCCTTACCAGCCCCCGGAGCGCGAGGGCGCACTCCGG
>CAZVSA010000474.1:0-1765 GCA_964629955.1 uncultured Luteolibacter sp.
GGTTTCCACGTCGGGCAGGAGGGAAAGGTCCGGGATTTCGGAAGCCGGGTGGTGCCGGCGCAGGCGGGTGCTGTCGAGATTTCCCAGACCGAGGAGGAGGATGCGCTCGATGCCGGGGCCACCGGGTTCGCGAACGTGGTAGGAGAAGACGCCGCCGAAGTGATGAAACGGGATGTTGCTCCAGGCGGTGATTTCGCCCTCGCGGCCACCGCCGGGATGGACGCGCAGGAGGGTGCGGCGCCCGTCCACCACGGTGGCGGAGACGTAGGCGATGTCCCTTCCGGGGAGGGTGGCGCGGAGTTCGAGGATGCGGGCGAGCACCGCGGGGTCGGAAGGCGGCAGGACGGGCAGGGGCGGGGGAGGGTCGGGCAGTCCGGGGTCCTCGACCATCTGGACGGTGAGGTTGATGGTTCCCGAAACGGGAGGGAGCCCGGGCATGGGAGGGGCGTCGGTGCGGGTGACGCGCGTGGTGCGGGAGGAGAGGATTTGGAATTCGATGGGTTCCCGGGGTTCGGGAGCCGCCTCGGGCAGGGACCGGGAAACGGGGGCGGGAAGCTCCACGTCCCAGCGCGGGGAGGCGGGGGGCTGGGCGGACACGGGAGCAAGGGCGCTCAACCACACGGCGAATACGGGGGGGATTTTCATGATGGCGGGGAGTTTTTTCATGCGGGGGGATTGGAATCCGGGAGTCGGAAGGAACGAAAGTCGTTCCATCGGTTTCCGGTGTTTTTTGCGAGGCATCAGCCTCGACGCTGAATCAGGCTGGGCTCTGCAACTCCGGTGTGTCAAGGGTTTCGGAGGTTTTTTTTGGATCATACGCAAAGGGACATTCCGGGCCGCCTCGATAAAATCGGTGGTTTGGATGAAATCGGTCAGATCCGGGGAGCGGTTGCGAATGTCATCGCCAGGAGGCGGCACCGGAAACGCTGGTCGCAGGTGGAGCTGGGCGGTTACAGCGGTTTGGACAACAGCTACATCTCCCGGTTGGAAAAGGGCCTGATGACCCCCACGGTGGACAGCGTCTTCCGGCTGGCGAAGGCCTTTGGAATCGTTCCGGAAAGGCTGATCAAGGAGATGAGGATCGAACTCGAAAAGATGAGAGGCTGATTTTGAAAGGGGGCGCGAGTGCGCGTGCGTCCCCCTTTTCCTCAGACGCCGAGTTCCTTTTTCACTTCCTTGAATGCGTTCACCGCGAATTCCAGATCCTCCCTGGTGTGGGCGGCGCTGATCTGGGTGCGGATGCGGGCCTTGCCTTCGGGGACGACGGGGTAGCTGAAGCCGATGACGTAAACGCCTTTCCGCAACATGGCTTCGGAGAAACGCGCGGCCAGCGAGGCGTCACCGAGCAGGACGGGGACGATGGGGTGGGTGCCGGGGACGATGTTGAATCCGGCGGCGGTCATTTCGTGGCGGAAGAAGGCGGTGTTTTCCTCCAGGGATTTTTTCAATTCCACGTCGTTCTCCAACAGACGGAGGACTTCGAGGGTTCCGCCGGCGATGGCGGGGGCGAGGGTGTTGGAGAAGAGGTAGGGGCGGGAGCGCTGGCGGAGGAGTTCGACGATTTCCTTCCGCCCGCTGGTGTAGCCTCCGCTGGCTCCGCCGAGGGCTTTGCCGAGGGTTCCGGTGAGGATGTCGATGCGGTCGATGACGCCGCAGAATTCATGGGTGCCGCGCCCTTTTTCTCCGAGGAAGCCGACGGCGTGCGAGTCGTCGACCATGACGAGGGCGTCGTGGCGTTCGGCGAGGTCGCAGATTTCCTTGAGGG
>CAZVSA010000475.1:0-1751 GCA_964629955.1 uncultured Luteolibacter sp.
GCCGAGCCCCGAGGAGGTCGCCGAGGAGATTCAACTCCCCGTCGAGCGCGTCCGCGCCGTGCTCAAGATGGCCCAGCAGCCGATCTCGCTGCAGGCGCCCGTCGGCGACTCCGACGACACCTCCTTCGGCGACTTCATCGAGGACAAGAGCGCCGACAACCCGATGGAGGAAGCCGGCTTCTCCATGCTCAAGGACAAGATCAAGGACGTTCTCGACACTCTAACAGAGCGCGAGCGCGAAGTTCTCGAACAACGTTTCGGTCTCAAGGACGGCTACAGCCGCACCCTTGAGGAAGTCGGCCGCCAGTTCCAGGTCACCCGCGAGCGGATCCGCCAGATCGAGGCCAAAGCCCTCCGGAAAATGCGCCACCCCACCCGCATCCGGAAGCTCGAAGGCTTCATCGAGCTTCCCGGAGCCTGAACGTAGCGGCGATCACCGGTCGCCGCGAGCCCGTTTCCCCGAATAGGAGAGAAAAGCGGAGGAGACAACTGCGGCTCCGTTCCTCCCCTTGAACAATTTTCCACGCCTTCCGTGGCTTCCATTTCTCGTTGCAGGATTAAACCTAAATAGGAAGACAGGGAACCACGGAATACACGGAAAATATAGAATTTTCCGATGCTCATCCGTTCATCTTTTGAGTGAACGGCTCGATTTTCCAATGGATTGAAATTCCGTGCTTTCCGTGTCTTCCGTGGTTTTTCATTCTCCTTTTTCGGCTAAAAACCCCTCCGCACGCCGCTTTCCAAACCCGAAATCCCATGACCCGCCGTTTCGCTCCCATCCTCGCCGCCCTCTTCTTCGGAACCGCCGTTTCCCCGGCTCAGGAAAGCGCGCATCCGAACATTCTCCTTATCTGCATCGACGATCTCAAACCCCTGCTCGGCTGCTACGGCGACGAGCTTGCCAAAACCCCCAACATCGACCGTCTCGCCGCCCGCGGCATGCGCTTCGATCTCGCCTACTGCAACCAGTCCGTCTGCTCCGCCTCGCGCAACAACCTCCTGCTCGGCTCCCGCTCCACCTCCATCGGCATCTACGATCTTTCCCGTAATTTCCGCGATGCCGTGCCCGATGCCGTCACCATGACACAGCACTTCATGAACCACGGCTACCGCGCCGAAGCCGTCGGCAAGATCCTCCACACCGGCCACGGCAACACCGACGACAAAGCCTCCTGGAGCGTCCCCACCCTCATCGAAAAAGTCGTCGAATACCTCAAACCCGAAAACTCGGGCGGCGGCCAACTCACCCGCGAGGAAGCGTATTTCAGCAACCGCGAACTCCACCGCATCCACGAACTTCCGAAAGGCGCCGCCTGGGAAGCGGCGGATGTCCCCGACGATGCCTACGCCGACGGCCGCATCGCCGACGAAGGCATCAAGCGCCTGCAAGCCGCCAAAGAACGCGCCCAGCCCTTCTTCCTCGCCCTCGGCTTCGTCAAACCCCACCTCCCCCTCACCGCCCCGCAAAAATACTGGGACATGCACGACCCCTCGAAGTTCACCGTCGCGAAAAGAACCGACACACCCGAAGGCGCGCCGCCATACGCCGGGAAACGCGGTCACGAGATCTCCAACTACGACCCCATCCCTCCCAACGGCCTGCCGGACGGGGAAACCGCCCGCAAACTCATCCACGGCTACTACGCCTCCACCAGCTACATGGACGCCCAGCTCGGTCGCGTGCTCGACGAGTTCGACCGCCTCGGCCTCGCCGAAAACACCATCGTCGTCCTCTGGAGCGACCACGG
>CAZVSA010000476.1:0-1749 GCA_964629955.1 uncultured Luteolibacter sp.
TGACCGAGCATGCTGAGCCAGAGCGAGCAGAGCGGCGTGCCCTCGTCGTATTCCTGATGGCGGCCCGTCTTGAGGCCCGCCTTGGAACCCCCGGCGATGACAACCGGAACATTCTTCGGATCGTGCGAGTTGCCGTCGCGGATCGGGGAACCGAAGGCGACCATGGAGTTGTCGAGCAGGTTGCCGTCGCCCTCCTTGATCTCCTTCATGCGGTCGAGCATGTAGCCGTATTGCTCGACGTGCCAGCGGTTGATGAGTTCGTATTCGTCGAGGGTGCTGGCGTTGTTGCTGTGGTGGGAGATTTCGTGGTGGCCGCCGTGGACACCCTCGAGGAACGAGAAATTCCGCCCGGTCACGTCGTTGCCGAACATGAAGGAGGAGACGCGGGTGGAGTCGGACCAGAAGGCCAGAACCATGAGATCCATCATGATGCGGCAGTGCTCGCCGTGGTCGAAACGCGGGCGGGAGTTGAGTTCTTCCTCGCGGCTGGCTTTGCCCATGGCCTGGGAAATGCGCTTGTCGAGGGCATCGAGCTTGGCAAGAAGCTCGGGCGGAAGGTTTTCCCCGGCACCGAGGGTGGCGGCTTCGGCCTCGATGCGGCGTTCGACTTCGCGGATGGATTCGAGGTATTGCTCCAGTTTGTGCTGGTCCGCCTGCCCGAGTTTCGACTGGAGGCGTTTGGCGTCGGTGCGGACGAGATCGAGGACGGATTTGTCGTCGGCGGCCTGTTTTTCCCCGCCCTTGGACCGGGTGCGGAAAAGGCGGTCGAAGGCGACACGCGGGTTGATCTCGCAAGGGAGAGGAACGGTGGAGGTTTTCCAGGAAATGTGGGAAGCGTAGAGCCGGGTGTAATTGACGTTGGTGTCGATGCCCGTGGCAACGGGCTCGGTGCCGAGTTCAAGCGAGGGCAGCTTCGTGTGTCGTCCGAGTTGTTCGGCGGCGATCTGGTCCATCGAGATGCCACCGGCGGCGATGTCGGAGCCGGTGGTCTTCGTGATGGTGGTGCCGGTGAGCCAGCCGCCGGTTTTCACATAATGGCCGTCTCCGCTGAAGGATGCCTTGTTTTGCAGGCCGGTGAGAACGAGCAGATCCTCGCGGTGCTTTTCGAGCGGGGAGAGGATGGGAGAAAGCTTGAAACCCGATCCCTTGCCCTCCGGCGTCCAGCGGTCGGCACGAACGCCATTCGGCATATACAGCAGGGCGATACGCACCGGGAGGGACGAAGCAGATGCCCCGGAGGCCATGAGAGGCCGCATGGCATCGAGAAAAGGAAGCGCAAGGGTGGCACCCGCACCGCGGAGAAAACTGCGGCGGGGCATGAGCCATTTTTGGGTTCTGATGTTGGCCATGGGTCAAAACGAGCGGTTGAGGATCAGCGGGGAATGGTCGGAGAAAGGTTCTTCCGGCTGCGGTGAAACTGAATTTGTGCGAAAACGCAAAAGGTGGCGAGGCCCAAAGCGATCATTCCCAATGCCATGAGCATCATGACCATGCCATGATGAGACGTCAATCTTCGGATTCCCCCCGGTCTTGCCACACAAATCCACTTGGAATCCGGCATTTTTCCCTCAGGATTTCCACACGATACGTCCCTCCAACCCCTGTCCCCTCATGAACCCGTCTCTTGCCTCCCGCCTCTGGCTGATATTGCTCTTCGCCCTTTTCTTCAAGGCGAACACCCTCCTCGCCGAAGAAAAGCAATCCGGCGATTTCAAATACGCCAGCAACGGTTCCGCCATCACCATCACC
>CAZVSA010000477.1:0-1734 GCA_964629955.1 uncultured Luteolibacter sp.
GCGCCGCGTTGCTGCTGCTGTCGGTGACCTTGAACCTCGGCAAGTGGCCGACCGGCGCCGCCTGGGATCCGCGCAACAAGCGCCTCCGTTCCTCGATCGTGGTGAGGGCGGGGGAGGTGGCGTTGCTGGTGGACAGCGGGCCGGATCTCCGGATGCAGGCGCTGCGCGAGGGGCTGCGGGAGATCGATGCGGTGCTCTACACCCACGCGCATCTGGATCACGTCGCGGGGTTCGACGAGCTGCGCGCGTTTTGCTGGCGGCGCGACAGCCCGCTGCCTTTGCACGCGACGCCGGGCTGCCTTGCGATGCTGATCCGGATGTATGGCTGGGCGTTTTCTCCGGAAAATCTCCACAAAGGCTATATCAAACCGGATCCGCGCGAGGTGGCGGGGCCGTTTTTTTATGGAGATATGAAAATCACCCCGCTGCCGGTGGAGCATGCCGCGGTGGAGACGATCGGGTATCTGTTTGAATCCCCGGGCGGATCGTCGCTGGCCTATCTTCCCGACGTGAAACGCATCCCGGAGGAAACGATGGATCTGATCCGCGGAGTGGGCGTGCTGGTGGTCGATGCGCTGCGTCCTTCCCCGCATCCGACTCATTTTTCGTTGGAAGAGGCGCTGGCGGCGGCGCGGGAATCCGGCGCGCGGCGGACGTGGCTGACCCATCTGGGACATGAGAGCGATCATGAATCGCTGGAGCGCCAACTGCCGGAAAACGTGCGCGTGGCCCGGGATGGATTGCAGGTGGTGCTGGATGGCGGGCCGGAGCGTTCGCCCCGGTGAATCAATCTTTCCCGGAGTCCTTGAACTTTTCCCGTTCCTCGCGAATCACCGCCAGCGCGTCGTAGAGAGCGAAGACCAGCACGATGATGGTGAGCAGGCCGCATCCGCCCCACCAGAGCAGAAAGCGCCACGGGTTTTCCGAAAGCCAGCCATCGATGAGCCACAGGCCCGCCGCCATGATGAGCAGCGCCGCCATGAGCATTCGGAAGAGAAGTTTCCGGCGTTCCCCGCGGTCGCGGAGGATCATCCTCGCGAGGTTTTTTTGTGATTCCCAGCCGGAGTTCCGATGAGCCATTCGCCAGTCCAGCGCCGCATGGACGAATCGCCAAGCGGGAAATTCCTTTCCGCGTTGGTGAGGCTTCCGGAAGTTTTTCCGCTACCAAACGGGGGGTTCCGGGGTTTCAATAGGTCATGCGCGGTCGGAAACGATATTTGATTCCCGGTTTTTGCCTCGTCGGTCTTGCCGGGTATTGGCTTGCCCGCACGGCGGTGCCGGAAATTTCGCAAAAATCCGCTCCGGCTGCGGAAAATCAAAGGAAGGCTCCTTTCATGGATCCGCGCGGCCCGAGAACCCGCACGGAACGTCCCCATCGTTTCCGGGACGGCGATGCGATCGAGGCGGGCGCGATTCCCGGCCAGCGCTCGATCGTCTTCAAGAGCCGCGAGGCGCTGGAGCGCTTTCTTGCCAGGGCGGGGGATGGCATTCAGGTGCTCGGGCGGCTGGATGCGTTGAACGCGCTGCGGATCGCGTTTTCCGATGCGAGGGATCTCAATGACCTGCTGGATGGAGACGAGGAAACGTCCATGATTTTTCCCGTCAGCATTCCGGAAGAGGAAATCGTGCAAGTCCAACCCGGGGCCGTGCCGCTTGGCGGGGCTCTGCTGGATTGGCTGGGCATCACGGGTGATCACTCGGCATGGGGCACGGGAGTGCTGATCGCGGTTCTCG
>CAZVSA010000478.1:0-1731 GCA_964629955.1 uncultured Luteolibacter sp.
TGTTGTTTCCGGCGCCCTCGCCGGAAACAACACGCGAGGGCGCGTGTGGTCCCCCGGACGAATCACCAGGATCTCAGGCGGCGTCCTGGTCCGCGCGGCGGCGGCGTATGGAGGGCGGGCGTTCCCCGAGGACGACCTGGCGGTTGATGGTGACGGCCTCCACATCGTCCCGTGAGGGCACGTCGAACATCACGTCGAGCATCATGCGCTCGAAAATGGAGCGGAGCGCGCGGGCTCCGGTGCCCCGGCGGACGGCTTCTTCGGCCAATGCGCGGAGGGCGTCGCGGGTGACGCGGAGCTTCACGCCGTTGAGCGCGAGCTGTTTGCCGTATTGCTTCACCAGAGCGTTCTTCGGTTCGGTGAGGATGGAGACGAGTTCGTCTTCCCTGAGTTTTCGCAGCGAGGAAATGACGGGGAGGCGGCCGATGAATTCGGGAATCAGGCCGAAATGGAGCAGATCCTCCGGCAGCACGCGTTCGAGGATGTCGGCTTCGCCGAGTTCGTCCTTCGCGCCGGAGTGGAATCCGAGCGTGTTGGAACCGAGGCGGCGTTTGATCATGTCTTCCAGGCCGACAAAAGCGCCGCCGCAGATGAACAGGATCTTCTCGGTGTTGACCTGGATGTATTCCTGTTGCGGATGCTTGCGGCCTCCCTGCGGCGGAACATTGCAAACGGTGCCTTCGAGGATTTTCAGCAGGGCCTGCTGCACGCCTTCCCCGGAGACGTCGCGGGTGATGGAAACATTCTCGGTCTTGCGGCCGATCTTGTCGATTTCATCCACGTAGATGATTCCGCGCTCCGCTTTCGCCACATCGAAATCCGAGGCCTGGAGCAGGCGGAGAATGATGTTCTCCACATCCTCGCCGACGTAGCCCGCTTCCGTGAGCGTCGTGGCGTCGACGATGCAGAAAGGGACATCGAGAACCCGGGCGAGGGTGCGGGCGAGGAGGGTTTTTCCGGAACCGGTGGGGCCTAACAGGAGGATGTTGGATTTCTCGATTTCGACGTCCTTGAATTGCTCGTCCACTTTCACCTGGTCCTGCCGGAGGCGCTGGTAGTGGTTGTAAACCGCGACGGACAGAACCTTTTTGGCGTTTTCCTGCCCGATCACATGCTCGTCGAGCTTGTCACGGATCGCGGCGGGGGAGGGGACGGGGCTGGGCGTTTTCTCTTTTGGAGAGGGGGCGCCGAGTTCCTTGACGAGGATGTTCGCGCAAACGTCGATGCATTCGTTGCAGATGTAGACGCCGGGACCTGCGATCAGTTTTTTGACCTCGGAATGGCTCTTTCCACAGAAGGAGCACATCGTGAGGTTGGAAGCTCGGGCCATGGGGAACGGGGATGGATGGGGATGCTCAGGCTTCCGGTTTCTTGTCTTCGACAAGCGCGGATACGGCGTCCGGGAGCTGTTTGCGGTTTTCGAGGATCTTGTCGACCAAGCCGTATTCCACGGATTGTTCGGCGGTCATGTAGTTGTCGCGGTCGGAGTCATGCTCGATCTGCTCCACGGACTTGCCGGTATGGTGGGCGAGGATTCCGTTGAGACGTTTCTTGAGGTTGAACATGAAGCCGATGGTGCGCTCGACATCGGAAGCGGTGCCCTGCGCGCCGCCGGAAACCTGGTGGATCATGACGTGCGAGTTGGGCAGGCAGAAGCGCTTGCCTTTGGTGCCCGCGGTGAGGAGCACGGAGCCCATGGAGGCGGCGATGCCGATGCAGTAGGTGTTCACG
>CAZVSA010000479.1:0-1730 GCA_964629955.1 uncultured Luteolibacter sp.
CTGCGTGCGCGACCGCCTGCTCGGGCACGCAGCCGCCGGCGAACAACGCCTCATGACCCGCACGGAGGAGTTGCCGGGCAAGGTGCAGGGCGGAATCGCGCGGGGACATGGCGGAGCTTCCCGCTTCGGGGGGCGGGTTTTCAACCCCCATTTGTCCTGTGCGGGGATTTCGTGGTGGAGGATGGTCCGGAGGTCCGGGGCTGGCGGCCTTCCCAGCCGGGCAAACTTGGAACTTCCCCATGCGCGCAATGGCGGTTTTTATTCCGGCCATGTCCAAGGCAATCACTCTCAAACCCAGAATCGAGTTCGGCGTTGTCCCCACCCATATCAAGTTCGTCGGCGGGTTGGTGCCCGATGAATCCGGAAAATTTCCCCGGGAAGACGATGGCCGTCTCGTGGTGGTGGCCGAGATGGCGCGCATTTGCGAGCAGTCCCCCGTGGCTGTCACCAGTGTGCAGATTCCGTTTTTCGCGGGTGCGGATCAGGAGGAAATCGACAAATTGATCGGAGGATTGAAGGCATTGGGGCTCGATGTGCATTTGGTCCTGATGGTCGGCGGGGCGAATCCGATGAACCCGGAGGACGAGGACGCGGTCGTGGCTCAACTGGTTTCCAGCCTGAAGGCGGCCAAGGCCCATGGGATTGCGAATGTCGGTTCCACATCCATCGAGGAATGGATGAAGGCGGGTGAAACGCGCCGCGATGGCACCGACTTCGAGGCTGCCGTGGAGCAGAACGTGAAAGTCCACCTCCGCGCCTACGAGGAAGCGGGACTGGAGGGATCTTCCATCCGCAACTGGACGATCGAGTTTCTCCGTCCCGGTGAGTTCAAGACCTTCACGGATCTGCGCCGCGTGTGGAATTTCGTGCGGAAAGCGAATGAGGCCCTTGGCAGGAAGTTTTTCACCATTCTGCTGGATGCCGCGCATTGCGGGGACTCCGGAGTGTCGATTGAGGAGAACGCCGCGCTTGTGGCCGAGATCGCCGCCGCCGGGGAGCTCGGGGTGTTCCACGCTTCCAGCAAGACGACCCGCGGCTGTCTCTCGACGGACGACGGGTGGATTTCCGCATTGCTGGCCGCAGCCGCGAAAACCGGGGAACTCCGCTCGGTGTTTGTGGAGATTTTCCATCACGAGGATCCCGCGCTCGCCGGACTCCGTGAGCTGGATCCCGGCCATGGCATCGATACCCGCGACGGGCGCGACTACACGCAGACGACCATCGACGGGCTCGTCGACGTGGCGCGCCGCCTGAACAACCTCGTTGCCCGGGGCATCCTCAAAGCCTGAACAGGAGATGGAAACGATCCATGGCGCGGCGTCTCATGTGTTGGAGACGGATCTGGTGAAGCTGGCGGTGACTGTGGTGGGTGGGCACATGTCTCCGGTGATTTTCCGTCTGGGGGAGCGTGAGGTCTCACCCTATGCGCTCGCACCCTGGTTGCCGGAAGAGGTGGATCAGGATCTGCCGGTGCTTTTGAAAAATCTTCGGGGGGATTTTCTCTGTCTCCCGTTCGGTCCGCAGGAAGACGGCCCTCCTCATGGGGAAACCGCCAATTGCGAATGGAAGCTGTTGGAGAAAACGGAGCATTCGCTGCTTCTTCACATGGACCCCTCGGATGTCGGAGGCTGTGTGAAAAAGTCGCTGTCCGTCCGGCCCGGAGAGACCGCCGTGTATGTGGAGCACCGGATCAGGAATCTGGAAGGAGAGTTCAGCTACGGGAATCATCC
>CAZVSA010000480.1:0-1722 GCA_964629955.1 uncultured Luteolibacter sp.
GTCCATCAGTGCGAGCGCCTGGCGCTCGACCTCGAAGCGGGCGATGACGCTTTCCGTATCCATGCCGAGGCGGATGATTTTGAGCGCCACCCGGCGGTGGACGGGTTTCTGCTGCTCGGCCTCGTAAATCACGCCGCACCCGCCCTCGCCGATGCGGGCGATCAGACGATAGGGGCCGATGTGGGATCCGGGGCCTTCGACGGGCGGGGGAAGCTCCTCCCCGTCTTCCCGGCTCTCCGCGGAGATTTCCCGGAGAATCTCGCCGGCAAGGGTTCCCCGGTGTTCGCGGACCTCCATGAAAAACGCCGAGGATTCCCCCGCCTTCTCCAGCAATCCCCGCATGCGCGCGAGCCCCGCGTTGTCTCCGTGGAAAACGTGCTTCAGGAAATCCTCCCGTTCGGCCGTGTCCTGCAGGGCCAGCGCCGCGTTGAAAACGGCGCCTTCGATGTTCATCGACGGCGGAGGCTTGGCTCTCATGGTGTCACGGTTCCTGGAATCCGCTCCATGTTATCCGGGACTGGTTGAAACGGGAAGCTCCGTGCGCTGCGGGAGGATTTCCCCCTGCTTCCGCGGAGACGAAAAAACCCGGCCGCATGGGATCGCTCGCGCGGCGGCCGGGGTGAGTGGCAGTTGTCAATGAATCGGAAGGCGTCTCTTCATGCCTGGCGCCGCCTGCGGGGACCGAAAGCCCAGCCGAGCGCGCCGAGACCGAACAACGCCGCTGCCGAGGGCTCGGGAACCTGGGTGGTCTGCAAGTTGATGAGAGGAACACGGTTGTCTCTCAAGTATCCCTCCGAGCCGGCCGGAACGGCGAGCAGAGCCTCGATGATGCCAGCTCCCTGGTTGGCGATTGTATTGCCATCGCCGGGCAATCGCCTTACGGAGGTTTGACCCTCGGTGGCGATGATCGGTGCCTGGCCCTCCAGGGAGGCTGCGGACGTTTGGAATGCGAAGAACAGGGTCTGATCGGGAGCCGCTTGCGCGAAGAGGTTGTCAAAGGTCCAGGTTACGCTGTCCCCGGTGGTGAACGTACTCCACGCCACAGAGGAGGATGACACCCCTAGAAAATCACCGAACACTCCGGCCGAGGAGGTCGTGCCGGTGTAGGAGCCATAGACGCCGATCCAAAGTTCCCCAAGGCCGGAGCCCGCACCATTGTTTTTGTCGAGGGAGATCGAGTCGATCGAGTAGGTCTGGCCATTCACTGGTGGAGTTCCGCTCCAGTTGGCTTCGGCCGTGGGTGTGAGCGTGCTTGAGAATGTTACATAAACCCCGCCGATCCGCCCGAAACCGGCGGTGGAGTCTTCGATCTGAAGGGTCGCCGCTCCGGCCTGGGCGGCGAAAGACAGGGCCATGATGGCGGTGAGGGAAGATTTCATAGGTTTCAAATGTGGGGCTTGAAGGGTTTGATTTGCTGTAACGGGGGCGAAAACGCACCGCGTCCGCCCGTTACGCGCTCTTTCCCCGCCAAACCCGACACGGTTTCCGAAAAAAATGGCGCCATGCTCAAAGATCCGGCCGGATCTCCTGATAGAGCCATACCTTGGCGTGCGCCCAGTAGCGCTCCACCGTCCGCTCCGTAACGTTCATTTCCCTGGCGATCTCCTGGTTCGAGAGCCCCCCGAAGAATTTGAGAATGACCACTTTCGCGCGGGGCGGGTCTTCCTCCTCCAGCCGTCCGACGGCTTCATGAATGAGAATCATCTTCTCGTCGGTGGTGGC
>CAZVSA010000481.1:0-1716 GCA_964629955.1 uncultured Luteolibacter sp.
CAGAAGCGCCATCCGCGGACCAATCTACGCTCTTCGACGGCGATGTGGGATTTCTGGTCGCTTTCGCCCGAGTCGCTGCATCAGGTGACCATCCTGATGTCCGACCGCGGCCTGCCCACCGGCGTGCGCCACATCAACGGCTACGGCTCCCACACCTACAGCCTCATCAACGACAAGGGCGAGCGGGTGTGGGTGAAATTCCACTTCAAGACATTGCAGGGGCACCAGCACTGGACCAACGAGGAGGCGGAGAAGGTTGTGGGAAGAAGCCGGGAATCGACGCAGGAGGATCTCTATGAAGCGATCGAGAACGGGGATTTTCCGAAGTGGAATTTCCAGGTGCAGATCATGACGGAGGAGCAGGCGGAGGAGTGGTCCCGGCGGACGGGATGGAATCCCTTCGATCTCACCAAGGTCTGGCCGCACGGGGATTTCCCGGTCATCGACGTCGGCACGCTCGAATTGAACCGCAATCCGGACAACTACTTCGCCGAGATCGAGCAGGTGGCGTTGTCTCCCTCGAACATCGTCCCCGGCATCGGTTTTTCCCCGGACAAGATGTTGCAGGCTCGTGTTTTCAGCTATGCGGACGCGCACCGCTACCGTCTCGGCACGCATTACGAGGCCCTGCCGGTCAATGCGCCGCGCTGCCCGGTGCACCACTATCACAAGGACGGCCCGATGCGCTTTTTCGGCCCGCTCACCGGCAATGTGGACGCCTACTACGAGCCGAATTCCTTCGGCGGAGCCAGCGAGGACAAGCGTTATGCCGAGCCGCCGCTGCCGCTGCCGCTGCACGGAGACGCGGACCGGTGGAACCACCGCGACGGCAATGACGATTACACGCAGGCGGGCGATCTTTTCCGGTTGTTTGACGAGGGCCAGCGCCAGAGGCTTTTCCGCAACATCGCCGCCGCGATGCAGGGGGTGCCGCGTGAAATCGTGGAGCGCCAGCTCGCCCATTTCCACAAGGCGGATCCAGCCTATGCGGAGGGAGTGGCCAAGGCATTGGAGACCGAATCGGATGCCAGCGGCGCTTTCCCGAATGCTCCGGCCCGGGATTGATCTCTCATGGCAAATCCCGCGGGCGGAGGCCGCTGGTCCCGCCCGCGGAAACCAAAATCGCAAACCATGACCCCGGAGGAAGAACAGCGATACGGCGAGCTTCAGCGGATGGCGCTGGACGCCGCCCGGCAGGGGGACATGGAAACGCTGCGCCCCATGCTGGAGGCGGGAATGCCGGTGAATCTGGCGGATGAGAAGGGGAATTCCCTGTTGATGCTGGCCGCCTACCACGGGCATCCGGAAACGGCCCGGTTGTTGCTCGGGCACGGAGCGGAGGCCGATCGCCGCAACGACCGAAATCAGACTCCGTTGGCCGGTGTCGCGTTCAAGGGGCATCTCGAACTCGCGGAATTGCTCCTTGAGGCGGGGGCGGATCCGATGGCGGATCAGGGAGGCGGCCGCATGCCGATCCACTTTGCCGCGATGTTCGGTCATGCGGAAATCGTCCGATTGCTGGAGGAGATTTCCTCCACCGGGAAGCCCCGCCGCCTTTTGTTTCTCGCGCATTTTGTCCGGGGTTTCCGGAGGCTTTTCCGCCCGTTCGTCCGCTTCCGTTGGTTCGCCGCACCCTGAAGGCCGCACGTGGGCCGGGCCGGGTCGGGTAGGGCGAGACCGCCGGGCGCGCCGTGACTGTCTCTGCGCGGCGGGTGG
>CAZVSA010000482.1:0-983 GCA_964629955.1 uncultured Luteolibacter sp.
GTTCGGGGAGGAGGGTTTGCTGGCGGCCCGGAGTTTTCAGAGCGAACGGAGTCACAATGCATTGGTGTTCGAGCCGCTTGCGGAATTGATGGAGCTGGGAAGGGGAAGAGGAATCGGCCTTGTGCTCGCGGGGTCCGGTCCCGGCAGTTACAGCGGCACCCGGGTGGGCATCGCGGCGGCGCAGGGGGTGGGCATCGCCTTCGGCTGCCCGGTGGTGGCGGTGCCTTCGCTGCTTGCGGTGGGGGTGGCGGAGAACCGCGCGCCATGCCTGGCCATCGGCGACGCCCGGCGCGGGAATTTCTGGACGTCGCCCATCGCCGGGACGGTGCTTTCCGCCCCGGAAATTACGGATGGAGCGGGATTGGAACGGAGCGTTGCAGCCGCATTGGAGCGGGGGGAGGCGGTGTTTTCCTTCGAGGATTCAGGGCGCTATCCGCTGGAGGATGCCATCCGGGAGCGGGTGAAGGTGGAAATCCCGGATGCGGAGGGGATTTTCCGCGCCTGGCGGGAAGCGGACGAGGCGACGCGGGAGATCTGGACGGTCGCCGTGCCGCAGCCGATCTACGTGCAGCCGCCCCACATCACACCGGCCAAGCGCTCGTGGTTGCAGGCGGCTCAGCCGTGACGTTTCCAGACGGAGAGCATCGAGGTGGTCCACTGGAATTTCCGCGCGGTTTCCCGGATGAGAAACGGTTCTTCGGTGCGTTTCACCAGATCGAAAGCCGGAGCCAGCGATTCCGCCAGCCAGGCGAAGGTTTCCCCGGCGGGCCAGTTTCCGCGTGGCGTGAATTCCTCCAGCCAGGTGCAGGGGGTGGCCAGCACCAGTTCGCCTCCCGGTTTTACGAGATCCGGCAGTCGGTCCAGTAAACGCCGCGGCTCGGGAAGCCGGCAAAGGAGATTCGCCGCGTGCACGCGGTCGAAGGAGCCGAGGTCGTCCCGGAGGTTCATGGCGTCGCCTTGCTCGAAGAGCGGAGGGGATGCGC
>CAZVSA010000482.1:993-1715 GCA_964629955.1 uncultured Luteolibacter sp.
GTGGTCGGGCGAGGAGGGGGGTGGAGAGGGTGGCTTCCTCCAGCCGCTCGTAGGGAATCGCTTCCCCGCGTGCCAACGACCGCGCCGCGTGGATGAAGGCATGGGAAAAATCGATCCCGAGGACTTCTCCGCACGATTTTGCCATTTCAAAGGCGGAGCGGCCCACCGCGCAGCCGAGATCCAGTCCCCTCGGCACCCGGCCGGGGGAAAACGCCGCCGCGGTGCGGACCGGGAAATCCAGCGCCTCGCGCATTCCGGCAGGCCATTCCCGTTCCGGGGGCAGGATTTCCTCCGGGCCGCCGTAGTGGAAAAGCAGGTATTCCGAGAGGATTTTTCCGGATTCGTAGAGGGCGCTCATCGCGGGAAAAACACTTCTCAGCCGGTGGCCGCGAGCTTGGGGATCGATGCCAGCAGGCGTCGGGTGTAATCGGCCTCCGGCTCGTGGAAGACTTTTCCGGCTTCGCCGGTTTCCACGATTTTTCCCTGGTACATGACGGCGATGCGGTCCGCGAGGTAGTGGACGACGCCCAGATCGTGCGAAATGAAGATCATCGTGAGGCCGAGGTCTTTGCGGAGGGAGAGGATCAGGTTGAGGATCTGGGACTGGATGGAAACATCCAGCGCGGAGACGGGTTCGTCGGCGATGATGAGCTTGGGCTCCGGTGCGAGGGCGCGGGCGATGGCGATGCGCTGGCGCTGGCCGCCGGAGAATTCGTGGGGGT
>CAZVSA010000483.1:0-1703 GCA_964629955.1 uncultured Luteolibacter sp.
ACGGCCACCGCATCGGTGCGCTCGGTAAGGCCGATGGCCGCGCGGTGGCGCAGCCCGGTGGAGCGGTCCTGCATTTCCCGTTCGGTGACGGGGAAGACGCAGGCGGCTCCCGCAACGCGGTCGTCCGCGAGGATCATGCCGCCGTCATGAAGCGGAGCCTTCGGGTGGAAAACCGCCATCGCCAGCTCCGGCGAAAACTGGGCGTCGAGAACCACGCCGCTTTCCAGATGGTCCTTCAGGCTCACGTCGCGCTCGATGGCGAACAACGCGCCGATGCGTTTTTTTGAAAGCGCGATGACGGAATCGGCGAATTTCTCCACGAACGCCAGGCGGCGTTTGCTGGAAAAGGAGAAAAACCGGTTGCTGCCGATCCGGGCCAGGCCGTTCCGCAGCTCCGGCTGGAAAATGACGATCAGGGCGAAGGCAAGAGCCGTCACCGCGTTGCGGATCAACCAGCCGATGACGGCGAAGTGGAAAATCTGGGTGATCAGCGTGAGCGCCACGAGGATCGAACCGAGGCCGACGAGGATCTGCGCGCCCCGGGTGGCCCGGAAAGCGCGGTAAATCTGGTAGATGCAGACGGCGAGAACGAGGATCTCGATGCCATCCTTCCAGTGATCTCGCAGAAAATCCCACATGTTTCGCCAAGAGTTATAGGGAGCGAAAACCGCATGTCACCTGGAAACAAGTGGAACGGGCTGTCGATGAGCGAAAAATCCGCGCCCGCCGCGGCTTCCGCGACAAGTCACCGCTTGCCGGGTGGCGGGGGGAGGCTCTAGATTCCCGGCATGCAAGAGGAAATCAAGCTGACCCGCGAGGTGGCCGCCATCCAGATCCCCAGCGGCGACACCCTCGCCCTGCCTGCCGGGACACCCGTTTTCATCACCCAGCGGCTGGGCGGCACCTTCACGGTGGCGACATCGCAGGGACTCGCCCGCATTTCCTCCCAGGATGCCGATGCGCTCGGGGTGAACATGGAGGAGGAAAAGAAAAAGCAGACGGAAGCGGTGAGGCTGAAGGATGCACCGCTGGAAGAGCAGGTCTGGGCGCAGCTCAAGGGGGTTTACGACCCGGAAATCCCGGTGGACATCGTCAATCTGGGCCTGGTGTACGATTGCGCCATCGAGGAGGCGGACGGCAAAAAAACCGTCGCGGTGAAAATGACGCTGACCGCTCCCGGTTGCGGAATGGGCCCGGTGATCGCCGCCGACGCGCAGGCGAAGATCATGACCATCGACGGCATCGACGATGCGAAGGTGGAGCTGGTCTGGGATCCCGCGTGGAATCAGGAAATGATTTCCGAGGAAGGGAAAATGAAGCTCGGGATGATTTGATGCCGGGCGCTCCCCGCATTTGGATTTTCAACCACGGAAAGCACGGAATTCACGGAAGGTTTTTTCGATGAATTCCGTGCTTTCCGCGGTGGGGAATGACATCGAAATCGTCTGAAAACCAAGGGATGTTGGTATAATCTCCCGGCCGAACGGCACGGTGGAGTGAAATGCATGTGTGTGCCGGGCAGATCAAGACGGGTCTTTTTCCGTAGTCTGGTCGATGTAGGCGATGATGGAGGGGATGGCTTCTTCGAGGGAGCGAGCGGTTTCTTCATAGGCAGCGCGTCCCATGCCGATGGGGTCGGGAACATCTACGTTGTGTGATTTTCCGGGAATACCGGCGAATTCACGAACGAGGTGAAATTTTTC
>CAZVSA010000484.1:0-1696 GCA_964629955.1 uncultured Luteolibacter sp.
CTGGGGGAAATGGACGAGCGTGATGACGGGGGCGGCCTGGGAAAGCTCGCGCCTGGCCGTCGCGCGCGCGGCGGCGAGAAGCGTGGACTCCGGAGTGCTGCCGGGCAGCGGCCTGGCGGGCCTGCGGGTGGAGGCGTGGACTTCCGGCGGCGGGGTGCGGACGACGCCGGGCGGAACTTTTCTGCGCCCGATCACCGCCGGCGATACCGGAACGATCCTGGAAGGGCCGGTGATCGCCGCCATCACGCAAGGACTTTCGACGAGCAGGCATCTCTGGTACCGGGTGCAGTGGGACCACGGTACCACGGGATGGGTGGTCGAGGAGTATCTGTGCCAGAGGAGCCCGGGGCCGGTCCTGCCGGCGTCTCCCGCCTACGGTCCGGTCCCGGCGGACGGCACGGTGCGCGTGCCGGCGGCGCAAAGCGTGAAACTGCAATGGGACATCGGCGCGAATACGAAGAGCATCCGGCTGCGCTTCGGGACCGATCCCGCCCTGGCCGGTGCGGAGACGATCCAACTCTCTGGCGGCTTGCACACGGAGTGGACGACCGGCGCGCTCGACCACTACCGGAACTACCATTGGCGCATCGAGTCCGAGAGCGGGAGCGGCAGCTTCGTCGCCGGGCCGACATGGACCTTCCGCACCGAGCCTTTCATCCATCCCGTCACCGTCACCGATCTGGCGGTGACTCCCGTCCAGGCAGGGCGCGGGCATTTCATCACCATCAGCGGAAAGATCGCTGCGGTGGGATCGCAACCGCTGCTGATCGGCGCAAGCCTCGGGCTTCGCAGCGATCCGGAGCGCGATTTGCCCTTCACCGCGAATCCCAATGGCAGCGCGACGGGATTTTCCCGCACGTTCCGGATCCCGGAGGACAAGTCCTTCGGCCCCCACGTCCTGAGCATCGCCGTGTGGTATGATGCGAATGAAAACGGGGAGATCGAATACGGGGATGTGAGGCTTTTCAGTACCAACCTGGGTGTGATCGAGGTGCGGGATGTGACGCCGCCCACCCTCCCCGCGCTTTCCGCCGGACCCGCGACGGTGAGGCCGTTGGAGACGGTCACGCTGTCCGCGACCGCCCAGGACAGCGGCGGCAGCGGTCTGATGGGCGTTTATTTCTACCGCAGCATGGGTGAAAACTCACCCGCCGGTTGGCAACTCATCGCCTACCGCCCGGCGAGCGGCGACGGCCCGGTGACGTTCACGGTCCAGGATACCTTGTTCTCCGAAGGCCGCTACTGGTACGAGATGGAGGCGGTGGATATGGCGAACAACCGCACGCGCCTGAGGGTGCCGACGACGGTGAGGGCGAGAATTCCCGATCTGGCGCCGCCCACCGTGCAGTGGACGGGACCGGCCAATGGCAGCACGGTGGCGGGCGGCTTCATCACCGTCACCGGGCAGGCGAGCGACGACCGGGGGGTGGCCTTCGTGCGCTACCGGCTGAATGGCGGCGCGTGGGTGCAGACGTCGTCCGCCTTCTGGTCGGCGAACATCAATCTCGTGCCGGGGTCGAACGTGCTGGAGGCGGTGGCCACCGATCATGCGGGCAAGCAGTCCGCCGTGGCAAAGCTGCATCTGTATTTCCCGGGAAGTCCGTTCGATCCTTCGGTCTTCGACGAGTGGTTCGGGTTCGACGGCGACGAGATTCCGCCGCGCTGGCAATTGCAGGTGACCGGCCCGCCGGAGCAG
>CAZVSA010000485.1:0-1675 GCA_964629955.1 uncultured Luteolibacter sp.
CGCCTGGTTCCGAACCTGTTCCTCGAACACCCGCTGGCCATCCCCGGCACCCCTTCCATCCGCCGGGAAATATGGACCGGCCTCGGCGGCGCGCAGGTCACCAGCCTGACCAATGGCCTCGCTTTCCGCAACGGAACTCCCTCCACCCGCGGAAGGCTCACAACCTTTGAAGCGCCCGCCAACCACGCCAACAGCTACGGCCAGCGCATCTCCGCCCGCCTGATCGCGCCGGAAAGCGGAAATTACAAATTCTGGATCGCCTCCGACGACACCAGCGAGCTCTGGCTTTCCACCGATGAAACCCCCGCCAAGCGCATCCGCATCGCCCGCAACACCGCCATCACCGAGCCGTACGAATGGGACAAATTCCCAACGCAGGAATCCGGCTACCTGCCTCTCGTCGCCGGGCGCGCCTATTACATCGAGGCCCTTCACAAGGAAAACTCGGCCAACGACCACCTCGCCGTCGCATGGCAGGGGCCTTCCTTCTCCCGCCAAATCCTCGACGGCCGCTTCCTCGAATACCCCGGCGAGCCACCCGCCACGGCGGCCCTCAAGCGCGAGATCTGGACCGGTGTCGGCGGCAACAATGTGAGCAATCTGACGAACCTCGCCTCCTATCCGAATTCCCCGGGCCAGGTGCTGACTCTGGACGAATTCAGCGTCTACGACAACTGGTCGGACAACTACGGTCAGAGAATCAGCGGATATCTGATCGCGCCGCGCACCGGAGACTATCAGTTCTGGATCCGCTCGGACGATGGCGGCGAACTCCGGCTTTCCACGACAGGCTACCCCACCAACCCGCCGAGGATCGCCTGGACCGATAATGCCACCGGGCGGGACAACTGGACGAATTTCCCCAGCCAGACCTCCGCGGTCATCCCATTGGTTGCCGGTCAGCGCTGCTACATCGAGGTCCTGCACAAGGAAGGCGGCGGCGACGACTACGTGGGCGTGGCATGGCAGGGCCCCGGCTTCGAGCGGCAGATCATCCGCGGGCAGTTCCTCGAATACCCCGGCCTCATGCCCGGACAAACGCAATCCGGCATCCCCCTCCCGCCCTTCACCGGCGATCCCGGCTACACCTTCTGGCTCGACTACACCGGCCTCCAGGGAAATGACCGGCTTCCCAATGCCGACCCCAACGGCAACGGAATTTCCAACAGCCTCGAATTCGTTCTCGGCGGCGGGCCTTCCGCTCCCGGAACGAACCCGCTCTCCCTGCTGCCGAAGGTGGCGGTCGATGGTGATTGGGCGGTCTTCGAGTTCCGCCGCTCCGCCGTATCCATCGCCTCCGGTCCTTTCGTGCAAATGAGTTCCCTTCTCGATGGCGGATGGGTGCCCGCGGTTCACGGTGCGGGCAGCGTGGAGATCCAGACGGAGCAGGACGGGTTCGAGCCCGGAGTGGACAGGGTGAAAGTCCGCGTTCCCAGAACGGAGGAACGGATGTTCTTCCGTTTGAACTCCAACATGGGTCCGTGATTTTGAAAGGGAGAGCGGGCGTCCCGCCTGCTGTCTTTGCATGGGTTGCGGGCGGGGATGCCAGTTGTGTTCCGGGAATGATTCCAACTCGTGAGTCCGTGCTTCAAGGTCAGGGCGGATGGGTCGCCTCGCGTCTTCCGGCAGGTAGGGCGAGACCGCCGGGCGCGCCGTGACTGTCTCTCCGCGGCGG
>CAZVSA010000486.1:0-1673 GCA_964629955.1 uncultured Luteolibacter sp.
TTCCGCGTGAGGACCTCGAAGCTTTGCTCGCAGGTGATGTCCACATCGCCTTTCTGATACCTCCATTCGAGGGTGATTTTTCCGGGGTGGACTCCCTCGATGAACCAGGAGGTTTCCAGAGGGAAGGGGGAGTTTTCTCCATACACGCTTTCTCCCGGGGCTCCGTTGACGCCTCCGGCGGCGAGGTTGGTTGCGGAGAGGGTTTGGAAATCGTAGGGCACGATCGCCCGGTACTGGGAGGGGCCTTCGCCCCATTTTCCGTAGAGGCGGATCTGGCCGCTTTCCGGGTGGCCGGTGTCGGGATCGGTGGCGCCGATTTTCCTGATGGTCACCGTCGCGCCGTCCCAGAATTTCTTGCCGAAGTAAGAGGGATCGACGCCGAAGAATCCCGGGTGCAGGCCGGTGGTGATCCGCTGGTTCGCGGCATATTTTCCGTCCAGGTGGTTTCTCTGGGCTTCGAGGGCGATGTGTTCGTCATCGCAATCGGGGATGGCGTATCCGGTGATGGGGTCGATTCTTCCTTCGTTGAAGCCGGAGTTGACAGCGAGAATGTCCGGAGCTCTTTCCACGGGGATGAGGCGGATGGTGGTGCTGTGGACCACGTCCGGCTCCGACTGGGTGGAGGGGATGAGATCCACATGATTGGAAGAGGAGGCGTTGGGGGGGATGGTGAGAATGACATGGCTCACGGAAACCACATCTTCAAAATCATCTTCGTCCTCGGCGGGTCTGTGGGTCGTTACCTTGAGGAAATGGAAGCGTTGTTCCTCCGTTTTCGCGGAGGCCCTGATCCAGCAGCGGGAACTTGTCGTGGACCCTACCTTCAGGTTGTAAGGGACGACCTGGTGGAAGGCGGCGGACGCGCCCGCGTAAATGATGTCCTTGAGCCTGGAATTTATCACGTATTCCGAAGGAGCGGCCATGGCGGCTTCCGCCGTCGCGGGAAAGCTCATCGCGCTGACCGCGGAGTGCAACAGGGAAGGGCTTGCTTCCCCGATGGTCTCGTACGGCAGCAAGGGGCCGTTCCACGGTTTTTTGCCGAGGTACCCGCTGGGAGGGGAGCCGGGCACCTGGCTGGAATCGGCGTTCACCCGGTTTTGCACGACGATGGCTCTGACGGGAAAATCCGTTTCCGACATGGGGTTCGTCCCGCCTTCCCATTCGTCGATATTGCCCACCCCGTCTCCGTCCGGATCGCCGAACGCGCCGTTGGCGGGGTTGATCGAGCCGTTGTCGAGCGGATCAAGGTCGTTGGCGACCTCCCATCCATCTGGCAGACCATCGTTATCGGAATCCGCCAGGAGGGGATTGGTTTGGTATAGTTGAAGTTCGTCAATGTTTGATAATCCGTCCTCGTCAGCATCCCACTCTTCGAGGGAGACCCCGGGCGGGGGCTGGAGGTCGGTGTAGTGGAGCCGATAGAAGACTTTGTCCGAATTACTGCTGCCAATCTCGTAGCTGATTTCCACGTCGTTGCCGCTTTCTATAACGGATGCCCATTTCCAGTGGCGAAGGGGTTCGGCGATTTCACCGGGATCTGAAACGAGCAGGAAATAGGTGCGCCCCTGGACCCCGAACCAACGGAGGAATTTCTCCCCGGTTGGCACGATGAGAACCTCGCTTTGCTGGCCGATGCCGTTGACGTATGGCTGGGCGGGGAGGAGGAGGCAGGA
>CAZVSA010000487.1:0-1660 GCA_964629955.1 uncultured Luteolibacter sp.
GGCGTTGCCGCCGCGATTCCCGGAACACTTTTGGCGGGACGCCCACGCTCCTTGATTGCCCTCGCGCTCCGGTGGAATTTCCCCTGATTGATTTCCAAGGGCCGGGGCTTGTTTCCCCCGCGTTCCTTCCTAAAGTCCCGGAGATGTTGTGGCCGACTTTCCAATCGGAAACCCTGATCGGGTTGGCCATCGTCATCCTGTTCTATCTGATAGGGGCGCTGCATGTGCTCCATGCGTTGATGAACGTGAGGACCTCGCAGGGAACGATCGCCTGGGTGGTTTCCCTGCTGACGATGCCGTTTCTGGCGATGCCCTTGTACTGGCTGCTGGGCCGGACGAAATTTTCACGAAAGATCAAAGGACGCCGCGAGGACAACAAGCGGTTGGAGCAATTGGCGGAGTCGATGTACCGGCGCCTGCGGCACTTCGAGATCGATCTGCCGGACGACGACGCGTTTGAACGCGCGGCGCAGATGCTCGGCGGTTTGCCATTCACCCGGGGGAACGAGCTGGAGCTGCTGATCGACGGGCGGGAAACGTTCGACCGCCTTTTCTCGGCGATCGCCGGGGCGAAGGATTACGTGTGCGTGAATTTCTTCATCGTGAAGAACGACGGCATCGGGAAGCGTTTCCAGGAAGCGTTGATCGAGAAGGCGAAGGCCGGGGTGCGGGTTTTCTTCCTGTTCGATGAAATCGGGTCGCACAAGCTTCCGCGGCGTTACCTGAGGGAATTGGAGAAACACGGGGTGGAATGCATGTCTTTCGGAACGAACCGCTACTGGTGGTCGCGGTTGCAATTGAACTTCCGGAATCACCGCAAGATCATCGTGGTGGATGGCAAAACGGCGTTCGTCGGCGGGTTGAACGTGGGGGACGAATACATGGGAAAAAGCCAGCGCTTCGGGAAATGGCGCGACACCCATTTGCAGATCAAGGGCCCCTCGGTGCAGGCGGTGCAGCTCGTGTTTCTGGAGGATTGGTTCTGGGCCGCGGAAAAGGTTCCGGACCTGAGCTGGACCACCCATCCCGAGGGCGCGGACCAGGTGGCGGCGATCATTCCCACGGGTCCGGCCGACCCCGGGGATTCCTGGCAGCTCATGGTAGCCGAAGCGGCGAACACTTCGCGGAAAAAACTGTGGATCGCCTCCCCTTATTTCGTGCCGGACGAGGGGGTGCTCACCGCTCTCCAGGCGGCGGCCCTGCGGGGCGTGGATGTGAGGATACTGCTGCCGGAGAAACCGGATCACCTGCTGGTCTGGCTGGCCGCGTTTTCCTATTACGAACAATCCATCCCTTACGGGGTGCGGCTTTTCCGCTACCAGAGCGGTTTCCTGCATCAGAAAGTGATGCTCATCGACGAACGGCTCGCGGCGGTGGGCACGGCGAATCTGGACAACCGGTCCTTCCGCCTGAACTTCGAGATCACGGCGCTCAGCGCCGATCCGGCATTCGTCGATGAAGTGGAGCATGTCCTTGCGATCGACTTCGGCCAATCGAGGGAAGTGAAGCTGGAGGAATTCACCGCCCGGCGCTGGTATTTCCGCGTCGCATGCCGCGGGGCGAGGCTGCTCTCTCCGATCCTGTGAATGTTCCGCATGTTCAGGATCTTCCGGCAGGTAGGGCGTGACCGCCGGGCGCGCCGTGACTCTCTCTCCGCAGC
>CAZVSA010000488.1:0-1643 GCA_964629955.1 uncultured Luteolibacter sp.
TGGAAATAGGAGATGGTGAAACGCCCGGAAATGCCGGGAGCCGTGTTGCGGATCTCGGTGGGGAGTTTCATCAGGTTGAGAAGGAAGGCGTCCAGCCGGTCCTTCAGCTTCATCGGGATCTCGACCTTCCGCCCGATATCGCCGTCCACGCGGAAGGCGTAGTAGAAGGTTTCCTTTTCCACCTTGAAATGGATGTCCGAGGCGCGGGTGCGCACGGCGTCGGACATGATGGTGGCGATGAGCTGGGCCATCGGCTCGGCGTAGTCGGTGGTGACGTCGAAGTCGCGGATGTCGTTGTCGATGTCCTCGACGTCGATGGCCTCCAGTTCGGAGCGGCTGGGGCCGTTGTTGGTGGCGACGGATTCGATGGCGCGGTTGATCTCGGAGGCGAGCGTGACGACGCGGACGATCTCCAGATCGGGGAAGCGCGGGGCGAGGTATTCCTCCGCGAGAGGGCTCCAGGGGTTGGCAACGGCTACGATCAGCTTGTCCGTCCCGGAAAGGCAGAGGGGGGTGAAGAACCCGCGGGTCATCACCGTGGAGTCGCAGTAGGTGTGAAGGCCCGCATCGCAGAATTCCGCGACCTTGGGGATGAACGGCAGCCCGTTGATCTTGGCGATCGCCGCCATGAAGCTGTATCGCGTGACCCGGTTGGGAACCTGGTCCTGCGCGAGATCGACGAACGCCGGATCATGCCCGGCAAGCTCGCCCATGATGCGGCGGCTGATCAGTTCGTTGAAGGAGATGCCGTCGAATTCGATCATTGAATTTAAAGAGTCTGGAAGAAGTGCCGGGTGATCAGTGAGCAGTGATCAGTGGGAGAGGAAGACAGGGAACCACGGAAGGCACGGAATCCACGGAAAAGGTGGGAGAAAAGTTATTTGTTATTTGTGATTCGTTATTGGGGAAGATGCATGGCTCCGATTTTCTGAAATTCCGTGCTTTCCGTGCTTTCCGTGGTTTTCATTGATTATTCTTTATCCAAAAATCTGTGGAATCAGTGGTTCATTTTTCGGTTTGGGGGATGGAAGAGATCTTAAGGTTGTTCGATTTGTTGCTGGAGGTTGGATGGGAGCCGGGACCAGAGGGCGGGGTGGGACTCGACGAGACGGGAAATGTCCCCCAGATCCTTGATGCGCTTGCTTTGTCTGCGGTCCGGGGTGCTCCAGGCCTTGATTTTTCCGGCGAGAGTGTCTTGCAGGGAGGCGACGCGGAGGAGGATGCCATGGACATCCGCGGGGGCGGAACGGGAGGGGAAGTCCTTGTAAAATTCTTCGGTGCTGAGTTGCAGGCTGACTCGGGACGCGCCTTTGAAGTTGATGGACCAATCGAAGGTTTCGGCGACGAAGCCGGCGGCTTCCAGAGTGGAAACGGCTTTTCCGATGGAGTCCGTGGTCACGACGAAATCCACGTCCTGAGTGACCATGGGCTCGTCCGCCCAGTGGTTGACCGCGATGCCGCCGATGGCGCACCAGGAAATATCCGACCGCTCCAGGCAGTCCACCAGACGCATCACGTCGTCGGTGCCGCCGGCAGTTTGCCAGTCGTAGAATTTCTTGGCGGTCATGATTTTAGAAGAGGTCTGAAGGTCTGGAAGAAGTGCCGGGTGATCAGTGAGCAGTGATCAGTGGGAGAGGAAGACA
>CAZVSA010000489.1:0-1631 GCA_964629955.1 uncultured Luteolibacter sp.
TCAAGGACCGCGCCGGCGACATCGTTTCCGGAACCGTCCGCCGCTTCTAGCGCAACGACGTGATGATCGACCTCGGAAAATTCGAGGGCATCATGCCGAACCGCGAGCGCGTCCAGGGCGAGGAATACAACATCGGCGACCGCATCCGGGCCTACGTCCTCGCCGTGGAAAACGAAGGCCGCGGACCGGAAATCATCCTCTCCCGCAGCCATCCGAACTTCGTCCGCCGCCTTTTTGAAGCGGAAGTGAACGAAATTTCCGATCACACCGTGGAGATCCGCGGCATCGCCCGCGAATCCGGCTTCCGCACCAAGGTCGCCGTCTGGAGCAACGATCCGAAAGTCGATCCCGTCGGAGCCTGCGTCGGCATGCGCGGCGCCCGGGTGAAGAACATCGTCCGGGAACTCAACAACGAGAAGGTCGACATCATCCGCTGGAGCGAAGACCCCGCGGAATTCGTTCGCGAGGCGCTCAAACCCGCGGAACTCCGCTCCATCTCCGTTGACGAGGAAACCCACACCGTCCACGTCACCGTGGATGAGGTGGACCTCAGCAAAGCCATCGGCCGCAAGGGCCAGAACGCCCGCCTCTCCTCCCGCCTCATGGGTTGGGATGTCCAGGTGCGCCGCGACGAGTCCAAGGAGGAACAATTCAAGGAAAAGATCGGCGGAGCCGCCCACACCCTCGGCGAGCAGCTTGGCATCACCGACGAACTCGCGGAAAAACTCACCCTCGCCGGCGGCTTCACTCCCGATCTGATCGTGGACATGCCCGCCGATTACATCGCCGCCGCTCTTGAAATCGAAGAAAAAGCCGCGCAGGGCATCCTCACGCGCGCCCAGGGCATCGTCGATGCCGCCGCTTCCACCGTATCCAACGATTGATCCCCTTCTCCCCTCACCCGATCCCCACAATTCCTCCTCACCGAACACAGCAGACCAGCCGGATGCCTCAAAACAGCGACAGTTCCCCCGAAAAACCAAAGGTCCTCGATCTTCTCGATGGCGGTAAAAAACCGTCACGCCGCGAGCGCCAGCGTCAGGAGGCGGAATCGGCCGCCACACCCAAGCCAAGCGTCATCGACGCGAAAAAGGCCGCGGCACTCGATCTTTTCGCGGAGGAAAAGAAGCCCAAAGTTCGGAAAACCGCCCGCACCCAGAAAGCCGTTCTCGGGAGCATTTCCAAAATCCTCGACAAGGAGGACGTGGAAATGGTCAAAACCCCCGCACCCGCGCCCGCCCCTGTTGCAGACGTTGCCGAGGCACCCGTTCCGGAAAGCGACGAGGAAACGGAAGTTCCAAACGACCCCAAGCTGATCGTCATCAAACCGCCGATCCTTGTGCCCGAGCTGGCCGCCCGCCTCGGCCTCAAGCCGTTCAACATCATGGCGGACCTGATCAAGCTCGGGGTTTTCCCCGCGCCCAACCAGCCGCTGGAGCCCGACATCGCCGCCAAGGTCTGTGAAGCCCACGGCTTCCAGTTCGAGCGCGAAAAGCGCGACAAGGAAAAAGGCATCCACAAAATCGAGGAAGTCATCCAGGAACCGGAAGCCCCCGCCTCCGAGCCCGAAGACCTGCTCAAAGACCGCCCGCCCATCATCACCATCATGGGCCACGTCGACCACGGCAAGA
>CAZVSA010000490.1:0-1630 GCA_964629955.1 uncultured Luteolibacter sp.
GAACCAATCGAGGGTGTCTTTGCGGAAAATATCGGGATCGGGGTGGTGGGGGACGCTCTGGGTGGTGACGAGGAGTTCGTAGTCGCCGATGTCGTGACGGGCGTCGGGCGGATGGCTTTTGTGGTTCCAGCGCCAGTGGAGGGGGGAGCCTGGGATGCTGGAGCGGTGGATGGTTTTATGAGGATCGCTTCCCGGAATGTGCTCTGTCGCAAGGATGAGCCTGCCGGGCCAGGGGCCGGAACCGTAGGCATCGCTGAGGCTGTGCCCGCTGTGGATTTGCTTCACCGTCGCGGGGCTGGGCGCGCGCGGCGGCATGGGATCCGCGGCGAGGGCCGCGGTGCCGAGAGCGAGGGCGATGCAGGCGACCGCGTTCCGGATGGTTGCGGAGGTGGGTTTCATGCGAGGATGGCTGGGTATGAACAAGACGTGGCAGCAACCGTCCGGAGTGTAAAGCCCGGGGGAAATGTTCAGCCATTTCGGGAACTTCCCCATGAAACGCATCCTCAAGATCGAAGCGATGGGAGCGGCGTTCGACCGATCCGATCAGTTTTCGGCATGATATGCGGACTGATGGAACTTGAGAAAATTCATGGCAGACGGCAGGCTGGCGGAAAATAACCGGGGCGCATCCCCGCTTTCGATGTTAGATGTCCCTTCCGGCAAGCCGTCCGATCTCCCATGCCCGATTCTCCTCCCACCGATCACCACTGGCACAGCCTCACCTCCGCGGAAGCCGCAAGCCGCCTCGACACGGACCCGAAACGCGGCCTCTCCTCCGGCGAAGCCGACGACCGGCTCAAAAAACACGGCCCCAACACCGTCACCGCCCGCGCGGGCACCCCGGCGTGGAAGCGCTTCCTGCTGCAGTTCCACCAACCGCTCATTTACATCCTCCTTTCCGCGGCCTGCATCACGATCCTGTTTCAGGAGTGGGTGGATTCGGCGGTGATTCTCGCCGTCGTCATCGCGAACTCCATCATCGGCTTCATCCAGGAGTCCAAAGCCGGAAAAGCCATCGAAGCGCTCAGCCGCATGATCCTCACCGAGGCAACCGTGCGCCGGGATGGAGGAAAGAAGCGCGTGCCCTCCCGGGATCTCGTCCCCGGAGACATTGTCATCCTTCAATCCGGCGACCTCGTCCCCGCGGATCTCCGCCTGTTCCATGTGAAAAACCTCCAGGTCGAGGAAGCCGCCCTCACCGGGGAATCGCTGCCTGCACAGAAACACCACGACACGCTCCCCGGGGACACCGGCCTTGCCGATCGCAGAAATCTCGCCTTCGCAGGCACCCTCGTCACCAGCGGCCGCGCCGAAGGCGTCGTTTTCAGCACCGGCAATCATACAGAAACCGGCCGCATCGCCCGGCTCATTTCGGAGGCTGTGGAAATTTCCACTCCACTCACCCAGAAAATCGCCCGCTTCAGCCGCCTGCTGCTTTGGGTGATTCTCGGCGTGGCCGCCCTCACCTTCGTGATCGGGGTTTCCCGGGGAACGGACGCCATCGAAATGTTCATGGTCGCCGTCGCGCTCGCCGTCGGAGCCATTCCCGAGGGGCTTCCCGCCGCCGTCACCGTCGTCCTCGCCATCGGCGTGAGCCGCATGGCAAAGCGCAGGGCCATCATCCGCAAGC
>CAZVSA010000491.1:0-1628 GCA_964629955.1 uncultured Luteolibacter sp.
TCACCCCAACGTGGGGGACAACGTCACGATTTATCCGAACTCCACGATTCTCGGAGGGGACACCCACATCGGCGAGAACTCCACCATCGGCGCGAACGTTTTCCTGATGCACAGCGTGCCTCCCAACTCCCTCGTGATTTACGAGGAAAAGAACATCAGCATCAAAACCAAGCCATCCCGCTCGAAGAACGGAACGAATGGCGAAGACCTGCTCTGGTCGATTTGAAAGCGGTCGAAAGTCTCAAGGTCTGAAAGTCTCAAAGTCATTCCAGCTCGCAGCCGCTCCCTGATCCCCCGCTTTCAGACCTTAAGACTTTCAGACCTTCGACCTTAAGACCCCAAGGACCTTTGATCCCATGAACCACCACACGATCGACCACCACGTCGGCGGAACCCCGCTGATCCGTTTGAAGAAACTCTCCGAACTCACCGGCTGCGAGATTCTGGGCAAGGCGGAGTTCATGAACCCGGGAGGCTCCGTGAAGGACCGCGCCGCCTTCGGCATCATCACGGACGCGGAGCGCCGGGGTTTGCTCAAACCCGGGGACACCATCATAGAAGGCACCGCGGGAAACACCGGAATCGGCCTCACCACCATCGGCACCGCGAGAGGCTACAAAACCGTGATCATCATTCCGGACACCCAGTCGAAGGAAAAAATCGAAGTCCTCCGCACCATTGGCGCCGATGTCATTCCCGTTCCGGCGAAACCCTACAGCGATCCGGACAACTACAATCACATCGCCCGCCGCCTCGCCGAAGAGCGCGGATGGTTCTGGGCGGATCAATTCGACAACACCGCGAACCGCCAGGCGCATTTTGAAACCACCGGCCCCGAGATCTGGCGGCAAACGGATGGCGAGGTGAATGCCTTCGTGGCCGCGGTGGGAACCGGCGGCACTCTGGCCGGAACCTCCCTGTTTCTCAAAAGCCGGAACCCGGACATCGCGGCCGTCTGTGCCGATCCCTATGGAGCGGCCATGTGGTCGTGGTTCACGAAGGGAAATCTCGATGAGGACGACGGCGACTCCTTCGCCGAAGGCATCGGGCAAGGCCGGGTGACCAGAAACATCGAAGGAATCGGAGTGGACCATGCATACCGCATCGCCGACCAGGATGCCATCACCGTCATTCATCAACTGTTACGGGAGGAAGGCCTCTGCCTCGGCCTTTCCAGCGGGATCAACGTGGCCGGAGCGGTCCGCTACGCGCTGGAACATGGCCCGGGGAAAACCATCGCCACCATCCTTTGCGACTCCGGCTTCCGCTATCAATCGAAGATCTACAATCCCGAGTGGTTGTTTGAAAACGATCTCGATCCGGAGCTTCCGTTGAAATCCTTGCTGCGCGACAAGCGCGGAAAGTGAGCTTGTCCGTCGAAAAAGGGAGCGCGGGCATCCTGCCAAAAGCGTTCCGGGAATGATTCCAATTTGTGAACCCGTGCTTCAAGGGCAAGGTGCGATGACCCACCCACGTCTCCTGGCAGGTAGGGCGAGACCGCCGGGCGCGCCGTGACTGTTTCTCCGCAGCGGGCAGGGCTTCCATCGCCGGGGAAGCGGGAATGGTTGGGGCATGATCCATGGCAGATCGGGAAAAAGTGGGACGGCCCGGCGGTCCATCCCTACCGG
>CAZVSA010000492.1:0-1606 GCA_964629955.1 uncultured Luteolibacter sp.
GGTTTTCGCTGCGCTCGACCACCGGCTATTGGCTGGAATCCCTCCGGGACGCGAAACACATCGAGAAAAGTCCCTGCCTTTGAAAATCCCAAACAGGTTCTCAGGAGGCCAGGTGCTTCTTGAAAAATTCAATCGTCCGGCTCCAGGCGAGCTTCGCGCTTTCCTCATCGTAGCGGCCGGTCGAGTCGTTGTGGAAACCGTGGTTGGCCTTGGGATACAGGTGCATTGTGTAGTCCGCCTTGGCGGCCTTCAGGTCCTCTTCGTATTCCGGCCAGCTTGCGTTCACGCGCTCGTCGAGTTCCGCCAGATGGATCAGCAGCGGAGCCTTGATGTTCCCGCGGATTTCCTTCGCCGCCGGCGTGCCGTAAAACGCGACCCCGGCATCGAGCGTGTCCGGCACGGCCGCAGCCAGCAGGTTGACGATGTAGCCGCCGAAACAGAAACCGACCGCGCCGAGCTTGCCGTCGCACCGCGGATGGGTCTTGAGGAAACGGGCCGCCGCGATGAAGTCCTGCTCGAGCTTTCCCCGGTCCATCGCGCCCTGCATCGCGCGGCCCTCGTCGTCGTTCCCCGGATAGCCGCCGCGCGGGTGCAGCGCGTCGGGGGCGAAAGCGACGAAACCCTCCTTCGCCAACCGCCGGGCGACATCCGCGATGTAGGGATTGAGCCCGCGGTTTTCGTGGATCACCAGCACCGCGGGGCCTTTGTCCTGCAAGGCGGTGGGAACCACCAGATACCCGCGGCATTCGCCATGCCCCTGCGGCGATTCAAAGATCTCGTATGTAGCCTTGATGTCGGGGTCGTTGAAGGAAACCTGCGCCGCAGCGGCATAGTCCGGCATCAGCGCCGTCAGCAGGGAACCCATCGTGAATCCCGCGGCCCCCAGCGTGGCGAGCCGCGCCATGAAGGTCCGCCGGTCGATGATGCCGTGGGCGTATTCATCATACCAGTCGAAGGCTTCCCGTGGAATGGGAAGGGCGGCGGGAGTCGGATCGGGTTTCATGGAAGGAAAATTCGGGGATTCAACGGAAGACCATGCATCAAGCGGCGGATTCGGCAACCGGATTCGTTTTTCAACAAAGCAGGGCCGGAAAACGCGATGCTGCCGCGGAACGCCTCGCTACGAATGGCTCCGGCTTGTGGAGGTGCTCCTCCTTCCGGTCCCGCACGTTCCAGCCCGCGGAGAGGCTGCGCGCACCCTGCGCTTTTTCGGGCCGGACCATTACTCCGGATGCGCGTCGAGATACTCCTGGATCATCACCGGCACGTCACTGCATATGGCATCCACCCCCAGGCCGCGACCGAGGAAATAGTCTTCCAGATGATGCCCCGGCCAGCCGGTGACGATGAAGCCGCGCTTCTGCGCCTCCTTCACCGCCAGGCGCGTGGTGCCTTCCATCTTGCAGGCAATGCGGCCCGCACCCAGGTCCGCGGCGTTCTTCATCAACTCCTCGTCGAGCGGGCCGCCCTTGATGAACATGATCTCCGCCTCCGGATCGATTTGCCTGATCGCCTTGAGCGGCCGCGGGTCGAAGGACGTGAACACCCAGTTTGACCGCTCCGGCTGGCGCGCGGTCACCAGCCGGTGGATTTCGCGGGCATACGG
>CAZVSA010000493.1:0-1584 GCA_964629955.1 uncultured Luteolibacter sp.
GCCATCGATCCGCATCCGATGATTGACTGCCAATCCTTTGCAAAATCGACGGGAGGGCAGGAGAACCCCTCCGTGAGAAATGCAGCCTAATCCAGCAGATCCCGCCACTCCACATTCAACGCGGTTTTCAGTCCGCCGATCACATCCACGCCCGGATTGGCGGTTCCCCGTTCGATTCTCTGGATGTGGCGGCGGTCCACCCCTACCAATTCGGCCAGTTTCTCCTGTGTGAGCCCGCGCATCCCCCGCAGGCGAACCACGTTCTGCCCGAGAATGACTCTTCTGGTCGGAAGGCTCTTCGACAAGACTCCATCCTGATGGAAATCCTTGGTTCGAGAGCGGACTAATTGTCGCTTTTTATCCTTGCGACCCTTGATTCCGGAAGTTCAGCATCCGGTCGTGATGAAAATCCCCCCCGTATTCACCGTGTTGTTGAGCACCCTTGTTCCCGTGTCCGCCCAGGAGGGCGGAACACCCAAGTGGGACGTGGAGCTTCCCGCCCCCGTCCCCCGGACCCAACCCGCGGAAGCCCCCGAACCACAGGAACCCATCGGATTCCAGATCCTCTCCTCCCGCACCACGCGCGTCGCCCGCAACGACGCCCCGCCCATGTCCGGGCTCCCTCCCGTTTCCGGAACCATCAACCTCACCGTCCAAATGGTCGAAGACCCTGGACTGCCCGACCCTCCTCCGCCCCTGCCCGTCCTGCCGCCTTCCGACCCCGCCGTCGCCGCCCGCCTCCTCGAACTCCGCGCGGCCCTCCCCGGAAGGGACATCGCCTACGTCTCCGCCACCGTGGTGGACGGACGCCGCACCCTCCTGCGCATCCATCCCGGCGGTGGCCGCGAGGGAGAAATCACCGCCTGGAGCAACCTCGATTTCCATCACTTCAGCGGCGTCTTCTCCTACCACGTCCACGAGCCCGGCGGCCCCGGCATCGAGCGAATTCTTCTCCTCGGTCTGGGAAATCTCGACAGCGCCCGCCTGCGCCGACACCACCCGGCTTCCGAAATCCCGGACCTTTCCCTCCTGCCCGACGTGGAAACCTCCGGCCCCGCCTTCCTCCTCGTGGAAGGAGACCCGCAAAGCCCCGCCATCCGCACCCTGGAACAACTCCATCACCTTTACCGCAAGGAGGGCCTGCATTTGAAAGCCTCCCACCTTGCCGCGAAGCAGGCGGAAGCCGCAAAACGAACCGCTCTTCTCGCAGCCCCCCCGCAGCCCGAAGACGTGGTTATCCAGTTCTGGGAAAGGGGCGCAGGCGTCCCGCCTGCATCTTCCACAACAACCCCCGCCGCGCAAGCCGGAAAGGAGGCGGGACAATGAAACCCTTCCAGCCCAAAGCCCGTTTGCAATGGAGCGCCGGCTTCAGCCGGCTCTGGCATATTCCGCTCTTCCCCCCATGCCGGCTGAAGCCGGCGCTCCGTTCCTCTCCCCATGGCCGTCCGCTCCTCCGCGTGTTCGCGGCCTGCGCCCTCCTCTCCCACGGCGTCCATGGATTCGAGCCCCCGCCGCAGCCGCAGATCAGTCTCACCCGGGGAGCCAACGGCACCTGGAACGCCGATTGGGAAAGCGGCAGCGCCT
>CAZVSA010000494.1:0-1529 GCA_964629955.1 uncultured Luteolibacter sp.
CTCCGGCGTTGCCGCCGCGATTCCCGGAACACTTTTGGCGGAATGCCCGCGCTCCGTTGCATGGTTTTCGGAATCACCGGCGGGAATGAGCGGCTTCGTGGCTGGCGTGAAAGGCCCGGTGGAGCCTCACGATCACCTCGTGACCGAACAGGGAAAGGCCGGTCGCCGCGCTTCCCGCGGCCTCCGCATCGAGGTTGCTCCCGCATCGCTCCTCCATCTGACGGGCGGCGAATTCCGACAGCAGATGGATGCAGGCGGTGGCGAGGTTCACGCTGGTTTCCAGCTCGCTCCAGGGATCGGTTTCGCGGGCGGTGGATTCGGGGGTTCGGGTCATGGCTCCGGTTCGGTCGGGGATGGAGGCACCTCCCCGAAAGGAGGTGCCGGGTGTCAACTACCGCTCTAAGACGGCGACCGGTATTCCCGTTTGCACGGTGTTGTATTCCCGGTTCTCCACCCGGCTTTGGGAAAAGCCGCCGGAAAAGGGCATACAAAGGCCGTCTCTCGGGACGGCCACCGCTTAGAGTTGTAGTGTCGGAAGCATGGCGGCTCCCTCTTGTCTGTCAAACCGATTCCGAAGAAAACTCCTCACTTCATTGATTGTTTGATCGTCTTGCTATCCGGAGCCTCCACCACCCGAGCAGCACCATGGCAAGAAGGCCGACCAATGCGGCAAGCGCCCAACCAGTGGTCGAGTCGCTTTCTTCGTTCTTGGCAGGTTTCTCATCATCATCCGCTCCGGAAACGGATTCGGAGGGTTTCTCATTGTTCTCATCCAGGGCACCGGAGCCGGGCTCCCTGCGAGTCTTGGGCTCATCGAATTCACCTGCATCGATTCGCTGCTGGATATGGATCAATTGATTTTCAGCCATGGTTTTTACAATGTAATCCTGGTAATCCAGAAATGTCCGGATGAGATCCATATCCTCGGGAGAGCCATGCCTGCCCAGCGCACCCAAGCAGGAATTAATGTAATTCGATTTTTCATATATTTCTTCCGAATCAATCATTCCTGGGAGATTCGTTCTCACATGATTCAGAACGTCTGATCTATCTCCATCCATGGCGGAAAGAGCGTCGATCGCTCTTTTCATATTTTCCAAATTCCCATCATATTTTTCCGTCAGCAAATACATGAGCGCAGGACGGGCCTTTTGACCCAATCCCCAATACCAACGAAGTTTGTTGTGAAGGGATTCCAGATCAGGATAATCAGGGGCGTCGAAATGCTCTGTTTCAAAAAATTCAATGATTTCTCTATCCAAATCGGACAAACGGATTTCTCCCGCTTCAAGCGGAATTGAAGCAAAAAAAAGAAAGGTGATGAAAAGCAAACTCCTCACTTCATTGATTGTTTGATCGTCTCGCTATCCGGAGCCTCCACCACCCAAGCAGCGCCATGGCAAGAAGGCCGACCAATGCGGCAAGCGCCCAACCAGTGGTCGAGTCGTTTTCTTCGTTCTTGATAGGTTTCTCATCATCATCCGCTCCGGAAACGGATTCGGAGGGTTTCTCATTGTTCTCATCCAGGG
>CAZVSA010000495.1:0-1244 GCA_964629955.1 uncultured Luteolibacter sp.
GAAGGCGACGAACAGCTCCATCAGATAGGCGTAGCCGACGATGGTGCCGGTGAGCAGGATGATCTTCGCCATGTTGTCGATGTGCTTCATGGTGATCAGATCCTCCAGGCCGTAGATGGCCCGGGCGGGGATCATGATCGTGAGCACCATCGCGAATCCGCCGAAAATGGCCCCGGCGACGAAGTAGGGCGGGAAAATCGTGGTGTGCCAGCCCGGGACGACGGAGGTGGCGAAGTCGAAGGAAACGACCGAGTGCACGGAGAGCACCAGCGGCGTCGCCAGCGCGGCGAGAAGCAGGTAGGCCATTTCATAGTGGCTCCACTGGCGGTTTCCACCGCGCCAACCCATGGCGAAGATGCCGTAGAGCATCTTGCGGAGCCCGGACTTGCAGCGGTCGCGGATGGTGGCGAGATCCGGCACCATGCCGAGATACCAGAAGATGAGGGAAACGGTGAAATAGGTGGAAACCGCGAACACGTCCCACAACAGCGGGGATTTGAAGTTCTGCCAGATCTCGTTGGCGTTGGGCACCGGGGCGAGGAACCACGCGAACCAGACGCGGCCGACGTGGAAGGCGGGGAAAATCCCCGCACACATCACGGCGAAAATGGTCATCGCTTCCGCCGCCCGGTTGATCGACGTCCGCCAATTCTGCCGGGTAAGGAAAAGAACCGCGGAAATCAGCGTCCCCGCGTGCCCGATGCCGATCCAGAAAACGAAGTTGGTGATGTCCCAGCCCCAGAACACGCGGTTGGTCATGCCCCAGACGCCGACCCCGCTGGAAACGAGATACACCAGGCTTCCCCCCACGCCAATCAGCGCGATGAGAGAGGAGGGGATGAAGAGCAGCCACCAGAGGAAGGGCTGGCGGTTTTCGAGCACGCTGCAAACCCGCTCCGTGATCCAGTGGTAGGAACGATCATTGAGAATGAGCTTCTCGCGCTCGAGCACCGGGAGCTTGACTCCCTCGTGGGTCTCCGGTGCGGCCTGGGTCGTGGATGCCATGGTAAGGTGTGGAAAAGAAAGTTGTTGGGAAAGAGAAGCGGAAGAGTTTGCGAGTGTTCGGTTTTCAGTGTTCAGGCCGTGCTTGCTCTTTCATTCGATGTTCAGCGTTGGGCGTTCGATGTTCGGCGTTCTTCAGACCATGTGGATGGTGGCTTTGCCGATGAACGGCGCGTCCGGCATCGCCGGATTCGGGTTCTTCACACGGGCGAGGTAGCTGGTGCGCGGGCGGGTGCCGATGT
>CAZVSA010000495.1:1254-1504 GCA_964629955.1 uncultured Luteolibacter sp.
AGATCGTAGTTGCGCTGGATCGCCTTGCTGCGGCCGAGCGCGGATTTCTCTCCGTCCAGCAGGTTTCCGAACACGATCGCATTCGCCGGGCACGCGTCCTGGCAGGCGGTTTTCACCGAATCGACCGGAATGCGCAGCGTGCCGGTGGTCACTTCCACTTCCGGGGAGGGTTTGCCCGCAGCGAGAACTTCCTGCTTCTGCCCGCGCTTCTGGCGGATCACGGCGTCCTTGAGGCGCTGCACGCAGTAGG